>CAZBAI010000016.1:0-32929 GCA_964490175.1 uncultured Oscillospiraceae bacterium | reverse complement strand
TTTGACCGAAGTTACAATCCCCAACAGCGTTGAAGATATCGACTTTGCCGCATTTAACGACTGTGAAAATCTTGAAACAATCGTTATCGATTCCGCAAACAGCAACTATAAGAGCACTGACGGAAATACAGCTGTATATTCTGCCAACGGAAAGGTTCTTAATTATGTAATCCCCGGCGAAAGATCATATACAGTTGCCGACGGAACCGAAGAAATCGCACCTTACGCCCTTGCATATGGCAACGAGGATTCCAACAACATCAAGGATGTAACAATCCCCGAGAGCGTAACAACAATCGGAAGAATGGCAACGGTTTATGGTCCGGCAGTTGTTATCCGCGGTCGTGTAGGCTCTGCTGCGGAAAAATTTGCCGATGAAAACAACAATACATTTATCGGCAGCATTCTTTACGGTGATGCGGATGATGACGGCGATGTAGACGGATATGACGCTCTTTACTGCTTGCAGGCAAGCGTATATCAGGTTGAGCCTGGTGAAATCAACATTCTTCAGGGTAATGTTGACGGAGTTGGAAACGGCGTTCTCACAGCAGCTGATGCACTCCTCATTCTTCAGTATTGCTCAATGTCAATTGACGCATTCCCGATTGAGGGCTGATAACCAGATTTTCCGAAAAATTTTAAGGTCTGTACCATTGGTGCAGACCTTTTTGTTTTGACTGAAAATCATGTAGTGCTGTAAAAAAATCCGCAAAGAAAATTTTCTCTTTGCGGATTTTTTGCAATCTTAAATATTACATCAAACCTGAGAGTTGCGGTCAAGAAAATCCATAACATCATCAACTGTTGTAAAAGCGAGTGATGTGCAGGTATCGGCGCAGCCGTAGTAAATGCAAATTCTGCCGGTGTCGGCATCAACAAGATTTGCGCAGGGGAAAGTTACTGCATCGGTATCACCGACAAGCTCATAGTATTCTTGCGGGCTGAGGAGGTATGAAGCTCCTCTTTTGAGGACTTTCCAAGGCTCATCTCTGTCAAGCAGTGCGGCGGAAAAGCTGTATACATAACCGTTGCAGGAGGTGAGAACGCCGTGATAGAAGATAAGCCAGCCACGCTCGGTTTCTATCGGAATCGGACCTGCGCCCATTTTTGTGGATTCCCAGCCCTTAGAGGGACCCATTACGTGCCTGTGCTGTCCCCAGAAAGTCAAGTCGGGCGACTGGCTGATGAACATATCGCCAAACGGAGTGTGACCGCTGTCGGAGGGACGGCTCATCATCATATATTTGCCGTTGATTTTTCTCGGGAACATAACGCCGTTTCTGTTGAAGGGAAGATATGCATTTTCAAGCTGTGTAAATGTTTCAAAATCATAGGTATAAGCAATGCCGATTGTGGGTTTCCAGCCATAGGCGTTGCACCAGGTCACGATATATCTGTCGTCAAGCTTGCAAACTCTGGGGTCGTAGCCGTACTGCCAAGCCGCAACTTCGGGAATATCACATTCAAAATGAATGCGTTCTTCGTTAATATCCCAGTTGATACCGTCCTTTGAGAAGCCAACGTGAAGCTCCATATTCCTTTCCCTGTCGTCAACACGGAAAACGCCGGCAAATTTGTAATCGCCCTTGACAAAAGGCACAACCGAGCTGTTGAAAATGGAGTTTGACGGCTCTGAATAGCCGTTTGCCTTTTTGACCATTATATGGTCACGCTTGATGATGGGGTTGGCATTGTAGCGCCAAACGACATCTCTGCATCCCTCGGGTTTGTCCTGCCAAGGGAGATTGGGTATGCTCTGTTCTCCGAAAATTTGGTATTTCATAGTGAAAAACCGCCTTTCTTAATTTTTTGTTATATCTGAATTTGCTTGTTGGCGCAAATATCATTCTTCTTCGGGCATTTCTGCGTAAATATCCTTGCCGTCGGCAAGCGTTAAGGTGTATACAGAGCTGTAAACGCTTGTTAAATATCCCTTGCTGTTAAAGCTGCTGTAAGGTCTGCCGTATTCATCGGCGATATATTCACCGTACCACAAGCCAAAACTGCTCCAAACAGCACCGTCGGTAAGCATTGCGGCAATATCGGGTATTGTCGAGCACTCGCTCAGTGAAATAACTTTTTTGCCGGATGTCAGATCGTGCATGAGGGCAAAGGCTTTGTACTGAGATGAACTGTCCGGCTCGGCTGTGTAGATGTCAATCGAAGCGATATCATACATATCTTCGGGCACAAGAAAATCGCCGGATTGACCGTTCCACACCCAAATGAGGTTGTCAAGCTCGTGATATTCGGTCATTCGCTCAAACATCAGCTCCCACAGCGCAAGGTAAGCTTCGCTACCGAAAGCACCCCACCAAAACACGCCGTTTCCCGCCTCATGAAGCGGTCGCCAGAGCACCGGCACATTAGCTTCTTTCAAAATGCAAAGCTGTTGCGCAATGTTGTCAATATCGCTGACAAGTGCGTATGTTTCGGGCGAAATTTCTTGATTTTCAAGAGCATCGCTAAGCTCTTGCGCATCCATATGGGCGATATCCGTATCGGCAATATCGCTGATTGCGGCGTTTAAATCAAAGGTTGAATTTTCGGCATATACAGTCGGTTCACCCGTTGGAGCAAGCCAGTGCCACATAAGCGACACAACGCCGCCGTTTTCATTCCATTTTAGCGAAGCTGCAATTTCATCTGATGAATTATCGCCGCCGTTGAGCGAATAGCAGCCCAAATCGCCCATTCTGATAAGGGGATAATATCCGGTTGCCTGATATATCAGCTCAAGCTCGTTATTTGCATCGCTTGAAGCAAACTGACCGGTCATGGTTTTTTGCATAAAATTGTTGCATATAAATTCAAAAAGCGCTGTTGCTTTGTCAGTAGCATTATCGTTGCAAAGCTTGCGTGACAAATCAAAATATAAATCCTTATAGGTTTTATTGTTGGATATGGAAACTCTGTCAAGGCAAAAGTCGTTGTATCCGCCCAAAACAGTAATTTCGATATCCGAAGCGGAAAGCAGAACGTTTTCAATGCGATATTCGGTAAAAAGGTCGGATTGCGAAATCTCGATACTGTATTCGTTTTCGCTGATTTTAACGCTTGCTTTCGCAACATCTTCGGTGGTTGAAAGAATATAGAACGAAAAATCGTAATACTGTCTTGAGGGGGATTGAAATTTCATTGTCACGCCGGATTCGGTGCTGAACGAAAACCCGTCAACATATCCCTGCCCCGAATAATCACCCTTGTCATCGGCGATATAAGTTCCGTTGAACAGTTCAAAATCTTCGGCTTCAAGAGTTTGCGAAAAATCGGCAGGCGCAATTCGTTCATATTCTGTGCGTATCGGCTCTGCCGCTGTAACGGTAGTCACTGCGGTTGTGGTGACAGCTGTAACCGATGTTGTTGTGATTGTCGTAACTGCGGCGGTTGTTGTAGTCATCTCCTCATGCTCGGTTGATATTTCAGAGCAGGAGGGAAGAAAAAGCAGAGCCGCAAAAATTACTGAAATAAAAATAAATTTACGGTAGTTATTCATCTTTTGCATCTGTATATATAAAGAAAACATCTCCGATGTCGGTTTTAATTTCAAAGGTTTTTCCGCAAAGCAAAAGCGATTTTTCCTTGCATTCAAGGCGAGCATCGGTATTTGCATTCAGGCACAGTTTGTTACCTGCAAGCGAAACTATTTTTGCACTTACAAGCTTTGAATTGTGCCATTTAATGCTTATTTCAAAGCCGCTGCGTGCGCAAAGCCTGTGCACTTCGCCGCTGCTCCATTCTTCGGGCAGTGCGGGGAGCAAAGTGATAATGTCGCCGTGACTTTGCAAAAGTGCTTCGGCAATGCCGGCAGTGCCGCCGAAATTACCGTCAATTTGAAAAGGCGGGTGCTTGTCCAAAAGGTTGGCATAAGTCGAAATGCCGATAAGCATCAGCAGATTTGAATAAACCTGTGAACCGTTTTTCAAGCGTGCCCACATATTTATAAGCCATGCCCTGCTCCAACCGGTGTGACCGCCGCCGTGCTCCAGCCGCCGCTCGATTGTTTTTTGTGCGGCTTTTGCAAGCTCGGGCGTTTTTTCGGTTGAAATCGCACAGTCGGGATAAAGCGCAAAAAGCTGTGAAATGTGGCGGTGTCCCGGTTCGACTTCGTCAAAATCCTCTGCCCATTCCATAATTTGACCGTATTTGCCGATTTTAATTTTCGGCAGCTTTTTGCGGATGTTTTCGATTTGGTCGATAAAGTCATCATGTGCGCAAAGTTCATTTGCGGCAAAAACGGTTTCTCTCATAAGTGCGCCGATAATCTGCATATCCATCGCACAGGAGTGATAATTGCTTGATTGCAAGCCGTTTTCGGTGACAAATGTGTTCTCGGGCGAAACAGAAGGGCAGGAAACAAGCGTGCCGTTTTCATCTTCATACAAAAAATCGACAAAGAAAAGGCAGGCACTTTTCATAATCGGAAAATATTCACGCAAAAATTCCTTATCGCAGGTGAAGCGATAATGTTCGGCAATGTGCAGGCAAAGCCAAGCTGCGCCCAACGGCCAAAGCGTTCCGGGCAGCCACTCGTCCTGCGGTGCGGTGTCGCCCCAAATATCGGTGTTGTGGTGGGCGCAAAAGCCACGGCAACCGTACATAACCCTTGCGGTTTCTTCGCCGTGGGGCAGCATTTTTGCAATATGCCGCAAAAGGGGAGTGTGACATTGCGAAAGATTGCATACCTGCGCAGGCCAATAATTCATTTGAATATTTATGTTGATTGTGTATCGTGAACCCCATGCGGGCCACATATCCTCATTCCAAATTCCTTGCAGGTTCATCGGCAACGAATTTTCACGTGAAGCCGAAATCATAAGATATCTGCCGAAATTAAAATACAGCTCTATCAGCTTATTATCATGGCAGATTTTGTTTGAATCCAAAGCGGCGGCAAGGGCGCTTTCACTGTATGAAACGTTTTCAAAATTTGAGGCAATGCGTTCAATTCGTTTATTTGTCGGCATATCGCCGATGTTTTCGATTTTAGAGTTGTCGCAAAGCGTAAGCGAGCACCTGCTGTAAAGCGAGCGATAATCTTCAATATGGCGATTTTTCAAGTCGGCATAATCGCATTTCAGCGCATTTTTTACATCACTTACGGCAAGGCTGCAATAGTTTTCGGAATAAAAGCTTGACCTTATGCCGACGGCAACTGTAATTGTATCGGCATTTTCTACGCAGAGGCGGTTGCCGTGAAAATGCAATGCGGCATTTTTTCCCTCTGCTTTTAAAGCTATGGCGCACAGAAACGAAATACCGTCTTTTCCGCCGCATGAGCCGGAAAAAATCAGCGTGTTTTCATCATATGGGCGATTTTCGTCGTAGTAATCGTCCCTGCCGTCGATTGAAACGGTGCAAGACAGCTTTTCGGCTTTGTCACAGCTGATGCGGGCGATTATGCAGTTATCTGCGTGCGAAGCGAAATATTCACGTTCAAAGTGCAGTGAATCGGAATCAAACTGCGAATAAACAACAGCTTCGTTTAAATCAAGGCTTGCGCTGTAATTTTCAAATTCGCCGATTGCAGGATAATCAATCGACAAAGTACCTGCGGGCATATAATGGCGGCAATTTGTGGGCACGCCGTAAAAATCCGATTGAATCAGCCGCTGCGCCTCTTCAAATTTGTGCGAAAGTAAAAGAAAACGCAGCTTTTCAAGGCTGCCGAGAGCGCTTGGGTTGTTCCTGTGGCGATATCCACCCGACCAAATCGAATCTTCGTTTAGAGTGAGCCTGTCCTGATTTGGCGCTGTATACACACTTGCGCCGAAACGTCCTGCGCCGATAGGCAACGCTTCGTAAAAATTTTGCGCAACCGTGTTGTAAAATAGTGTTGATGATGATTTTTCGCAAGTCATATTATCTTTACTGCCCATCGATTATAATATAGTTGTCGGCGGCGCTGTCCTTTGGGGCGTATTCGGGAACGGCGGTAACCTTTACGGTAAGGGTGCGTGCTCCGAGTGTGATTTTGATGATATCATCGATTTTAACGTCATAAGAAGCTCTGGCAACCTTGCCGTTTACCTCGATTTTGCCGGCGTCACACGCCTCGTTGGCAACGGTTCTGCGTTTGATAAGCCTTGTGACTTTCAAATATTTGTCTAATCTCATATTATAAAGTTCTCCGATTAAAGTTTAAATTCTTCTTTGCATTTATTCCAATATAAATCAAGCTCTTTTTCATCAAGCTTTGCCATATCTTTATTGTCGCTTTGCGCAAGCTCTTCGGTTTTTTCAAACCTTGCGATAAATTTTTCACACGAAGCATTCAAAGCTTCTTCGGCATCGATTCCGAGCTTTCTGGCTAAATTTACGCATGAAAACAGCAAATCGCCGAGTTCGTCTTTCGTGCGGTCTGTATTTTCGTTATTAGCGGCATATTCAAGCTCTTTTGCCTCGGCGAAAACAGCGCAAAGCGCAGATTGCTGATTTGCAAAATCCATATTGGCACGTGACGCTCTTTTTCCGATTTTTTCCGCACGCATAAGTGCCGGCAAAGCTTTCGGTATATCTTTAAGCGTTTGCGTATAAGATTGGTTTTTACTTTCTTTTTTAATACTGTCCCAATTTTTCAAAACCGTTTGCGAATCGTTTGCAACCACATCGCCGAAAACGTGCGGATGTCTTTTAATCAGCTTTTGGCAAATATCATCGCAAACGCTGTCAAAATCATAGTGCTTTGAGGTTTCCTTTTCGATTTGGCAATGAAAAACAACCTGCAAAAGCACGTCGCCAAGTTCTTCACACTGCAATGCGGCGTTGTTTTCGTCAATTGCGTCTGCCGCTTCGTAGGCTTCTTCAAGCAAATTTGAGCGAATGCTTTCGTGAGTTTGTTCGGCGTCCCAAGGGCAGCCGTTTTCCCCTCGCAATATTTCGAGAATGTTAAGAAGATCGTTTATATTGTATTTTTCTTTAAAATCAAAATCAACCATATTTTCACCTGAAATTAAATAAATGCATTTTGCAAAGCAAATTTACAACTGTATATATCATAACAAAATCAAGCTGAAATTGCAATAGTATTTAAAAAGATTTTTTGTGTATATTTACGTGCGCCGAAAGCGGTAATTGACAAAGATTTTTGCTTGTGGTATACTGAAAGATATACAGTATATGGGCTTGAGGAGGTAATACAAATGGTTCTTGAAGTGAAAGAGCTTTCCAAGCAATATTCAAAGGTGCTTGCGGCAAATAAGGTGTCGTTTTCGATTGACGAGGGTGAAATTTTTGCGCTGATAGGTCCGAACGGAGCCGGAAAAACCACGACTATCCGCATGATATCAACGCTTATCAAGCCGACTTCCGGTGATGCGCTGGTAGCCGGTTTCAGTGCGGTGAAAGAGCCTTCTAAAGTGAGAGAGAATATTACATATCTCCCCGATGAAGCAGGCGCATATAAAAATATGACGGGCAACGGCTATTTGAACTTTATGGCGGGGATTTTTACAAGCGATCTTGACAAATCAAGAGAATATGTCAGGCGTGCGCAGGAAATATGCGCTTTAGGCGAAAGGCTTGACGATAAAATCGGCAGTTATTCACGTGGCATGATAAGAAAACTTTTGCTTGCAAGGGCGGTTATGACAAAACCGAAACTGGCGATTCTCGATGAGCCGACTTCGGGGCTTGACGTAATCAATGCAATTGAAATCCGCAAGCTCATCAAACGTTTGGCAAGCGAGGAAAAAATGTCGTTTTTGCTTTCATCACATAATATGTTGGAGATTGAGTTTGTGTCGGACAAGGTTGGAATTATATCAAACGGCAAACTGCACGTTGTCGGAAAACCGAATGAATTAAAAGAAAAATACGGCTGCAATAATCTTGAAGAGGTATTTGAAAGGGTGGTGAGCTCTAATGAAGTTTCTGACATTGCTTAAAAAAGAACTTAAGGAGCTTTTGAATTTTCAAACCGTTATAACAATGGCGGCAATGCTCATCATACTCTCTGTTTTGGGTGAGTTTATGGGCAATGCCATGGAAGATTCGACTGATGCCGAAAAAGGCAGCGTTGCAATATGTGATGACGATAATACCGAATTTACATCGGATTTGATAAATCAAATCGAACTTTCGGGATATAATGTTGAGCTTAAAGCCAATTCAAGTGATGACAAGGCAAAATTGCTTGATGACGCCGAGGCAGACTACATAATAATTATTCCGCAGGGTTTTACAAAGTCGATTCTCAAAGATAAGCAAGCCGCCGATATCGAATATATCAGCAGGGTAAACAATGCCTCTATGATGAGTGCGATAAATTCGATTGATTCGGCATCGGCGGTATCTATTATACAGCAGGCTATTTTCACCACCGTTATGACAGGTCAATACGGAATTGCAATTGAAGAACTTGAATTTATCAGTATGCCGGTCGGCGTTGACGAATATACTGTTGTAAACGGCAAAAGCGCAAACGTTTCATCAACGCAGATTCAAAGTCACATGATGTCGCAGGGAATTTTAATACCGATTGTTGTGTTTGTGCTTGTTATCATGGCTTCGCAGATGATAATTAACGCCGTGGCAACCGAAAAGCTTGACAAAACGCTTGAAACGCTTCTTTCCGCACCTGTTTCACGCCTTTCGGTTTTGGGCGCAAAAATGACAGCTGCGGCAATTGTCGCTTTGCTTAACGCCCTTGTGTATATGATAGGCTTTGGAAATTATATGAAGAGCGTTACCGATATACAAGGCGATTTGACCGCCGAAATTCAGACGAGCGAGAGCGTTATCGAACAGCTTGGGCTTAATATGGGCATTGCGGATTACATACTTGTCGGCTTGCAGCTGTTTGTAAGCATTTTGATTTCGCTTTCGGTTTCGCTGATTTTGGGTGCGCTTGTCAGCGACGCAAAGGAAACACAGACGATGATTTTGCCGATAACCGTTCTCACGATGATTCCGTATATGTTATCGCTGTTTATTGATATCAACACCGTTGAACCTGCCATATTGCGTTATATCGCATGGGCAATTCCCTTTACGCACACATTTACGGCAATAAGCAACATCAACTTCGGCAACATGGGCGTTTACTGGGCGGGATTTTTCTATCAGCTTGTGTTTTTGGCTGTATGTATGTTTTTTGCCGTCAAGCTGTTTACTTCGGATAAAATATTTACCATTTCGCTCAATCTCGGTCAAAAGCGAAAACTGAAAAAGAACGCAAAATAAAATTAAAGCTTCGGCATTACTTTAAGCAGTGTCGAAGCTTTGTTTATGTGTTTATGTATTGGTTTTAGGATAATCGATATCGTCTGTCCATTTGTCGATTTCGCCGACAAATTCGGGAATTGCAACAAGCCCTGCCGCAAAAAAATACATTCTGCTTTTTTGCGATATTTCGCTTAAAGCTTTCCATTCGATTCCGACAAGCTTAGGGTCGCCGATATTTTCGGGGTCGTAGCCTAAAGAAGGTGTTTGGTCGCCGATATCTACAAGAAAGCTGTAAAAAAGCTTGTTTTTGCTGAAAGCGTTTGAATATTCGGCAAGCTTTTTAACAATTGTGCCGTTAACGTTGGCTTCTTCAAAAAGCTCACGCAGTGCGGCACTCTCGGGCGATTCGCCGTCGTTTATTTGACCGCCGGGCACAACATAAATCTCTTTGTTGCCCTCACGGTGCTTTGCGGCAAGAAATTTGCCGTTTCTGATAACAATGCATTGCGCACGTCCTTTTGCCATTTTATTACGCCTTTCGTGTGTTAAAACAGGCACTTTTGAATCGTTTCAAAAGTGCCTTGATTTTTTGTTATTGAGCTGTATTTTGATCGGCAGGAGTGTAGAAAACTTCCATGTTCGCCGACTTTAATCCGAAAAAGCTTCGGAAACGCTGACCTTTGACCGTAACTTGATTGTCGATATTTACCGAGGCGATATATCCGCCGTCGCCCTCGGTGAAAGTTATCCAATTTGCGGGGTCGCTTGAAAGCGTAATGCCGAGTTTGGCTTCAAGCACGCTCTTTACGTGCTCGGCTGTAAAGGTTGTTTCCGTGCCGTAGTGCGGGTCATAAAGCTCGTCATACGGGCATTCAACGCTTCTCAAATAGGGCAGGTCAGAGGTAAAAATATCCTTGCAGGATGCCGAAGCACCGCCGCTTGAAGCGTAAAATTGCGAAAGAATGTATTTGCCGTCATAGAACAGAGCCTGACCGAGAACTTCGGTTACACAATTTACAATACTTTCGGGCGGGTTTGCACGCATACCCAAGCCGCTTGTACTGCCGCCGTTATACATAACAAACGTATATGCCGCAACAGCCTGTGCCTTGATTGCCTCGGGGTGGAAGCTCGGTCCGACTTCTTGGTTGCAGACCATTGAGATAATGTCGATAACCCTGCCGGAAACGCCGTTTACCGTGATGATTTCATCGCCTGTAATACCGGTGTCGGCAAGTGTTGCGCCGGGATAGAAGTGGGCAAGAATCTGAGCGTAGTCATATCCGCCGTAAATTGCAAAATAATTTGCGCCGTTTTGACTCAAACCGCAACCGTGACCGTAGCCATAAGTTTTAAAGGTAAAGCCCGCACCGTAAATCGAGGGTGCGTCGGCAGTTGATGTGTCCTCAACGGGTGATGACTGCGTAGGTGCTGTGGTTGTAATCTCGGGAGCGGCCTGTGTTGAAACAACCGAAGTTGTCACAGCGGTTGTTGTGGTTTGTGTTTCGGTCGCAGTCGGAGCGGCAGTGGTGGTGACAAGTGCCTTAAAAAGGTCATCATCGGCATAAGATTTATTCCACGTCATTACCACATATTCCGCATAGTCCTGTTCGGGGGCAGTCGTGGTCAACACAGGCGTGTTGATTTTGACATTTCCTGCGTAGTACTCGTTTGATATTTTAACCGAGCCTTCGCTGATATGCGCCGAATCGTCATCTCCGCCGACAGTGCCCACAAATGTGAATGCAAGACCGTAAAGAACGGTCATTACAAGCACGGGTATGAGCGACCTGAGCGGTAAAAGCTTCTTCATTTAAAATGTGTATCCTCTCATAAATATATTGAAAAATTTAATTCTCATAATTTTCTATGTATTTTCCACCGTATATTCTGTAATAGGTATCCGGCATCAGCGGATTCGGGTTGAGATATGCGCTTTCCACGCCGGCAAATTCATCTTCGCCGTCACGCAAGCGGCGTGCATATACAACAAACCGTGAATCTTCAAATTCAACAGTGCAGGTTGAAAGCGTAAGCAATTTATCGCCGTATTCAACATCAACATCGCTGATTATAAGCGAACGTTTCTGCACTTCGTTTACATACCAATCAAAATCCTGCTGCGAGTCAAAATCATGATACGTGTGGTAGTAGAATACAGGTCCGTCTTTTTCATATGCGTTTGTTATCATATACGCAAAAATCTTATAATAATAGGTTTTATAATTTGATTTAATTTCAATGATGGGGTGCTGCTTGTAAAATTCGATATCGTTTTTATAATAGTGCAGCTGCGAAAAATAATCATTCAAAGCGGTGTGGTGACCGTAAAGAACGAGATTATCGCTTTGAAGCGCCTCATTGGCGCCGAAATTGCAACGGTAATCGGCATAAACCGTGCCGTATCTGTAATAATCGCCGAAAAAGTCGGTTTCCAAATAATATGAATTATCAAGGCACTGGGTAAAGGGGTAGTCGATGTTTGTTCCGTCGATATAAATTCGCCCGATATTGTCGGGGTTGGTTGCTAAAAGTGCGCTTGCCTCATCGGAAAGCTCAATTTGCGGAGCGTCGGCAGTGCTGAAAGCGGTCGTAGTTGTTACATTTGCCGTGCTAACCGGTGCAGTTGTTGTTTCGGACAGCGCTTTTTCGGATACAGACTGCGATTTATCGCCGCTGCTGCATGAAACGCAAATGCCGACAACGGCAATTGCCGCAACGCAGGCTACAAGTGATTTAAGCGAAATCGGGCTGTCCTTTTCTTGATTTATATGTTTGTTCATATCGAATTATTACTCGTTATCCGAGATAAGCTCGTTTAAAATTTCAAAAACGCATTGGCAGGTGTATTTGCGAATTTCCTGCCTATCGCAAAGATTTAATTCACAAAGATTTAAAAGGCAGGCAAATTCGGTATCGGCATAAGAAAAACCGCAATAAACCGTGCCGACAGGTTTTTGCACCGTCCCTCCCGAGGGGCCGGCAATTCCGGTTACGGAAACGCCGATATCGCTTTCGGCGGCAAGCCTAATGCCTTTTGCCATTTCAAGGGCAACCTGCGAACTGACTGCACCGTAATTTTCAAGGCTTTGCGAGCTCACGCCGAGCAAGCGCATTTTCGCACTGTTGGCATAAGTGCACACGCCCATATCAAAAACGGCGGAAGCATTCGGCACGCTTGTGATAAGCTGGCTTATCATACCGCCCGTGCAACTTTCGGCAGTGGCGATTTTTAAGCGTTTCTTTAACAATAATTTTACTATATCTGTAACCGCTTTGTCAAGATTTTCGGGGGTATGTTTGGGCAAATAACCCTTTTTGGATAACACTTCAGCTCGATTTTTCACACATTCACCAAAAAACTATGTTTAAATACAAAACATAAAATTAACAAAAAATGTACTGCCGCAATGCGATTTTGCGGATTTGTAACCACATTGTACCACTGTGTAACCGTTTTGTCAAGTTTGATAAAAAACGAAAACAGCGAGAGAAGTGTGATTCTTTCGCTGTTTTGTACAAATATATATATCAAAATTTGTGCATAATTGCAGTTGAAATTTTAAAATTCAAGATATTCGGACAAGCTCGGCAACCGTATTTTCTACTGCTTGAACAATTAAAGGCTCAAAATTATATGCATTTTGCCCTTTTTCAATTTCTTCAAGCGAGGGCTTGGTTTTCGGGTGTTTGGGCGTAAATACGGTGCAACAGTCTTCATATGGCAGAACAGATGTTTCAAATGTATCGATTTTTCGGGCAATATCGATAATTTCGGTTTTGTCCATTCCGACAACGGGGCGCAAAACGGGCATATGGCAAACCGCATCGGTGCAGACCATTGCTTTCATGGTTTGGCTGGCAACCTGACCGACGCTTTCGCCGGTGATAAGCGCAAGGCAGTCATCTTTTTCGGCGATTCTTTGCGCAATATCAAACATAATACGGCGCATGATAATCGTGAAATATTCAGTCGGGCAGTTATCTCTGATGGCCTCTTGAATTTCGGTAAACGGCACGCAGAAAAGCATTATATTTCCGCAATATCCCGTAAGTTTTTCGCAAAGCTTTACAACTTTAAGGCGTGCTCTTTCCGAGGTGTACGGCGGGCTGACAAAATGCACGGCTGAAATGTGCAAGCCACGCTTTGCCATCATATATGCGGCAACGGGGCTGTCGATTCCCCCCGAGAGGAGCAGCATTGCATTGCCGCTTGATCCGATTGGCAATCCGCCTGCGCCGTCGATTTTGCCGGCATGAATATATGCGTTTGTATCACGAATTTCGACAATGACATCGACCTCGGCGTTATCAAGCGAAACCGAAAGGTGAGGATATTTTTCGAGAATGCGACCGCCTAACTCGGCGCATATTGTGGGCGAATTTAAAGGAAATTTTTTATCCGCACGCTTTGCCGAAACACGAAATGTTTTCGCATATTCAAGCGTTTCGCTTAAATATTCAAGCGAAATATTGCAAATTTCGTCAAAATCTTTCGGGGCTACAACGCTTTTGCAAAGCTTTGAAATGCCGAAAACCTTGGAAAGCTTTTCGATAAGCTCATCGGCGCTGAGGTTTTCGTTAGGCTCTATATATATTGTGGATTGGGCTTTTGTTATTGAAAATTTGCCGAAAGGCGAAATTCTGCGGCGGATATTTTTAATAAGTATATCCTCAAATGTGTTTCTGTTAAGCCCTTTAAGGGCAATTTCACCGTATTTGGCGAGAACGATTTCTTTCATTTATATATACCTCACTGTTTCCTGAACCTTGCAATACCGTCGGCAATGGCATTGCAGAGAACTTTTACCTCTCCGACTGTATTGTCTGCACTGAAGCTGACCCTAAGTGCACTGTCGATACGGTCATCGGAAAGACCGAAGCCTTTCAGTACAGAGCTTTTTGCGCCCTTTGAGCAGGCAGAGCCGCTGGAAACGAAAATATCCTTTTCTTCAAGATAATGCAGCATTATTTCAGAGCGAACGCCCATTACCGAAAAGTTTGCGATATATGGCGAGCTGTCTTCGGTGCCGCTGTTAAAGCTTATGCCGTCAAGCCGCATAAGGCTGCGGAAAAGAACCGATTTAAGTTCTGAAGCTTTGGCGGCGTTTTCGTTTGCGCTTGCCATATTTACACGCACGGCAGCGCCAAACCCCGCAATTGCGGGAACATTTTCCGTTCCGCTGCGTTTTTTGCTTTCCTGACCGCCGCCGATAATGTGGGGAGAGATTCGCACATCTTTTTTGATATAAAGTGCGCCGACGCCTTTCGGCCCTCTGATTTTATGCGCACTCAGCGAAATAAGGTCGGCATTAAGCTCGCTTGCTTTAAACGGGACTTTTAAAAATCCCTGAACGGCGTCTGTGTGGGTGATTATATGCGGATAAAGCCGCTTGATTGAATTAAAAGCCTTTTTCACCGGCAATATTAAGCCGTTTTCGTTGTTTACAAGCATACAGCTTACAAGGCAGGTGTCATCATCAACAGCGCCGATAAAATCTTCAAAGCAAAATTCGCCATCGCTTGCGGCACTGATTATTACAATTTCGTAGCCGTTTGCTTCCAAAAGTTTCATCGCTTCACTGACCGATGGGTGCTCAACGCAGGTTGTTACGATTTTTTTGCGGCGCTTTCCGTGTGCCTTGGCGGCGCCCAAAACTGCGGTATTATTGCTTTCCGTAGCGCCGGAGGTGAAATACACGCAATCGCTTTCGCAACCCAAAGCGGCACCGAGCGCCTTTCGGGAATTTTCCACGGTTTCCTGTGCTTCGATACCCATTTTGTGCAATGATGATGGGTTGCCCCATCTTTCGCCGAGCGCTTTAAGCATCGCCCTGTTCGATTCATCGCAAGGTTTTGTCGTTGCCGCATTGTCAAAATAAATACTCATTATGTCACCAAATTTCGTTTATTTTACAGCTTTTACATCTACAAGCTCAATATATTTTGTAAGGTATCCTTCCTTAGGCTCAAACGTGTGAGAATAATCGGTTGAAAGATATTTCTTGTTATCGTCTGCGAATACGGTTGCGACAACTGCGTCTTCGCCGAGCCGCTGTTGTGCGATAAGACAGCCCAAAACGTTTGCACCGCTTGAAACTCCGACGCCTATGCCGAATGTTTTTGAAAGCATTTGTGCCATGATAATCGAATCGATATCATCAACCGACACAACGGAATGTGCCTGAGACAGGTCCATAATATCGGGAATAAATTCGTCGGAAATACCCTGTATTCGGTGTTTGCCGACCTTATATCCGGTTGAAAGGGTAGGGGAATTTAGCGGCTCTAACGGAAACATTGCCATATTCGGGTTATCTTCTTTAAGCCTTTTGGAAACGCCCATGACCGTTCCGCCGGTGCCGACCCCCGCAACAAATCCATCGGCGACAAGACCTAAGCTTTTGAGCTGGCGTGAAATTTCATCACCCGTTGTGTGATAATGCGCCATTGTGTTATCATTATTGGAAAACTGCTTGGGCAAAAACACTCCGCCTTTTGCCGCCAGTTCTTCGGTCATTTGAATCGAGCCTAAAAATCCGCCCTCTTCTTTGGAAACAAGGCGAACCTGCGCACCGAAGCTTTCCATAAGCGTAATGCGTTCACGGCTCATCCAATCGGGCATATATATAACGACCTTATGACCTAAATATCTGCCGATTGCCGAAAATGCAATGCCCGTATTTCCGCTTGTGGCTTCGGCAATGATGTCGTTTTCGCAAATTTTGCCTGTTTCATACGCCTTTTTGAGAACATAGTATGCAACCCTGTCCTTAATGCTGCCCGAAAGCGAAAAATATTCCGCCTTGGCATATATTTTTCGCATTTGTCCTTTGAATTTCAGTGAAATTTCAAGTAAAGGCGTGTTGCCTATCATTGATTTGATATTGTCAAAGCGAAGCTGTTTTTCCTGCGTCATAAAAACCACCGTTTACATATAAAAATAAAGAATCATATTATTATATCATATTATTATCGTATGCACAATACCATTTGCCGTGATAAAAATAAATTTCGTCATTTTTATCAATTATTGTGCTGAAAAATTGTCACTTAAGGCTCGTTTTTGACTAAAATCCAAGAGATTTTGTCTTGATTTTTATATAAAATAATGGTATAATGTTGGTGCGGTTTTATCATATATTAAAAACACAGCAAAAATAGGAGGTAACATTTATGAATATTTGTGTATACGGCGCATCAAGCAATGCGATTGATTCGATTTATATTTCCGAGGTTGAAAAGCTCGGTGAAATGATGGCAAAAAAAGGGCATGGGCTTGTTTTCGGGGCAGGAGCACAGGGACTTATGGGTGCCGCCGCAAGAGGCGTTGCTAAGGGAGGCGGCGAGATAATCGGCGTAGCTCCGTCATTTTTTAATGTTGACGGCGTTTTGTATGACAAATGCACCGAGATGATTTTTACCGAAACTATGCGTGAGCGCAAGCAAACCATGGAGGACAGAGCCGACGCTTTTATCATGACGCCCGGCGGCTTCGGCACATTTGAAGAGTTTTACGAAATACTCACGTTAAAGCAACTAAAGCGCCATTCAAAGCCGATAGTCGTTCTTAATACAAATCATTATTATGACAATATGCGGGATTTGATTGAAGCGGCAATCGAGAGCCATTTCATCAAGCCTGCCTGCCGTGTGCTTTATCAATTTTGCGATACGCCCGAAGAAGCGATTGATTATATCGAAAATTATGTCGAGCCTGAATTTGATGTAAAAAATATGCGAATGCTTGAAGAAACTTTCACATACGATATGGTCGAAAAAACAGCTGAAACAAGGTGAAATCAAGCCCCTTAAGACTTAACGGAAAACGTCTTTAAGGGGCTTTTTGATTTAGATGTATATATGTATATTGGGATTGGATTTTTCAGCCGTTTTCAAAACGGTTTTAAACGATTGAGTATATTTGCTTCCCAAAGTGTTTTCGAGCTTTTCAATCCCCAAAACAGTAATTGCGGTTTGGCTTGAAATATCGCCCAAACAGTCGGCAAGCGCATCAAGATTTTCGCCGTACCACTGCGGAAGATTCAAAGCTTTTTTTAAATGTGCGTGAAGCTGCGCCTTATCGGCGATAAATCCGCCGCTGAATATAATGTGAAGCATTGCTTATTCCTCCCCGTAAAGAAGCACAAAAGATTCGTAATGATCCTCGGTATAATAAATCAACCCATCATTTGAAAAAACAATTCGCTTTGCGCCTCGGCTTGAAGCACCGAGGGTGTCGATATCGCATTCGGTATATTTGCGCCCGTTACTTTCGGGCAAAAGTCCCTCATAATTGCCGAAATAATCGCCGCCTATGCATTTGCCGGGAGCGAACGGTTCAAGCGAGCCGCCTTGCCAGCCAAGCTCACGTGCCTGATTTTTGCTTATAAAGTTTGAGGGCAGGCAACCGTATGTGTATATGTAAAGCGCAACATCGTTTTTTGATGTGTAGGAGGCGTTAAAATCAAGCGTTGCAGTGCCTGAATTATCCGCCGACGAAGTTGCATTTGCCGCAGTTGTTGTTGCGTTTTCGGTTTGGGTGATATTTGTGCTTTCCGTTATTGTTGCGGTACTTTGGCTTGAATCGTTTGCCGATGAAGTTTCATTTGCCGTTGTTGTAACAGCATTTTGGTTTGAATCGGCACTTTGCAAGGCTGAATCCGCACAGCCCGAAAATGCTATAAGACAAACAAGCGCCATAAGCGAGAGTAGATATTTTTTTAAATTCAGTTTCATCATCGGTAATTCCTTTTGATATATGATAAATTTAAACAATGAAATTATATCATATCTGCATGGTGATATCAAGAGATTAAATATTAACTCCGAGGAGTGTCAGCAGTGCAAATTGCGCCATTGCGCCGTATATATCGCAATTATCGTTTATTTCAAAGGGCGATTCCGACGGCAGATGGCATTTGCCGCAGATATCCGTCAGACAGCGTTGAGTTGCAATCACCGCACGCTTTTCGATAATGCTTGTGCAGGTGATTGTATCTTTTGCGCTCATTCCGCAGGTTACAGCGCACGAAGCTGTTTTAGAAAGGCAAAGCAGCAATTGTTTGTTGTCGGAAGAAACTATGGATATGGCGTTTTTGCAAAGCATCGGAATATCGCCTTTATAGTTTTCGGAAAATACGGTTATATGTGGCAGTGATGATGATATGGCTTTTTTCGAGCTTATAAGAAATATTCGTCTTCCCGTGCCCTTTTTTAATATTTTTTCGCCGTCAAAAAAGGTTGTATCGAAATACCGTGAAAGGGCATAAAACAAGCTTGACGCCATTTTTTTGCCGCCAACCGAAAATACGAAAAACATTGCATCATTCCCGAAAATAAAATCCGCAGAGTAAATCCGAAAAAATACTCTGCGGAGTTATTATTTACCGTACATTGAGAAAAATACTTGATTTTTTGCAATTTAGTCGGCGCTTACGGCGTCGCTTTTCTTTGAAACATCGACCGAAACGATATATTTGCTTGTGTCGCCTGCCGCCCAAACCGCATTTTTGCCCGAAATTGAAACCGTAACGGGTATGCTGCGTGAGCCGAGTATGCTTTCTTCCTTGCTGAAATCGACATAAAGCGATATATCGAGCGCTGTTATAGGCTCGTCGCCGAAAAGCTCGTCGGTAGGGCCTACAAGCGTTACGGAAACGCTGTTGGTGATAAAGTTTATGTCATATTGTGACGGCAAATTTTTCACCACAATATTCGAGCATGAAATACTGCTCATGTTTTTTACGCTGTAATCATCAAGATTGAAAGTGACACGCACCGATGTGACACCCGAGAGGTTTTCGCAGTTATCGGGTATGCTTAAGGGCACTTCGATAACGCTACCGGGTTCAATATCCAAAAGGTTTATTTCTTCGGTTTCAATTTCGCTAAGCTCACGAATAAAGTCATCATCGCTTATCAGGGTGATTTCGTCAACGCTGAGCGAATATTTGCCCTCAAGCGTAGCAATGTCGAAACTTGCGGTGACAGAACTTGTGTTCACGATTTTCGGCTTTATCGGCAAGGTCTTTTTGACGCTTAAGTTGATGTTGACGTAAAAGCCTTCATTTTGCAGATTTAGCTTGCCCGAGCTTAAATCTATCAGCGAATTGTCTGCCGTATAAAGCTGAACGTTGTTTGTTAAAATGTTTGTGGATTCGGAAATTTCGTTTTCGCTTTCGGGAGCAACGACAATTTTGCCTATGCGCTCGATAACGCTTTTCGGACCGTTGATTTCAACAACCTCCGGCTCAACCGTTATGTCCTCTTTGTCGTAATATAAATCCTGCGCAAACTGCAATTGTGATATGCTGATTTCGTCAATGGGAAGTGACACTGTGATTATTTCGTCAAATTCGACATTCACCGTCGGCACGGAAACATAAGTGGTTTCAAATTCAATGCCCTCGGTGCTTTCAATGACGATATCGAGAGTGTATTTGCCCGCCGCTTTGACATCACCGACATTAACTCTTGCTTTAAGCCTATCGGCTGTGATATCGCCGATTCTTGTTCGTGCGCCTTGGATTTTTACATCTACCGTTGACGGAATATCTGCGGAAACTACGCTGAGATTCATAGCGCCGGCTATTGTTCCGTCAAGCGATATCTGCTCAACGGCTACATTTTCAATGGTTTTCGGCATATCGGGAAAGACGTTGATTGAGATGATGAACCAAACCAATATCGCCGCAACCAGCGAGATGATAAGAACCGCCGCATTTTTCTTCAAATAATTGAATATTCTGTTGTCGTGCAGCTGTGAGTTTGCCATAAATTCTCCGTTCCGCCGCATATTGCTTTAAAAACAGATGCGGCAATTTTGCAAGTTCAATCCTTTGTGGTTTTATCGGATTTGAAAAGTTTTTTTGTTTTTTTCGTTTCGCCTTGGTCGATTTGTATTTTCTCACGAAGTGTTTTTCGCAGTGATTCTTTATCAAAGCCCCTTGTCAATTCGCCGTTTTCCGCAATTGAGATAACGCCTGTTTCTTCCGAAACCACGACAATTACCGCATCGGAATTTTCACTCATACCGATAGCGGCTCTGTGACGTGAGCCGAGCTGTTTATTGATAAGCTCCTCTTTTTGGGGCTTGGGAAGATAACACGCTGCGGCAAGCAGCATACCGTCTCTGACAATCACCGCACCGTCGTGCAAAGGTGTTTTGGGATAAAAGATGTTGCAAAGCAGCTCGCTTGAGGGCTTTGCGTTCATAACGGTACCCGTTTCGATTTGCTCGCCGAGCCTTGTCGTGCGTTCGAGAACGATCAAAGCGCCGGTCGAGGTTTCAGAAAGGCTTTCGCAGGCATCGGTAATTTCGTTTATCGCTATGTGCCATAACGTACTGCGCTCACTGTTCTCACCGAAAGCAAGCACGTTTGAGCTTACTCTGCCGAAACGTTCAAGCGCTCTGCGCAATTCGGGCTGAAAAACGATTACAACCGTAATCAACCCAACGCTGAGGGCGCTTTCGAGTATGTAGGTCATTGCACGCAATTCAAATTGCTGGCAGGCGAAAAATACTACCAAGTACAAAAAAATGCCCTTGATGAGCTGAGCCGCCCTTGTTTCACGCATAAATGTTATTAAGATATATATAACCGCAGTGAGCAGAACAATATCAATGATATCACGAAAGGTCATCGACATTGCCACGTTTGAGATTACATTCAGAAAATCCTTTATAATTTCCATATTTCTTTGAATTTCCCTCGCAGTAGGTTTATGTATCGGGCGCTTTGCCCGATTTGTTATCAAAATCCCGTGTCGGATTTAAAAAAATCACAAAAGCCGAAGATTCGTCTTTAGGCTTATTATAGCACGTTTTTCAGTGCTTTTCAATAGTCCTTTTATTTTTTTTACGTTATTTTTCCAACAAAATTTTATCGGTATTTTCCAAAATCCGCAGTGTTTTTAAAACTTCTTCTTTTTTATTGAAAACCGATGGTGCAAAGCGTACTGTGCCTTGTGCGGTTTTGAGCTGATTATGCGCAAGCGCCGCACAATGCAATCCCGCACGCGTACATATTCCGTTTGAATCAAGATAAGAAGCGATCTTATCGGGCGAAATATCTTTGAAATTGAACGAAACTATCGGCGCATAGCTTGCGCCTTTAGTGCGATATATCTTAAATCCGTCGATTTTTTCAAGCCCTGCAATAAACAGTTCGCAAAGCTTTGTTTCCTCATCGAAAATCCTTTCGCAGGTGTAGTCTTTCACAAAATCAATGCCTTTTGATAAAGCTATGATTCCCGAAGTGTTGACTGTGCCCGCTTCAAGTGCCTCGGGCAGGCGAATGGCTTGCACAAGGCTTTTGGAGTCCGTTCCCGTTCCGCCCTCGATAATCGGCTTTATCGGGTATTTTCCGTTTGAAACGAGAATACCCGTGCCGGGAGGACCGTAAAGTCCTTTGTGACCCGATGTGCAGATAATGTCCATACCGTCGCCGTTTTCGCCGATGCGAATTTGCCTTGCTCCGCACAGCTGAGAAGCATCGGCTATAAAGCATATGCCTTTTCTTTTGCAAATTTCTCCGATTTGTCTGTATGGGGTTATTTGACCGGTAACGTTGCTTGCCAAGGTAAATACCAAAGCTTTGGTTGTGGGCTTTATCAGCTTTTCAACTTCTTGTAATGTTGCCTTATCGTCATCATGCACATTTGCAATCGAAAAGCTGACTTTCGATTCTCTCGAAAGTGCATATACAGGGCGTGAAACGGAGTTGTGCTCAAGAGAGCTTATAATTATATGCCCGCTCTTGCCCATAACGCCTTTTATCGCCATATTCAGCGCATAAGTGCAGTTTAAGGTAAATGCGACATTTTCGGGCACGGTTCCGAAAAAATCCGCAACATTCGCCCTTGCGGAATATACGGCTTCCGCAGTGCAAAGCGCAAGCTTGTGACCGCCCCTTGACGGGTTTCCGCCGTTAGTTGCAAGCGCTTTCGGCAAAGCTTCGATAACCTGCATAGGTTTGGGAAAAGTTGTTGCGGCATTGTCAAAATTTATCATATGCCCGATTCACCTCTGTACGCTTGCAGGCTCAATGCCGCTGTTTTTAAGCAGATTGTAAGCCGCATCGGAGCCGATTTTGACCGAAACGCCGTAAACACAGCCGCTTGCGCTGTTTGCCAGTTTGACGATTGAGCTTTCAAAGCCGTTTGCTTTCAATATGCTGTTGGCTTTGTATGCCAACGTCGGTGAAGACATTCCGAAGATTGCCGCAGTATTCATATATCTGTAATTTTCCGCCATAATGCGAAAAAACCTCCCTTCATCAAAATGCACGGAGTGAAGCTGCTATGAAAAAACAGTTCTCCATTGCATTTTATGCCAATGGGAGGCTTTTTGCCAATGCCGCAAATCGGCTATCGCTTTTCGATAAGGCAGACCGAATGTGCCGCAATGCCTTCGCATTTGCCGGTAAAGCCCAAGCCTTCTTCGGTGGTTGCTTTTACGCTGACAAGACTTATATCGATTTTCAGCGCAGAAGCGATATTTTGGCGCATATTGTCGATATAAGGCGCTAATTTCGGCTTTTGAGCCAGCACGGTAGAGTCGATATTGCAAATTTTATAGCCGTTTTTCAGCATAAGCTCACCGACATATTCAAGCAGTTTTATACTGTTTGCGCCTTTGTATTTTTCGTCTGTATCGGGAAAGTGCCTGCCGATATCGCCCAAAGCCATTGCACCCAAAATCGAATCCATAACGGCGTGGGTCAAAACGTCTGCGTCAGAGTGCCCATACAGCCCGAATTTGCAGGGAATATCAACTCCGCCGATAATCAGCCTGCGGTTTTCATCGGTTTTGTGTACATCATAGCCATGACCTATTCGCATATACATTCACTCCTTTTTTCAAAAAGAATATTTGCGATTGCGATATCTTCGGGTGTTGTGATTTTTATATTTTCATAATCGCCCAAGGTCATATATACCTTTGTGCCGATTGCTTCGACAAGCTGACAGTCGTCGGTAAAGTCAAGCCCGTGTTCAAGCGCAAAATCAACACCCTCAAAATAAATCCTTTTTGCGAAAATTTGCGGAGTTTGAGTGATAAAGAGGGTGCTTCTCGGCGGCGTATCCTTAACAAAGCCGCCGTCGCAGACCTTTATCGTATCTTTTACCGGCACGCCGAGCACAGCTGCGCCGAAAACCCTTGCGTCTTTAACGGTTTTTTCAATGTGCTCGGGTCTTACAAGCGGTCTTGCCCCATCGTGCACGGCAATGTATTTTGCGTTCTTATCGACATATTTCAGTGCGTTGAAAACGCTTTTTTGGCGAGTTTCGGCGCCTTGGCATACAACGATAGGCTTTGAATTTTGCATTTTTTCAATAAGATTTTGCACCGGTTGCAAGTTGCTTTCCGAAACTGCAACGATAATTTGCAAAACGCTTTCGCATTTTTCAAAAGCCGCAATGCTTTGCTCAATAACGGTTTTTCCGCCGATTTGCGCAAATTGCTTGTCAATGCCGTTCATCCGCTGTGATTTGCCTGCGCTGACGATTATTACTGCGGTGTCGTTCATAATAAATTTCCGCCTTTATATATTTTTACTGCGCCGAAACTTCAAATTCGTTGCCGTTGATTTTTATGCATATGCTTGAAATTGCATTTGAATCGATAATAACGCTTGCAACCTTATCTTCGATTTCTTTGCGCAAAATTCGGCGGATATCTCTTGCGCCGCTTTTGGTTAGCCCAAAGGCTTTTTCGGCAATAAGAGATAAAACGTCCTCCGTATACTCAAGCGTGATTTTCTTTTCATTCAAAGGCTCACGCATTTCTTCAAGCATAAGTCTTGAAATTTCTTTATAATCGTTGATATCAAGCGGACGGAACACAACCACTTCATCGACTCTGCCCAAAAATTCGGGCCGCAAAAAGTCGCTTAAAGCTTTAAGAGCTTTTTCTTTTGAAATATCGGCGGCTGTTTTGGCAAAGCCCAAGCCTGTCGATTTATCCGAAGAGCCTGCGTTTGAAGTCATGACAATTACGGTGTTTTCAAAGCTCACAGTGCGTCCTTGCGCATCATTGATTTTTCCCTCGTCGAGAATTTGCAACAAAATGTTCATAACATCGGGGTGAGCCTTTTCGATTTCATCAAAAAGAATCACGGAATAAGGCTTGCGCCGAACCTTTTCGGTGAGCTGACCTGCCTCGTCATAGCCGACATAGCCCGGAGGCGAGCCGATAATTCTCGAAACGGCGTGCTTTTCCATAAACTCCGACATATCAAGCCGAATAAGCGGGTCGGCATTGTCGAAAAGCTCGTTTGACAGCACTTTTACAAGCTCGGTTTTGCCCACGCCCGTTGGGCCGACAAAGATGAACGAAGCGGGTCTTTTGCGCTTTGAAAGGCGTACACGTGTGCGTTTGACCGCCTTTGCCACAAGCTCAACAGCCTCATCTTGACCGATGATTTTCTTTTTGATTCTTTCACCGATATTTGAAATTTTTACAAATTCCGTCTGTTCGATTTTTTTAGCGGGAATACCCGTCCACAGCTCAATTACCTTTGCGATATCGTTTTCGGTAACGCAAATATCGGAAACAGCGCTTTCGAGCCTGTCGATGGTTTCTTGCGATTTGAGAATATCGGCTTTGATTTTCGCAATGTGCTCATAATCGGGCGAGGGCTGTTCTTCAAGCTCTTTCAACTGTATATTGGATTTTTCGAGATTGGATTTGGCTTCGCTGTATTCGTCAAGCTCCTTGCTGCGTATTTCGGCGCAGGCACAGCTTTCGTCAAGCAAATCGATGGCTTTATCGGGCAAAAATCTGTCGTGAATATATCTTTCGGAAAGGATAACGCACTGTCTTATCATTTCGCCGCTGATTTTTACTCGGTGAAAATCCTCATAGTACTTGCGAATGCCGAGGAGAACGTCAATCGTTTCGTCAATAGTCGGCTCGTTTACCGGAACGGGCTGAAAACGTCGTTCCAACGCACCGTCTTTTTCAATATATTTTCTGTATTCATCGAAAGTGGTTGCGCCTATAACCTGCACTTCACCTCGTGAAAGCGCCGGTTTTAAAATGTTTGCGGCATTCATACTGCCCTCGGAATCGCCTGTTCCCACAAGGCTGTGAACCTCATCGATAAACAGTATTATGTCGCCCTCTCTTTTTACTTCGTCGATAAGCCCTTTGACCCTGCTTTCAAACTGACCTCTGAATTGCGTGCCCGCAACAAGAGCTGTTAAATCAAGCAGCCAAACCTTTTTGCTGCGCAAATTGAACGGAACGCCGCCCGAAGCGATTTTCAATGCAATTCCCTCGGCTATGGCGGTTTTGCCGACGCCCGGTTCGCCGATAAGGCAGGGGTTGTTTTTTGTGCGCCTTGAGAGAATTTGAATAACTCTTGAAATTTCCTTTTCTCTGCCGATTATTGCGTCAAGCTTGCCGCTTTCCGCTTTGTGGCTGAGATTTGTGCAGTAGGACGAGAGATATTTAAGGCGCTTTTTTTCGGCCTTTTCGGCTCTTTCGGCTTTTTTTGCATCTTTTTCGTCTTGCTTTGCGTTATGATTATCGGGCTGCGAGGTACCGAAAATATTTTGAATAAACGGGGAAAACGTGCCTGCGCCGCCTGCTTCAAATCCGTCGTCATCACCCATAGGGTCGCTTGAAAAAGCGCCTGCCATTTGGTCTGCAAATTGCTCAAGCTCATCATCGGAAATGCCAAGCTTTTGCATATATTCGGATATCTGCGGAACGTTAAGTTCCTTTGCGCATACAAGGCAAAGCCCCTCGTTCTTTTTGTTTTCGCCCTGAACGGTTGTTATAAAAACCGTTGCCGGGCGCTTTTTGCATCTTGTGCACATCATCATTTTGAAATTCACCGTATCCTTTCCTGTTTGCGTTCAAAGCGCCGTTTTCTTTTGATATTGGCGCTGCGCATTTTAAATTTAAATTTTTGTTCTACAAAATAATATGCTTGAACAGATGTGTTTTTTCGATTGTGGTTTCGTTGAGGAAAATCAAGTTGCCGTCGCTGAGGGTTATAAGAGCGCCAATGCTCATTCCGATAACTATTACAATTATCAGACCGAGCGACGCACCGACCGTAAACCCTGCGAATTTATCGACTGTTTTGATGGGCTCCGGGAGAATCGCTTTAAGCAAAAATCCCGAAACGGCGTTAATAACAAGCGACATAACAATAAAAATGATTATTATGAGAGAGGTTTTGATAACCGCACAAACAACCGGTTTTATATATGTTGTTTCGATAAACTCCGCAGCTGTTTGAGAGCTGCCCGAAACAACGGCATAGACCGTATCGGCAAGAATATCGCTGCTGTTTTCGGTTTCTTCACGCAATTTTTGAATGCAAAATGACGGCAGAGTTTCGTTTATCCTGCCGGAAAAAGTCGATTCAAATGCGTTTTGCAAAAGTCTGTCGGTTTCCTGCAAGGTAAGCGAACGACCGGTGCCCGAGCAAATGAGCGTGTTAATGCTTTCGCTGATGTTTTCGGGGTTATCAAGCGCCTTTGATACATCTTCGCTCGTTATCGAAACATCTTCGTAATTTGAAGAGAGCGCAAGCGAAATTTCTTCCGTTGCTTTGTATGAGGAAATTGCTTCGCTTGCCTTCTGCCTTATATCATCACGCAAAAACGAATCGTAAACCGTTTTGCTCAGCGGCGAGGAAAGCGCAACCGCAAGTGCCATTGAAACAACACAGCCGAGCGTTGAAGCAAGTGTGCCGAAAAAGCCTTTTTTAGCGCCGCAATATGCCGATATAACGATTACCGATGCTGTCAGTGCATCGAGAAACCACCAAAATGAGCTTGCCATAAATTTTAACTGCCTTTCGTTTGCTGAGTACCCGAAATCGACAGCGGGTCGATCTTTTCGATTTTTTCATATGTTAGAATATATATATAATCTTCGCTTATCGCAATATCCGAGCATTTGTCGGAAATACCGATATTTTTTGAAAGAGTGCCGTCGAATTTATATGATATCAAAGCACCGTCGGCGGCTGTATAAATTTCACCGTTAAGGTAAGCCAATGCACTGCAACCTTGCGGCAACGTCAGCGTTATGATATCGCCGTTTTGTTGCATAAGAATCAAATTCGAGCAGCGCATATCTTTATTTTCAAAAAGCAAAGCGACTTTTCCGCTTTTGTCGGCAAGAAATGCCGTCGGCACATTGTCATATGAATATGTCTTTTCGGCGTTGCCTTGCGAATCGTAGAAAACGGTTATCGTGTCACCGACAACAGAATATCCGCCGTTTTCAAAGAATACCGTTTCAAGGGCAAGCGTCGGGGTAACTGTACCGAAGCTTGAATCCGAGCTTTGAGCCTTATCGTAAAAATCATAATAATCGATTGCGCTTGTGAGAACGCCGTTTGATACGTCAACATAGGTTGCATAGCAGCCTTGCGAATCTTTTTTGAAAGTAATGTCGGTAATTTTGTTTGTGCATCCTCTGGTGTAAATGCTTTTGCCTTTGTCGTCATATACATAAAGCGTGCAGACATACATATCGCTTGTTGTCACAACTGCGGCATAGCCCTCATCGCTGATTCGTGCAAGCAGAATATTTCCGTCTGTTGTTTTTTCGTATATTTCACCGTCCTCGGAATGAACTCTGAATTTGACTCCGCCGCTGTCATAAACAAGAATGCGTTTGGACGTGGTTTTGACCGCAGGCGAAGTATATGCGTGCTGAAAGTTGGAGCAAAGGGTACCGTTTTCCGAGTATACCTTAAAGCTTGTGTTTCCGAGCACCACGATTGAGTTGCCGCACATTTCAAGCTTATAATGTGCGCCCTTTGAAATCGTTATGGGAAAACTTTCATCGGTGTCGAGCGCGTCTTCGTATTTCGAGCCTATGCCCTCAAGCTTGTGAAACCATCTGTTTCTGTTTGCATATATAAAAATAATCGCCAGCACAACAAACAGCGCAATAAGCAGCTTTTTCAGTGCACGTTCACGCCTTTTTTGCTTTCTGATATCATTTATATCCGTATTTTGTGCCATTGTTTTGCCTTTCTGCCAAGGAGCGTCAATAAAATACCCTGTTCAGATACAGACCGTGAGCGGGCGCTGTTTTGCCTGCAAATTTCCTGTCCCCGGCTTTTAGTATGCGAGGGATATCTTCGGGGGTAAGCCTGCCCTCGTTTATCCAAAAAAGCGTGCCTGCCATGATCCTTATCATATTGTAGAGAAACCCGTCGCCGCAAATTGTCATTTTTACGGCAGAACCGTTTCTTTCTATATCGAATTTGTATATTGTGCGTACTGTATTTTCCTTTTCGCCGTTTTTCGAGCAAAAGCTGAGAAAATCATGTGTGCCGATAAAGTGTTTGCAGCCGATTTGCATAAGTTCCGTGTCCAGCGGTCGGCGATAGTGCACGGACAGATCTTTTTCAAAAGGATTTTTGCTTTCGCTGTTGTGTATAAGGTAAACATACTCTTTTGCCTTTGTATCGTACCTTGCGTGGAAATCAAGCGGTGCGTCTTCGCATGAAAGAAGCGAGATATCATCGGGCAAGCGGTCGTTTATACCACGCAGAAAATTCCTGTGGCGAATGGGGTTTTCGGTTTTCAGATTAAAGCAGTATTCGTTAGCGTGAACGCCCTTGTCCGTGCGTGAACAGCCGAAAACGGTGACGCTTTCGTTGAGCACGCTGCCGATTGCTTCTTCAAGCGTTTGTTGAACGGTTTTAACGCCCGATTGGCGCTGAAAGCCGTGATAATCGGTGCCCTTAAAGGCTGCCGTTACTTTAAGATTGCGCATTTGAAGCCGCCCCTTTGTCTGTTTTTCCGGAGTATTCCGAAATAACGATACTTTCGATTATGATGTCCTCTTTCGGAACGTTTTCCGAGGTTTCAACGGAAAGTATCGCATCAAGCACGTCAAAACCCTCATAGGTTTGGGCAAAAACGGTTGCGGTTTGGCTGTATGCCGGTATGCCGCCCATTTTTTCAAACGCATCGGCAAGAATTGTTTCGTCACTTTCTCCGAGCAGCGATTCTCTCACGTCATCGTCAATCGTCACGCTTGAGCAAACGACAAATCTGTTTCCCGAAGCGGTTGTGCCGTCATCACAAAGATTGCCCTGATATGTCAGCGAAAGAAATGCGCCCTTAAAAGGCCACAAATTGCTGTGAATTTCCGAAGCAAAGCCTTTGTCGTTTTCATCGCTTCCCGTGCCGTCGGGATTTTCCGCTCCGGCAACTATCTGGCGGTTTTTTGAAACGGAATATATATACGTTCCGTCATAAAATCCCTCGTTTGCAAGCGAAACGAAATTTTCAACGGTTTTCGGGGCATATTCCGGATAAAGCACGGCTCTTATCTCGCCCATTGACGTGGTGATGATCGCAATCGGAGCGCCGTTTTCTATTTGGTTGCATTGAACAAGCTCAATGTCGCTTACATCGATATATGTTTTATCGCTGTCAACCATGGCGGAAAGTATGCCGAACAGTATCGAAATAACTGCGGTAACGCCCATGATAACGCCGAGAGCCGTAATCATATATTTTCTGTTTAGTGTTTTTTTCATTGCGTTTTATCCCATGTCGGCAGGCTTTACGACTGTGCCCTGTCTTGTTTCCTTTATGATATATCCTTTTTGCATGATTTTATCACGCAATTCATCGGCTTTTGCAAAATCTCCCGCTTTTCTCGCAAGCGCTCTTTGCTCAACCAAAGCGGCGATTTCATCGGGTATTTCAAATTCGGCATTTGCGGATTTTGCTTTTTGAGCACGGTTTATCAAATCAAGGGACAAAACCTTGTCAAAATCGGCAATAAGCGCAAGCTTTGTGCCGTCATTTGTTTTTGCTTTTAAAACATCGTATATTGCCGTGATTGCAAGCGATGTGTTAAGGTCGTTATCGAGTGCGGCGGTAAATTTCGATTTAAGCTCATCAAATACGGCGGAATCTGTATTTTTATCATCAAAATCGAGCAAAGCGATTTTTGAAACAAGCTTTGAATACGAAAGTGCGGCGTTATCGAGATTTTCATAGCTGAAAACGAGCGATTTTCTGTAATGGGACAAAAGGCAGAAGAACCGATAGGCTATCGGGTCGTAGCCTTTGGATTCAAGCAGAGCCACGGTGAGAAATTCGCCCTTTGATTTACTCATCTTTCCGCTGTTTGTGTTGAGGTGAAGAACGTGAAACCAGTAATTGCACCATTTATGGCCGATATATGCCTCGGACTGGGCAATTTCGTTTGTGTGGTGAGGAAATGCATTGTCGATTCCTCCGCAGTGGATATCGAGATATTCACCCAAATGCTTCATGCTGATACATGAGCATTCAATGTGCCAACCGGGATATCCTATGCCCCAGGGGCTGTTCCATTTAAGCTCCTGGTCGTCGAATTTGGATTTTGTAAACCACAGAACAAAATCTGCCTTGTTGCGTTTGTTTTCGTCTTCTTCAACGCCCTCACGCACGCCGACGGCAAGATCTTCTTCTTTAAAATCGTTAAAAACATAATACTGTTCAAGTTTCGAGGTATCAAAATATACATTTCCGCCTGCGATATAGGCAAATCCCTTTTCCAAAAGCTTTTCGATAACCTTGATAAATTCATCAATGCAGCCTGTTGCGGGTTCAACGATCTCGGGCTTTTTGATGTTCAATTTGCGGCAGTCTTCAAAAAAAGCGTCGGTGTAGAATTTTGCGATTTCAAGCACGGTTTTATTCTCACGCTTTGCGCCTTTAAGCATTTTGTCATCGCCGGTGTCACCGTCACTTGTGAGGTGACCTACGTCGGTTATGTTCATAACACGGGTGACGTCAAGTCCCGAATAAACCAAATATTTTTCGAGAATATCCTCCATGATATAGCTTCTCAGATTGCCGATATGCGCATAATGATAAACCGTGGGGCCGCAGGTGTACATACTTACTCTGCCGTCAAATCTCGGGATAAATTCTTCTTTTTTTCTGCTAAGCGAATTGTATAACTGCATATTTAAAAAGTTCCTTTCGTTTATTCTTTTTAGTTTTCCGAATTGTTTTTTTCAAGAGATGCAACCTTGGCGCTGAGCCTTTCAAGCTCAAACTGCATTTTGCAAAGTTCTTGTGAAACGGGGTCGGGAATGTGAATTTGGTCGATTTCCTGCGTAACCTTTTTCGTGCTTACCTTTTCGCCGTTTTGCTTTACTATCCTTGCGGGCACGCCGACAGCGGTGCAATTATCGGGAATAGCGTTTAAAACAACGGCGTTTGCCGCAATTTTTACGTTGTTTCCGACCTTAAACGGACCTAACACCTTTGCGCCGGAGCCAACGAGAACATTGTCGCCCAAAGTCGGGTGGCGCTTGCCTTTGTCTTTGCCGGTGCCGCCTAAGGTCACGCCCTGATATATAAGGCAGTTGTCGCCGATTATTGCGGTTTCGCCTATGACAACGCCCATGCCGTGGTCGATAAAAAGTCCTTTTCCGATTTGTGCGCCGGGGTGAATTTCGATTCCCGTTTTATTCCTTGCGTGCTGCGAAATTATCCGTGCGACGGTGAAAAAACCTCGGTTGTAAAACCAGTGCGCCTTGCGGTATGAACGTATTGCTTTTAAGCTTGAATATGTCAGCAGAATTTCAAGCGTATTGCGTGCCGCAGGGTCACGCTCCTTGATTACTGCAATATCTTCCTTTAGGCTTTTAAACATAAAACTCCCCACAAACGTAATAGGATAATAATTATCCACAATGATTATACAACAAACTTTAAATAAATGCAAGAGCTATTTGCAGTGATATTTTTAAGTTTGGGTAAGCTTTAAGCGCCTTGCAAATTTGATATATAGCCGCAAAATTATGATATTTAGGCGCTTTTTTCGGCAAATGTTATGTTGCTTGACTTTTTTTTGACAATGTTGTATAATTTATAATGTGTAAATTTGCGGTGCGCTGCCGCCGAAAGGCGCATTGCTGCAATAAATTAAAATTTGCGGGCGGAGAAGGAGCAATTATGCTGAAAAATACCGAAAAATCAATGGATAAGCTTGTGGCGCTTTGTAAGGGCAGAGGATTTGTATATCCGGGAAGCGAAATATACGGCGGACTTGCCAACGCATGGGATTACGGCCCTTTGGGCGTTGAACTGAAAAACAACATCAAACGTGCATGGTGGAAAAAATTTGTGCAGGAATGTCCTTACAATGTCGGGCTTGACAGCGCTATTTTGATGAATTCACAGGCGTGGGTGGCTTCGGGTCATGTTACAAACTTTAACGATCCGCTTATCGATTGCAAGGCGTGCAAGGCACGATACAGAGCCGACAAGCTCATAGAGGATTATATTGCCGAAAACAAAATCGAGGGAGTTTGCGTTGAAGCTATGGACAACAACGCACTCACCGCATATATCGAAGAAAACAAAATTCCCTGCCCTAAATGCGGAAAGAACGAATTTACATCGATTCGCAAGTTTAACATGATGTTTAAAACACATCAGGGCGTAACGGAGGACAGCTCAACCGAGGTATATTTGCGCCCCGAAACCGCTCAGGGAATTTTTGTGAATTTTGCCAATATTCAGCGTACAACACGCAAAAAGGTTCCGTTTGGAGTATGTCAGGTAGGCAAGTCTTTCAGAAACGAAATCACACCGGGCAACTTTATCTTCCGTATAAGAGAATTTGAACAGATGGAGCTTGAGTTTTTCTGCAAGCCGGGAACAGACCTTGAATGGTTTGAGTATTGGCGCAGCTATTGTAAAGATTGGCTCAATTCGCTCGGTATTACCGATGAAAATTTAAGGCTGCGTGACCATG
>CAZBAI010000015.1:0-34412 GCA_964490175.1 uncultured Oscillospiraceae bacterium | reverse complement strand
TCGGTTCGGAGCAGGGCGGTGTAAGACCTGTACTTATTGTTCAAAACGATGTCGGAAACAGGCACAGCCCCACGGTGATTGCGGCGGCAATTACAAGTCGGCGTGAAAAAGCTCATCTGCCGACGCATATCGAGCTGAACGCCCAAACGTGCGGACTTGCCAAGGATAGCATTGTTTTGCTTGAGCAGATTCGCACAATCGACAAAAAGCGCCTTAAAGAGCGAATGGGCGAAATCGACAGCCTTGCAATGAACAAGGTAAACAGCGCCTTGCAGATAAGCTTTGGGTTGGGGTCATAGAAATTTTAAACAAAATTAAATCGGCGCTAAAAACGCAAACAGTAATTAAGCTTAATTATTCGGCCTTTGGTGAGCTTAAATCAATTTTTTCGGTAATCTATACAGTTACTGAGCAACGATATAAGTTCGGATACCTTATCTTTGCCGATGTAAAACGCTCTGCCCGTTGAGGTGATGTTTGTTGTGATATATCCGCCGCAGGTGACGGAAAGCGAGAGGTTTTCAAACCCCAAAACATCACTGCTTACGCTGAAATCAAGAACTTCGTCGAGCACATCAGAATTTTCTTTGACAACATAGTCGGAAAATTCAAGATAATCGCCGACACTTTCGGCATTGGCAAGCTGCGCAAAAAATTCCCAAAGCGCACTTGTATCGGCATCGTCCAATTCAAGCATATACCTTAATACGGTCATTTCGTCTTCGGCGGTATAATACAGCGTGTCAAAATCCATATATTCGGTAAGATTAAGTCCGTTTATAAGGTCGCCGAAAGTAGGTGTATCGTATGAGCTGTTTGTATAAACATGATATTCGGAAATTTCGTCGAAATATAACGCAACGGCATAATCGGAATCAACGTTGTTTATTTCGTAATATTCAAAATCGTCACAATACGTATTGTCGGTATAAACATCTGTGGATTGGCATTGCAAAGTGCCGAGCTTTTTGCCGACATAGGTTTGCGGCAGGCTGACAATGTTTTGCGAAACGGTAAATTCCGTGCCGCCTAGCGTTGCTGCCGGAAATTGCTCATAAAGCGCCATTTCGTCCCATTTTGGAATTTCGGCAATGTCATTCTCGCTTTTTTCAATTGTTTCGGTTTGGGAAAAGTCGATTGTTTCCGAAGTTTCAAGCTCTGTCGAAGCATCAAAAGAGCTTTGCGAATAAACACCGGAAGCGCTTTGCGAAGTAGCGTTATCCGTATCGGATTTTTGTGAATAAATATAGGCTGTGCCGCCGATAAGACATATACAGGCGGCGGCTGCTGCAAACGGCACAAGTGAAATATGCCGCTTTGCAACGGGTGTTGTTTCGGTGTTGCACAAATCGATAAATTTGTCATCGCATTTTCCGATTAAATCAGCCAGTCTTTCGTTCTTTTTCATATTTCGATACCCTCTTTCTCCAAAAATTCTTTAAGAGCGTCTTTGGTTCGCTTTAGCGTCATTTTCACATTGCTGTCTTTAAGTCCGTATCTTTGCGCAATTTCTTTTATACTGTCAAAATAGAAATATCTGCGCAAAAAGATGTTGCGCTTTTTTGCGTTTTGCGCTTCAAGGAAGGAATTTATCGCACAAAGGGTTATTGATGCATCGAAATTTTCTTCAACCTCGCTTGTGCCGACGCATTCGCCGAGTTCTTCCAAAGCAATTTCGTATTCCGAAAGCATTCTCTTTTTGGCGCTTGATTTTCGCAATTTGTCAATTGCAAGGTTGCGTGTGGCTTTTGTCAAAAATGCCGAAAAGCTTTTCGGCTTTTGCGGAGGGATTGCATTCCAAGCATTCAAAAAAGCGTCGTTTACACATTCTTCGGCATCACGGCGATCTTTTAAAATGCCGTAGGCAACGCCTTGACACAATCTGCCGTATTTTTCAAATGTTTTGTCAACAGCCGTTTGTTCTCTGCAAAAATACAGTTGCAAAAGTTCGCTATCGTTCATCAAGCTCACTTCCTCCCCTTTTCAATGTGATTTTTAAGACTATTTATGTAAGCTTACATTATTTATGACGTAAAAAAGAGATAGTCGGTCACAAAAAATACGGCAATGTCACTTTTTGGCGCAACATTGCCGCATTATTTGTGCTTATTCTTCGTTTTTAAGGTAAGTTTCTATGATATATTTAGGCCGTTGTTTTGTTTCAAGGTAGGTTTTTCCGACATATTCACCGACAATGCCGATTGCAAGCAGCTGAAGTCCGCCCAAGCACCAAATCGAAACAACAAGCGAAGTCCATCCGCTGACGGTGTGCCCCGTGAAGTGGCGTATAAGCGAATATATCAGCATTGCGATTGATACCAAAAAGCAGAGAAAGCCCAGTGCGGTAATCATGCGAATCGGCTTGATTGTGAGCGAGGTTATCCCCTCGGCGGCAAAGCTGAGCATTTTTTTCAGCGGATATTTCGATTCGCCGGCAAAACGTTCACTGCGTTCGTAATAAACTTTGCAAGTTTTGTAGCCCAGCATGGGAACAATGCCCCGAAGAAACAAATTGACTTCACGGTATTGCGAAAGCGCTAAAAGCGCACGGTAGCTTAAAAGCCGATAATCTGCGTGATTAAAGGTGATTTCGCAGCCCATGAGCGCCATTATTTTATAAAATCCCTCGGCTGTAAATTTTTTGAAAAAAGTATCTTTTTTGCGTGCACTGCGCACACCGTAAACAACATCGCAGCCGTCTTTTGAAAACTTTTCAATCATTTCATCACAGGCGTTTATATCGTCTTGCAAATCCGCATCAAGAGAAATTGCCGCATCGCACTTTGCCTCAAGCGCCGTCATAAGTCCTGCCAAAAGTGCGTTTTGGTGACCTCGGTTGCGAGAAAGTTTTACGCCCTCGAAAAATTTGTTTTCGCTGTGATATTGGGATATAAGCTCCCACGTTTTGTCCGCAGAGCCGTCATCGACAAACACGATTCGGCTTTTGTCGGATATTTTTTTGTTTTCGCAAAGAGAGCTTAGTTTTTCGCAAAGCCGCTTCGAGGTTTCGGGCAAAACCTCCTCCTCGTTATAGCATGGCACGACAAAATATATGATTTTTTTGTTGCTTTCCATAGAAATTACAATCCTTAATAAAAAACGAAAGGGCTGCGGAAAAACGGTTATATTTTCCGCAGCCCCTATGATTTTAAGCCTTAAAAATGAGAAACGGGACTGATTACTTAATTACCCTTACTCTGATTACTCCGTCGATTTCGGCAATTTTTGCGTCAATATCGCCGATATCGCCGATAACGTCGATCATGGTATATGCAAAATCCTTTTTCGATTTATTGAGCATATTTTCAATATTGAGATTTGCCGCACCGAAAGCGCCTGTAATCTGGCTGATTATTGCGGGAATGTTTTTGTGAATAATGCAGATCTTTGTTCCCACAGCGTTCATTTCGGCGTTGGGGAGATTTACGCTGTTTTTGATATTGCCGTTTTCGATATAATCGATAAGTTCGTTTGCCGCCATGACTGCGCAGTTATCTTCGGCTTCTTCGGTAGAAGCGCCAAGATGAGGAATTGCGATAACGCCCTGCATACCTGCGGTTTTTGCATTGGGGAAGTCGGTTACATATTTGCGAACCTTACCGCTCTTGAGTGCGGCTTCGATAGCTTCGTCGTCAACAAGCAAATCACGTGCGAAGTTGAGAATTACAACGCCGTCTTTCATCATTGCGATAGTTTCGGCATTGATCATTTTCTTTGTTGCGATATTCGGGTCGGGATTGTCGATAAGGGGGGTGTGAACGCTGATAAAGTCACACTGCTTGAAGATTTCTTCACGGGACATAACGTGGTGAATCGATCTGGAAAGATTCCAAGCTGCGTCTACGGAAATGTAGGGGTCGCAGCCGTAAACCTCCATGCCGAGGTGTGTTGCGGCGTTGCCGAGAGGGCCGCCGATTGCGCCAAGACCGATAATACCGAGCTTTTTGCCGAGAATTTCGGTGCCGGCAAAGCTTGATTTGCCTTTTTCGACAAGCTTTGCGACATCAGCTTCGTCTTTAATCGTCTGCACCCAGTTGATGCCGCCGACAATATCACGTGAAGCAAGGAGCATTCCGGCGATAGCCAGCTCCTTAACGGCGTTTGCGTTTGCACCGGGGGTGTTGAAAACGCAGATGCCCTCTTGCGCACAGCGGTCAACGGGAATGTTGTTTACGCCTGCGCCCGCTCTTGCGATTGCAAGAAGATTCGAGCCGAACTGCATATCGTGCATTGCCGCAGAGCGAACCATAATAGCGTCGGGATTTTCAACGCTGTCGGCAATTGCATAGTTTGCCTTGTCGAAAACGTCTGTTCCGACGGGGGAAATTTTGTTAAGTGTCAAAACGTTATACATATAGTCGATTTCTCCTTAATATATTACTTTGTGTGATTTTAGAGAATTTATGCGTTTTCTTCCTCAAATTTCTTCATAAACTCAACAAGCGCTTCTACGCCTTCAATGGGCATAGCGTTGTAGATAGAAGCTCTCATACCGCCGACTGTGCGGTGACCCTTGAGGTTTTCAAATCCGGCTGTCTTAGCCTGCGCTACAAACTTGGCATCAAGCTCGGCGTTTCCGGTAACGAAAGGAACGTTCATGAGAGATCTGTCCTTAGCTTCGACAGTGCCCTTGAAGAGCTTGCTTTGATCGAGAAAATCGTAAAGGATTTTTGCTTTCTTTTCGTTATGAGCCTTCATTGCTTCAAGTCCGCCCATTTTCTTGAGCCACTTGAACACCTTGCCGCAGATATAAATGCCGTAGCAGGGAGGTGTGTTGTAAAGCGAATCATTATCTGCCTGTGTTTTCCATTTGAGCATAGTGGGAGTTCCGGCAAGGACGTCATCTCTGATAAGGTCTTCTCTGATGATTGCGATAACAACGCCGGCAGGGCCTACGTTTTTCTGAACGCCGCCGTAGATTACGCCGTATTTTGTTACATCAACCGGCTCGGAAAGGAAGCACGAAGAAACATCGGCGACCAAATCTTTGCCTTTTGTGTTGGGCAACTGCCAGTATTTTGTGCCGTAGATGGTGTTGTTTTCGCAGATATAAACATAGTCTGCGTCTTCGGGGATGTCAAGATCGGAGCAATCGGGAATATAGGAGAATGTTTTGTCGGCGGAAGAAGCAACGGCAACGGCTTCGCCGTATATCTGAGCTTCCTGATAAGCCTTTTTAGCCCACTGACCCGTGATGATGTAGGCTGCTTTTTTGTTTTTCATAAGGTTCATGGGAACTGCCGCAAACTGCTGTGAAGCGCCGCCCTGAAGGAAGAGAACCTTGTAGTTGTCGGGAATGTTCATAAGGTCACGCAAATCGGCTTCGGCTTCCTTGATGATTTGGTCATAAGCCTTTGAGCGGTGGCTCATTTCCATAACGGACATACCTGTTCCGCGATAATCAAGCATTTCGTCTGCCGCTTCTTTGAGAACCTCCTCGGGAAGTACTGCGGGACCTGCGCTGAAATTGTAAACTCTGCTCATAGCTGAATTCCTCCGTAAAAATTTATGTATTAAAGTTATATTTTACCGCATATGCTAATTATACTCCCATTATGTACCAAAGTCAAGAGAATTGACAAAAAATTAACAGCTGAAAATCGCAAGGAGAATATCGGCAATATATGCGGCTACTGCCGAATTTGTGAGTTTGATTTAGAAAAATTCGCACATTTGATTAAAAAGCTCGCAAAGACCGTCAACACTCGGAGCTTCGAGCGGTGAAAAGTCGATATAATATACGGGCGTATCGCCGACAAAGCGTGAAATATCCGAATTTTCAAGCGAAATATCGGCAAAAATCATGTCTGCATTTTGTGCCGACGTTTCATCAAGAACGCTTTCGTAACCATCGCTTGAAACCGCATTTGTCGCCAGTTTTGATATCAAATCATCGCAAAGGGTGTTTTTTCCGGCTGTATTCATATGCTCGGAAACAACGCAGACAACGTTTTTTTCGCCAAAATTTGCGTTTTCGGTCAAATCATAAAGCGGCGACATCAAAGCTTGCGCTTTGGATTGAAAATCATCATACGGACACAAAATCGCCAGCATTGAGGCATAAAGGTTTTCAAGCGTTTGAAGCGATATGGGCGATTTCAGCTCCATAACAGTGATTTTTGCGTTTTCCAAAGCGCTTTTGTCGGCGGCGCAAAGCGGGGTTTGCACAAGAACAAGCTGCGGCGAAGCGGCTATAATCTTGTCGATATCGGGCGATATCGGCGAGCCGGCGGTGTTTTTGCATTCGCACTCGCAGTAATCGCACACCATTACAAGTTTATCTTGCGCGCCGATATCACACACAATGTCCGTGATAAACGGCGAAAGCGAAACAACGCTTTCGGGCGAGGTTTCAAACGTGATTCCGTTTACGGTGACGGGGAATGCGTCGGATTGCGAAACCGACGCCGGCACGGCTTGCCGATTTTCGCAGCCGATACACAGCAGTGCAAGCAGCGCTGTGAGAACGGACAAAAGCTTATGTTTCACAATCCCACTCCCCTTTTGAATTGATTTTATCTTTTCTTTGTGATTACTTCTTCATAAAGCATATCCGCCAAATCCTGTGCGCTCATTGAGCCGAGATCGCCGCTGCCTCGTGAGCGAACGGAAACCGTTTGATTTTCGACCTCTTTATCGCCGATAGTAAGCATATAGGGAACTTTTTCAAGCGTTGCCTGTCGGATTTTGTAGCCGACCTTTTCGGAGCGAGAGTCGATATCGACACGCAAGCCTTTGCTTTCAAGCAATTTTGCGACTTCAAAGGTGAAGTCGAGGTGACGGTCGGCAATCGGTATGAGAGTAACCTGCGTGGGTGCAAGCCAAAGCGGAAATGCGCCGGCATATTTTTCGATAAGCAGTGCCAGCGTTCTTTCATAGCAGCCGACAGATGTTCTGTGAATGATATACGGTCTGCGCTTTGAGCCGTCAACATCTGTATATTCCATGCCGAAAAGCTCGGCAAGCATTTGGTCGATTTGAATGGTAATGAGGGTGTCTTCCTTGCCGTGAACGTTCTTTATCTGTATATCGAGCTTCGGACCGTAGAATGCGGCTTCGCCGATACCGATTTCATAGTCAACGTTAAGGTCATCGAGAATTTTCTTCATTGTGTTTTGAGCTTCGTCCCACTGCTCGGGCGTGCCGATGAATTTTTCACGGTTGTCGGGATCCCACTGTGAGAAACGGTAGGATATATCGTCGATAAGACCGAGCGTTGTGAGCGTGTATTGCGCAAGCTCAAGACAGCCTTTAAATTCTTCCTCAAGCTGTTCGGGACGAAGAATCAGGTGTCCCTCGGAAATGGTGAATTGGCGAACACGGATAAGACCGTGCATTTCGCCGCTGTCCTCGTTTCTGAAAAGTGTTGAGGTTTCACCCAGTCGCATAGGCAAATCACGGTAGGAGCGTGCTCTGTTGAGGAAAACCTGATACTGGAACGGGCAGGTCATCGGGCGAAGCGCAAAGCATTCTTTTGTTTCGTCATAAGGGTCGCCGAGCACGAACATTCCGTCAAGATAGTGATCCCAGTGCTTTGAAATTTTGTAAAGGTCGGATTTTGCCATAAGGGGTGTTTTGGTGAGCAAATATCCCCTCTTTTGTTCCTCGTCCTCAATCCAGCGCTGTAAAAGCTGAATGATTCTCGCACCCTTGGGAAGAAGAACGGGCAGTCCCTGTCCGATAGAATCAACCGTTGTGAAAAGTTCAAGTTCACGTCCGAGCTTGTTGTGGTCACGCTTTTTGGCTTCTTCCAATTTTTGAAGGTGAGCTTCAAGGTCGGCATTTTTCGGATATGCGGTTGCATAAACACGTGAGAGCATTTTGTTTTTCTCACTGCCCCGCCAATAAGCGCCCGTGCATGAAAGCAGCTTGAAAGCTTTTATACTGCCTGTTGACATGAGGTGAGGCCCTGCGCAAAGGTCGGTAAATTCGCCTTGGCGGTAGAATGAGATGGGCTCGCCTTTTTCGGCGTGCTCCGAGCAAAGCTCAACCTTATAGGTTTCGCCTATGCCGTTAAGATACTCCAAAGCCTCGCTCGGAGAAAGATAATACTGTTCGATTGCAAGGTTTTCTTTGACGATTTTTTTCATTTCGGCTTCGATTTTTAATAAATCATCTGCCGAAAAGGGCTTTTCAAGGTCAAAATCATAGTAAAATCCGCTGTCGATTGCAGGCCCTATGGCAAGCTTTGCATTAGGATAAAGCCTTTTTACTGCCTGCGCAAGAACGTGCGAAGCGGTGTGCCAAAAGGTTTTTTTGCCCTCGATATCGTCAAAAGTCAGCACCTCAAAATCACAGTCGCCTGTTAAATTTGTGCGCAAATCGCACACATTGCCGTTGATTTTTACGCAGCAGGAAGCCTTGTAAAGCCCCATGCCGATGCTTTTTATTGCGTCGGCGGCGCTGATACCCGCTTCAACCTCTTTTATGCTGCCGTCTTTAAGTTTGAGATTGATCATTTTTTCATACTCCTTGTTATAAATATATTGATATATAGATTAAATATCCGCTTAAAACGAATATATGCTATACTGTTTGATTTTCGCCGGTTTTGCCGCTTTGCAGATATTCGCTCAGTGCCGCCAAGGCGTTTGCTCTGTGGCTTACGGCGTTTTTTTCGCAAGAGGGCATTTGAGCGAGAGTTTTGCCGTTTTCATATACAAATACAGGGTCGTATCCGAAGCCGTTTGTCCCCTTTTTTTCAAAGCCTATCGTGCCGTAAACATGGCCTTTGAAAAAATGCTCTTTCGCATTTTCGTCGATATAGCATATAACGCAGGAAAAATGTGCGCCCCTTTTATCTTCGCCGACGTTTTCAAGTTCTGATAAAAGCTTGTCGCAAAGGGCGTTTTCGGGTGCGTATCTTGCGCTGAAAACACCGGGTGCACCGCCGAGATAATCCACGCAAAGACCGCTGTCATCGGCAATTGTGGGCGTTTTGCAGATATTGTATACCGCACGTGCCTTGATAGCTGCGTTTTCGGCAAAGGTAGAGCCGTTTTCTTCGGGGCAAACGTTTGCGCCGGCATCACTTTGCGAAATGATTTCATAGCCGAGAGGCTCTAAAAGCTGCTTGATTTCACGCAGTTTGTTTGCATTGTTTGAAGCAAGCACCAGCTTCAAAATAACCAACTCCTTAAAATTTTATTAAAAACAAAAACGCCCCGAGAGAATGTAAAATACATAACTCTTGGGGCGATAAAAAACCGCTGTTCCACCCAAATTCACGCAAAAGCGCCTTGATTTGAGACGCTCGTAACGGGAGCTGCCGCCGTTTATTAAACGGGCTCGGAGGACGGTATCTGTTTTTCGGACTTTTGCACGGTTTTCAGCCCCGATTGACCGTTGCTCTCTTTAAAAAATCCATTGAAAAAAGCTTTCCCCTTCAACGCTTTGGTAATATGACGGTCAAAACGACCTTGTATGTTCATCTTACATCAAAAAAAATTAAAAGTCAAGCACTTTCGGCGCTTTTTCTTCATTTTTTGCGAAAAGCACAAAAAAAGCCTTGACAAACGCTTAAAAGCAGTATAAAATGGATGTATTGCAATAATATGCACCAGTTTTAAATGCGACGATGACCTGCATATGTTGATTTATATATATTTTTTGAGGTAAGATACACCGCAAAACCGTGTAAAACAGTTCGGGTTGCGCTTAATTATTTTTTGATGGTTTTTGTGCGGCATAAATTATTAACTTAAGCTTGCGTGCGCACGTTTTGACGTGTTATGTGTGCATTGTATGTGCGTTTTGCAAGCGGCACTGCGGTTTTTTGCCGAAGTTTTTGCGGCAAAATTTCCGGTGCGGTATTTTTACGAATTTTAAAATGCGGATTTTTCGGATTTATCCGAATCGGGCTTTAATGTGTTTTTTGCATGAGCCGAAAAAGCGCCGTGGAAGCAAAATAACGGACATTTTGTGCGTTTTTTGTGCGCTGTGTGAATATTGAAAATAGAATATATATCAATATGCGGGAGCCTCGCCGTTTTGTAGATTTTTTAACAGGAGGTAAACGCAGAAAATGAATCCGATACTCGCAATAGTATTGATTTTTGTCGCACTTGTTGCCGGTGCGGCGGTTTCGGGCATGATAATGTTCAAAAAGGGCATAGCATACAGGCAGCAACAGGCGGAAAGCGCCATCGGTTCGGCTGAAAAGGAAGCCGAGCGCATTGTAGCCGAGGCGAAAAAAGCAGCCGAGGCAAAGAAAAAGGAAGCGCTTGTCGAAGCCAAGGACGAGATACACAGGCTGAGAAACGAAGCGGACAGGGAAATTAAGGACAGACGAAGCGAAATTTCAAGGCAGGAAAGAAGAATCCAGCAAAAGGAAGAATCGCTGGACAAGAAAAACGATAATATCGAGCGCAAGGAAGAAACGCTTGCGAAAAAAATAGCCTCTGCCGAGGAAAAACTCAAAGAGGCAGAGCAAATCAAAAAAGGTCAGATGGATATTCTCGAAAGAATATCCGAATTTACCAAAGAGCAGGCAAAAGAATATCTTTTGCAGCAGCTTGAGGGCGATCTTATACATGAAAAGGCGGTAAAAATCGCCAATTACGAGCAGCAGATAAAGGACACCTGCGAAGAAAAGGCAAGAGGATACGTTTCGCTTGCAATCGCAAAATGCGCCGCAGAGCAGGTTTCCGAAGCGGCTGTTTCGGTCGTGCCGCTGCCTAACGATGAAATGAAGGGCAGAATCATCGGCCGTGAGGGAAGAAATATCAGAACGCTTGAAACGCTTACCGGCGTTGACCTTATTATCGACGATACGCCCGAGGCAATCACACTCTCCTGCTTTGACCAAGTTAAGCGTGAGGTTGCGAAAATTGCCCTTGAAAAGCTCATTGCCGACGGAAGAATCCACCCGACCCGCATTGAGGAAATGGTTGATAAGGCAAGGCGTGAGGTTGAATACAGAATCAAGCAGGAGGGCGAAAGAGCCGTTCTGGAAACAAACGTTCACGGTATAAATCATGAGCTTATCCGTCTTATCGGACGTTTGCGCTATCGCACAAGCTACCGTCAAAACGTGCTTGACCATTCGATTGAGGTTGCCTGTCTTTCGGGCATTCTTGCCGCAGAACTCGGCGTTGATGTAAATCTTGCGAGAAGAGCCGGTCTTTTGCATGATATCGGCAAGGCGCTCACTTCGGAAATCGAGGGTTCGCACGTGCAAATCGGCGTTGACGTCTGCAAAAAGTATAAAGAAAATCCCGAAGTTATCCACGCCGTTGAGGCTCACCATAACGATGTTGAACCGAAAACCGTTATCGCCTGTATTGTTCAGGCTGCCGACGCAATATCGGCGGCAAGACCGGGCGCAAGAAGCGAAAACTACGAAAGCTATATCAAGCGCCTTGAAAAATTGGAGGAAATTTGCACCTCTTACAGCGGCGTTGAGCGCTCATTTGCGGTTCAGGCGGGCAGAGAGGTTCGCATAATGATTCAGCCCGAGGTCATTAATGATGAAAAAATGGCAATTGTGGCAAGAGATATTGCAAAGCAAATCGAAACGGAAATGGATTATCCCGGACAGATAAAGGTTCATCTTATAAGAGAAAGCCGAGTTATCGAATACGCAAAATAGCCGAAGAAAAGGCCCTGCGCCTCGTTATGAAAAGCGCAGGGCGTTTTTTGTCAGCGATTATTAAACGCAGAGAGGAGAAAAGCAAAATGGCTTCAAAAGAAAACAAAACCATTTTCAACACAACGGAAAAATCAAATTTTATCCTGAATATGCGTGAAAGCACGGTGCGCAAGGGAACGGTGTGCGCTTTGGTTTTTGTGCCTGCGTTCATCTATATAATGGTTGTGCTGAAAATGTTTTTTATCGTTGAAATGTCAGCGTTTTCGATGACGTTGACCGTCGGCGGCGCAGCGGCTTTTATATGGCTTGCCGTTGTGCAGGCGAAGAAAACCGGTGTTGACAAATCGCAAATAACGCCTTTTCTTCTTTGCGTGATTATGTTTGTTTTTGCCTTTATAGCATCTGTGTTGTCATTTGACTTTGATACGGCGCTGTCGGGAAATTACGGCCGTTTTGAGGGTCTTTTGGCAATCACCTGCTATATGGGTATTTTTTTGCTCGCTATGCAGATTCAGCGCAAGCGTGGAATGCGAATCATTATGGATGTGCTGGTTGCCGCAGGAGTTTTTAACTGCTTTTTTGCGCTTCTTCAGGTTATTCCCGGTTCATTTGCCAACAAATACTCTTTTTACACAAACTTAGGAGCTATGCAGCTTATCGGCGTTTATTTGCCGAGCGGACTGTGCACCAGCCCGATTTTCTTCGCAACGCTTATGACTTTGCTTTGCGGCGTTTCCGTTTTCGGCTCGTGTTATGATCTTAACATCACCAGAAGAGTGCTGTATACAATTTCGACGATTATCTTTACGGTGTTTGCGGTTGCAACGCATACCTTAATCGGCGTTTTGGGCGTCGGCACGGTACTTGTGTGCGCTGTTGTGCTTGAAATAATCAGAATGGCAAGAAAATCAAGCGACCATTACAGAGCCACCACCTACCCTATTGTGCGCATAGTGCTTTATATTTCGGTTTTTGTCGGCTGTATTATTATATTCTTATCAAGCGGCGGATTCTATGACGGCGGAATAATGTGGGCAGACAGCTTTTCTTACCTTTCGGGTGTTTCGGGATATTATTATCCGAATACCGAGGAGTATCCCGACAGAGCGCCGTTTGATATTTCGAGCTTGCGTGAGCTTTACGGCTATTTGTGGTCGAACACCCTTGCGGCAATGGACAAATACGACCTTTGGCTGACCGGCGCCGGACCTGATTGCCTGTATTTTACTCAGCTTAAAACAACAAGCGAAATCATGGTAGAAAACTATTCGTTTGACAAGTGCTATAATGAATATCTGTATATCGCCGCAACAAGAGGAATCCCCTCGTTGATTGCATATGCAACCTTAATTGTTGTGTGCATAAAGCGCTCGCTTGTCGGCGTTCGCTCTATGCTCGGCGCAAAGAAAAACGATTTTTGGGTGTGCGGCGCTGCCTTTGCGGCGGTTTTGGGATACGTTATAATTGCGTTTTTCAATACAAGCTCGATATTGGTCGCACCGATATTCTGGCTGCTTTTGGGATTTTGCGCAAAGAAAAATCCCCCGACCGATTAAGGCTTTTTCCTTTAAAGAAAACGTTTTCGCCGCAATTTCGACTTGATTGATATTGCAACATTCACAAAATTTTAGCGAACTGTAAATTTATGTTTCTACATCTTGACAATGCTTTGAGCATTGTGGTATAATAAGCGAAAAGTGTTTCGCTTATTGTGCTCTTTATTTGTATGTCTTGCACATACGTTTGCCTAAAAGGCTGACTTCGTGCAAAACGGGAAAGCAAAAAACGTTTTGTTTATTACGGCTTTATCTGTATGCCGTATATACGGCGTGCGATATGAAAAGCATTACACGGCGCTTTGACAGCGCTTTATCTGCATATAAAATATACACAAGACACACCGAGCTGCGGTGAAAAGAAAGGTGGAATATAGGGTGAAATCATCAGCCAAACGCATATTTGGCAGTATTTTGGCGGCGGCAACTTCCCTTGGCGGATTGCTCGGCGCACTCCCTGTGGATACTCTGGTATCATATGCGCAGGAGGAAACGGATCTGTCGCTTGACGATGGCACGGCGATGTATGTAGACTATATCACATACAGCGAATATCTCGATATCTACGGAGAAAGCGCACGACCCGACAAGGAAATTATCATCAACGGCGCCGACTTTATATCAAGCAACGGAAACGGTATTTCCACAGGCAGATACGGCGGCGATGATTACGATACCGACGAAATGGATTACGAATCCGACCATGATGTTCTTATTTGGAACGCTTCGGACGGTGAAGTTACATATAAATTCAATGTCGAATACGAGGGCATCTACAATATACAGATGCTCTATTATCCCATTGTCTGCAACGTAACTACGATTGAATTTGAAATGTATATCGACGGTATTCTTCCCTTTGAAACCGCCCAGCGTATTGAGCTTGGAAAGGCATGGAAAGACGAAACCGACGTTGACAGATATGATAAAAGAAACAACCAGATTCGCCCTGCGCAGGTTCAGGACGGACGTTGGCTCACAAGCGATATAAAAGACGTTGACGGACTTTTTAACGATCCGCTGTATTTCTATTTTGAGCCCGGCGAACATGAGCTGACATTTGTCGGCGTAAAGGCAAATTTCTGTATTGACACCATAAAGCTTTATAACAAAGCCTCGCTTGTTTCATATGCCGAGTCCGAGTATTATGCCGATGCGCAAACGATGAGCTCATACGGCGCAAATAAAACGGTGCGAATCGAGGGTGAGGACGCAGCCTACAAAACTCATTCGACACTTTATGCGACATATGACAGAAACAGCTACCTTGTTTCGCCCGCAGACCCGACAAAAATGCGCTATAACACAATCGGCGCAGACAACTGGGATAAATCGGGACAGGCAATAACCTGGCAGGTTTCGGTTGAGCAAAGCGGATATTACAAAATAGCCATTAAGGCAAAGCAGGACGAAATGCGCGGATTTGCTTCAAACCGCAGGCTTTATCTTGACGGAGAAGTGCTTTTTGAGGAATTTGACGACGTAAAATTCTATTATGATAACGACTGGAATATCGTCGTGCCGACATCAAACAGCGGCGATGAGATTTACATTTTCCTTGAATCCGGCAGATATTACGATTTTACGATGGAGGCGATTCCCGGCGATATCGGCGAATCTATGCGAAGGCTTGACGAAATCGTTCTTGAGCTGAATACATATTACAGAAAAATTATTATGATAACCAGCCCGGATCCCGATAAATATACGGATTATTCCGTGCACACCAAGATTCCCGAGCTTGTTGACGAATTTGCAAGACTTTCACAAGAGCTTAAGGACATTAAAAAGCAAATCGAGGCAATCGCAGGTTCAAGCGGAGGCTCGGAAGCGACCGCAATCGAAAGAATGACGGTTATTCTCGATAAATGCGTAAAAAACAAATATAAAATACCGAATTATCTTTCGCAGATAAAAGAAAATGTAACATCGCTTTCTTCTTGGATGCGTGATTATCGTGACCAGCCGCTTGAAATCGACTATATTGAATTTGTCCCTTACGGACAGGATATCAAGAATGTCGAAAAATCCGACACAAACGGTGTTTATGTTGTGGATTCGAGCTTTTTCAAGAGCGTGGGATTCCATACAAAAGCGTTTTTCGGCTCGTTCTTTGAAGATTATAACATTTTGACGGATGAAGGCGAAGCCGGTGAAGAACCGCTTGATGTTTGGGTTTCGCTTGCACGTGACCAGGCGCAGGTTGTTAAGGAGCTTGTCGAATCCGACTTTGTTCCCGAATACGGAATAAGCGTCAGCGTAAACCTTGTTCAAGGTACTATTATGGAAGCTACGCTTGCCGGACAGGGACCTGATATCGCACTGTTTGTCGGCGGCGAATTTCCCGTAAACCTCGCCGTAAGAGGATTGCTTGTCGATATGAATCAATTCTCGGATTTTGAACAGGTTAAGTCAAGGTTTCAGGAAAACGCAACCGTAATGTATACATATGACGATAAATGCTACGGTTTGCCGATTACCCAAAGCTTTGCGATGATGTTCTACCGAACCGATATATTGACAGAGCTCGGGTTCACAAAAGCGCCCGAAACGTGGGATGAACTTATTGAAATTTTGCCCGCATTGCAGAGAAACAACCTCGGCGTAGGTTTGGTTAAGCCGACTTCGGCTATTACAGCCTCGACAGAATCGGGTCACACCTTTGCAACCTTGCTTTTGCAAAAGGGCACAAATTATTATAACGATGAGCAAACGCAGACCTTGTTTGACAGTATTGATGCTGTTCAGGCGTTTGAACAGTGGACGGATTTCTACACAAAGTATAAATTCTCACAAACATACGATGAGTTTAGTTATTTCAGAACGGGCGAATACCCCATTATAATTGCACAGGATTACAATGCGTTCTTCAACCAGCTTTCGGTTGCGGCGCCCGAAATCAGCGGACTTTGGGACTTTACATACGTTCCCGGAACGGTTTGCGAGGACGGCAGCATTTCGCATGCGGTAAGCTCAACCGGTGCAGGTGCGATAATTTTCCAGACTGTTGAAAATAAGGAAAATGCATGGAAATTCGTTTCGTGGTTTACCGATACGGATACGCAGGTTGCGTACGCAAACAATATCGAGGGACTTATGGGACAGATGGGTCGTGTTTCGACCGCTAATTTAGAGGCGCTTGCGCAGCTTTCATGGTCAACCGACGAGTATGAAAAAATTGCCGCACAAATGGCTCAACTGGAGGAAATTCCGATAATTCCCGCTTCATATGTTGTAACAAGATCGCTCCAGACAGCGTTCAGAGAAACCGTAAATAATGCGGAAAATCCTCGTGATACCCTTATGTGGTACAACAAGGACATCAACTCCGAGATTGCGAGAAAGCGCAAGAATCTCGGGCTGGATTGAAAACAATACCCTTAAAACCTTAAAAAGGAGCGATTTTCTTGAGTAATTCAACATCTCCGTCGGCGGAAAAAAAGATTCTTACCGCTGATGAAATAGGTAATAAGAAATACAACAGGAGCTATTATTGGCGTGAAATCAAGCGCAATAAATCTTGCTATTTCATGCTTGCTCCGTTTCTGATTCTTTTTACCGTATTTACCGTAATCCCCGTTGTAATGTCACTGCCTATGGGCTTTACGGATTTCGATATGGTGCATTTCCCGAAATTTATCGGCATTGAAAATTTTTATACGTTGTTTTTAGAAGACGACGTGTTTATGACTGCCGTGCGTGTAACGCTTGTTTTCGCCGTATTTACCGGCCCTATAAGCTATTTTCTCTGCTTCTTTCTTGCTTGGCTTATCAACGAGCTGCCCGGTTTTCTCAAAACATTGTTTACATTGATATTCTACATACCGTCAATGTCGAATGTATATTACATCTGGCAGACGATTTTCAGCGGCGACTCATACGGCTGGCTTAACGCCGTGCTCATCAACTTCGGATTTATCACAGGCCCTAAGCAATGGCTGACCGACTCAACCTACATTCTCGGCTGCGTTATCGTTGTTCAGCTTTGGCTTTCGCTCGGCGCAGGCTTCCTTTCGTTCAGAGCCGGTTTTCAGGGCATCGATAAATCAATGTACGAAGCAGGCGCTGTTGAGGGAATTAAAAACCGTTGGCAGGAACTTATATACATAACATTGCCCTCAATGGGTCCGCAGCTTATGTTCTCGGCGGTAATGACGATTGTATCGGCGTTTACCGCAGGTACGGTTTCGCAAAATCTGGTCGGCTTGCCGAGTACGGACTATGCGGCGCACACGCTGATGAACCATGCGCAGGATTACGGCTGGACACGATACGAAATGGGATATTCCTCAGCAATATGTATGGTGCTGTTTGTCGTAATGCTTGCCGCCAACTATTTGATACGTAAAATTCTCAATAAATATATTGACTGAGGAAAGGGGGAGAGAATATGACCGACGCAAAACATCTTGACAGGATGAAGGGCACCAGCAGACGTGCGGGACGAAAAATCGGCGGTTCTGTCTGCATATTTATATTCCTCACCCTGCTCGGAATATTTATGGTATTTCCGATATATTTTGCCATTATCAACTCAATAAAGCCGGTGCAGGAGCTGTTTTTGTTCCCCCCGAAAATGTATGTAATGAACCCGACCTTTGACAATTTTAAGGATTTGCTCTCGGTTGCAAGCAACCTTTGGGTTCCGTTTTCGAGATATGTTTTTAACAGCCTGTTTGTTACCGCCGCAATTTCGGTAGCTCACGTTTTTGTTTGCTGCATGGCTTCGTATGTACTCGCAAAATGTACGTTTCCGGGCGTTAAGTTTTTCAATGAACTTATCGTACTTTCACTTCTTTATACCTCAAACGTAATCTATATTATGCAGTATATGGTTATTGCCGAGCTTAACCTCATCAATACTTACTGGGCGCTTATTCTTCCCGTAATTCCGTCAACAATGGGTCTTTTCCTTATGCGACAGTGTATGAGCCAAATTCCCAATGCCATGATAGAGGCGGCAAGGGTTGACGGCGCAAGCAATTTCAGAATATGCTGGGGCATTGTTATGCCTAACTCAAAGCCTGCCTTGATGACGATGATTATATTTATTTTTCAGGCGGCGTGGAATACAACGGGCGGCAGCTTTGTATTTAACGAAGCATATAAACCGTTGCCGACGATTATTCAACAAATCGGTGCGGCAGGTCTTGCCCGTGCAGGCGTTCAGGCTGCAGGCGTTATAGTGCTTCTGGTACCGCCGGTACTTGTCTTTGTTATTGCTCAGCGGCACGTTATCGAAACAATGGCTCATTCCGGAATTAAGGAATAAATGCCATTGGCGCATACAAAATACAGCTTATTTATAAAAAGGGGATGACTTGGTGCGTAAACGTAATAAAATAAGGCTTTCCGCCGCAGTGCTCACAGCTGTGATGACAGTATCCGTGCTGACACAGTCCGCTGCCGCATATGAGCCGTATGTAACCTACAACTATGACAGATGGGCGGAAGCTATTCCTTCGCAGAGCGGATATAGCGCTGATAGGTCTGTTTCGGGCGATATGCTCGGCTGCGGCGCATTTTCCGAGCCTTCGGATATTTTCCGTGATGAGGATGATTGGTTCTACATTGCCGATACCGGCAATAACCGCATTGTTATTATCAATACGGAGTTTGACGCGACAATCGATAAGAGTTTTTCCGAGGTTTCCGGCGAAATTTCAAAGCTGAAATTCGATGATGATTATGTCGAGCAGCTTAAAGAAAGCTATGTTTCCGACATGATAGGTTTTTCCGATTCGTATATCAAAACCTATCAAAAACAGCTGCGCACTGCGGCAGGCTGGTCGAGCGGCGATATCGAAAGCTCATCAAAATCCAATATAACTATAAACGATTTAAGCGACGAGCAATATGAGGATTTTAAAGATATTGTAACGACTTCGCTTGTTTCCACATCGCTTAAAGGTCCGAAAGGCGTTTTTGTTACAGGCTCATGCCTTGACGAAAACGGCAGCTTTGCTGTTGAAAACGAAAAGTGCGTGTATATTGCCGACGCAAACAACTCCCGTGTTGTAAAGTGCGACCTTGACGGAAATGTGCAAACCGTTTATTATACGCCGTTTAACGAGGTTTACGGTGACGGAACGACGTTTTGGCCGCAAAAGGTTTTGGTAGACAGCGCAGGCTATCTTTACGTTGTCGTAACCAGCACGACAAGCGGTGCGGCGGTTTTTGATTCGCAGGGTACATTTACGAGCTTTTACGGCGCAAACCGTGTTGACGCAACCGCCGAGGTTATCTTTAACTATATCGTAAATTCGATTTCGACCGAAACCGCAAGAAGCAGACGTACAAAATCGACTGCCGCAGGTTTTTCAAACTTCGATATTGATGATGAGGGCTTTATTTACACCTGTACCGAGTCTATCAGCCAAGATGTTGACAAGGTTAAAAAGCTTAATCCTGCCGGATATAACATTTTTAACAACAACGCCGGCAACGAATATCATTTCGGCGACTACGAAAGTCCGTATTACAGAAATAATACCTACGCTACAATGCTTACGGATATCGATATTACCGACGATAAGCTGATTTGCTGTCTTGACCTTACAAAGGGCAGGGTTTTCCAGTATGACACCGAATGCAGGCTTTTGTTTGTTCTCGGCAGTGACGGCGACCAGTTGGGCACGTTTACAAAGGTTTCCGCAATTGAAACAATGGGCGAGGATATCTACGTGCTTGATTCGGCAAAGCTTACGGTCACCGTTTTCAAGGAAACAAAATTCGGCAAATTGGTGCACGAAGCAACCGCACTCTACAATGCCGGATATTACGAAGAAGCGCTTGAACCGTGGCTTGAGGTAATGAAATGCGACGGTAACTACCTTATCGCACAGATAGGTCTTGCAAACGCTTACCTCAACAGGGGCGATTATAAGCTTGCCATGAAATATTCCGAAATGGCGGCTGTAAGCTATGTTTACAACAAAGCGTTCGAGGGCTGGCGTGAAGAATTTTTGAAAGAAAATCTTACGCTAATACTTATTATAATAATTGTCGTTATTATCCTTATAAAAGTGTTGGCAAAGCTGTTTAAAAAAGGCATTTTAAAATTGCCGAAAATCAAACTGCCCAAGCGCAAGGAAAAACAGCCTGAAAGACCGAGGATAAAACCGCTTGAAGCGCAAAGCGACACTGCCGAAAAGGGGGATGATGAATCATGATGGATTTGACTCAGGGTCAATGGGTCAAGCACGTTACGTTTCACCCGTTTGAAGGCTATGAAGATTTGCGCTGGAAAAAAGGCGGTTCGGTAAAAATTGCACTGTTCATTGTTGTGTTGCTTTTTATTGCGCAGGTTGCCATGGCACGTTGGGTCGGACCGCAGTTTGCATTTCCCTCCGACAGGCTTTTCAACGTAATTCCTTACATCACACGAAGCTTTTTGATGTTCGGCGCATGGGTCGTCGGCAACTGGGCGCTGTGTACGCTGTTTGACGGCGAGGGAACGCTGAAAAATATCTGCATTTACAGCGCTTATGCGCTTATACCTTACATCGCTCAGATGTATATTCAGATCATACTTTCGCATTTTCTTGTTCGTGATGAAATGGTGTTTTTCAATGCGGTTTACTATATCGGGCTGCTGTGGTCGGTTGTGTTGATATTCAATGCGATAAAGGCCGTTCACCAATATTCATTCACAAAAACTCTTGTTGTTATCTTTCTCACGATTGTCGCAATGATTGTAATTTTGCTTCTGCTCGTGCTTGTTCTTGCGCTTTTCCAGAAGCTGTTCGTTTTCTTCTTCTCTCTGTATACGGAAATTACATACAGAATCAGAGTGTGATTTGCTTTGAACATATATATTGTGACGATTTTGTCACCGTGCATTGCGACAAAAGCTTTGCTGTGTGTGCGGTGCGGAAAGGAAATTTGAGATATGCGGTATCAATATAAAAAAATTATTATCGGTCTTTTGGCGGGAACAATGCTCCTTCAGGGGATGAGCCTTTCTGCCGCCGAAACCGATTTGACCGAAACCGACCAAGCCGCCGAGGGTGAGCTTGACGGTGAGGAAAGCGGCGAGGAAAGTGCCGTAAATACGGTGAATTTAAACTACATCAGCCGTACCGAGGACGAAGTTCTTGCCACGATGGAAAAGGTTGCCGATGACGGCGGACTTGAGCTTTATTTTACCCTTGACCAGAAATATGAATACAACTACGCTACCCTTGACCTTGAATATGACCCCGACGCCGAGGAGCATGAATACGACGAGGACGAATACGCCCCGGATGTCGATATATATACTCAGGTAGGCTTTAATATTGCCTCGCAGCGTGAGGTTATGGAGCATTCGGGCGATATTGAAGGCGATGTGCGTGTTTTTGAGGTAAGGGATATTACAGGCGATGAGCCGCAGACCGATTCGTGGTTTTATTTCTATGAAAAGGCTGACGATTATGCCGAAAACACACTTGAAATCCCGGCTGATGCTGTGTGGAAAAAGACCGATGACACCCTGAAAATGGTGGCGTGGGGCTTTGGTGATGAGGTCAATACGGAGTATTACGGCGGCTGCATTGATAAATATGTAGCGGTTGAAAAAGCCGCTGAAGCGGCGGAGCAGCTTTATGATGCGGCAGATGCTTATATCACCAAATACAACAAAAAAGATACGCTTGATGACGGAACGAAAAAATACGCACCGGCAAATGCAGTCGGCGTGATAGGCGTTATCACAGATGAAGAAATTTCAAGCGTTTCCGATACAGCTTCGTTTGCACAGGCTGTTGACCTTGAACTCGGTGAGGAGTTTGAAGGCTCGGTTTGGGCTATTGAGCTTGACGAAGACGGCGAGCTTTTAGGCGTTTATTGGGCGCAAAGCACTCAAAGCACGGTTATTGCCTTTTATGATGACGACGACGGCGAAACCGATTGTGCGACATGGGCACAGGTGCAAGAGCAGGTAGGTCAAGCTCTTTCAACATCGGTTGAGGGCGAAAGCTATGACGGCGAGCTTCTCTCGATTGACGATATGGCAATCACTCAAATCGTTGATTGCGGAAATCCGAGTGAGTTGTTTGCCCTTAAAGATACGGCAAGCGGCGAAGTTTGGTGGTCTGCACCGGTAAACGCCGAGGCTGATATTAAAGGCTCAAAGGCGTACAGAAACAACCTTATGAGCGGAATTTCCGTCACTATCGGTGTTCCCTCCGCAAGAAAGACCGAAACGATGAGCTCGGTTCACAAAGGTTCGCTCAAAACACCGCAGAATATTACCAACGGCGTAAAGCTTACATATCTCTTTAACTATAAGGTGGGCGATGCGACCGTCAATTTTGAAATTCCCGTTCAATATACTCTTGAGGACGGTTGCTTTAACGTGAAAATCGTAACCGACGAAATCGTCGAAAGCGATACAAACGCATCAAGCGGCGCTGTGATTATGGACATTGAAGTGTTCAGCGGTTTCGGTGCAGGCGCTTCCGATGAAGAAGGCTACTTTATCATTCCCGACGGTTGCGGTGCGGTTATCGATTTTAACAACGGAAAAACAAAGGCAAAAGCATACAGCGCAAAGGTTTACGGCGATGATATAACCGCCGTGCCGCTGTTTATGCCCGATAACACCGAAACGGTAAACTTCCCGATGTTCGGCATTGTTAAGCAGAATACGGCAATGCTCGCAGTGGTTTCACAGGGTGATTCTTCCGTCAGCATAAACGCCGCCGTGGGAATGGCAACCAAGAGCACTTCATATAACACCTGCTCATTTACCTTTAATTTGCGTGACAGCGATTCGTATTATATGAGCTCAAGCTCCGTTTTGGAGGTTTTTGAAACCAGAGATATCAACACTCCCGTGCTTGAAGTTAAATATATTCCCGTAAACGGAAACGGCGATACCGATTATGTCGATGTTGCCGCCGCATATCGAGAATATCTCATAGATTCGGGCAAAATCACCGTCAAGGCTACCGAAAATTATTCGCCGATGTATGTAAACCTCTTCGGCGGCACAACCTCGGTTGAAAGTATTATGGGTGTTCCCGTAAATACAAGGCTTGAGGTAACAACCTTTGACCAAGCTCAAACAATCCTTAAAGCGCTTGATAATCAAAACGTTGACAGTATTGTAGTCAGCTACAACAACTGGACAAATGCGGGAATCGACGGCGAGATTGACTACACGGCAAAACCCGCTTCGGCTCTCGGAGGAAAGAGTGCGTATAACGATTTCCTTGATTATATCGATTCCAAAAACATTCAGCTTTACAACGTTGTAGATAATGTGTATTTCAACACCGGCAACGGATATTGGACATTTACCGACACCGCTATGAGAATCAGCGGCGAATATGCAAGACTTTATGATTATGAATTTGCATTCGGAACTGCCGTTACCGAGGAGGATTCGGTTTCCCTCATCACTCCGGGTGTGTTTGAAGATTTGTATAAAGACCTTGTGAAAGAATATAAAAAAGCAAATGTATCCGGCGTTTCTTTAGGCTCATTGGTGCAGGTTCTCTACGGCGACTATGCCAAGGACTTTTACACAAGATATGATATGCAGGTGCTTGTTGAACAGGCTCTTTCCGATGCTAAAGCTTCTATCGGAAACGTTATATCAGACGCACCTAACCAATATGCAATCGGATATTCCGACCAGTTGACCGGCATTCCGCTTTCATCAAGCAAATATGATATATTCGATTACGATATTCCGTTCTATCAGCTTGTAATGCATGGCGTTATACCTTATTCGTGCGCTTCAATCAACGCCGATGCCGATGCCGACGAAGCATTTTTGCTTGCTGTGGCAACGGGCAGCAGCTTGCAGTATGACATGGTTTATGTTGAAACCAATGAGCTGAAAGCAACCGATTATGATGTGTACTATTACGCAAACTATGAATATTGGCTTGAAACGGCAGGCGCAGAATACGCAATAGCAAAAGAAATTTTGCCCAAGGTCAGCACCGCCAACATTACAGGTTATGTTCAAGAGAACGGCGTGATTACGACAACATATTCAAACGGTGTTTCAACGGTTGTAGATCTCAACAACGGCACTGTTGAATGCGACGGCAAGAGCTACACTCTTGAAAACTATAATTGAAAGGAGAAGTGATTTTCAATGGCAGATATCGATAACGTAAACGCTTGTGAAGAACACGGCGATGAAATCAAAGCCGGCGAAGCTCTTTCTCCTAAAAAGAAAAAGCAAAAACGCCCGATTCTTTCGTATGAACGCAAAAAAGGGCTTTACGGTTACGGCTTTATCGCTCTTTGGATGATAGGAACGATTATTTTCTTTATCATTCCGCTTATAAAATCGGTTGACTTTTCTTTCAGAAACGTTCTTCCCGCCGATGGAGGAATGGAAGGTCCGTATGTCGGATTCGCAAATTATTACGAGGCGTTTGCGAACGACCCTCAGTATTGGACATTGCTTGTCGATGTTTTGAAAGATACAGTGATTCAAACCCCGCTGATTCTTATATTTTCACTGTTTATCGCTGTAATTCTCAATCAGGAATTTAAGGGACGTGTTCTTTCGAGAGCTATCTTCTTCCTGCCTGTAATTATCGTTACAGGTCCTGTTTACAGCATTATCACCGGTAATATCAGCACCTCCGGCGCAGACAGCGCAAGTCAGTTTTCCACAATGTTTGAAACCGACCTTGTCGGTGAGCTTTTGAATTTTATCGGTATATATAATATCAGTACGTCGCTGACGGAGGTTATTCAAACGCTCACAAACGAAATTTTGAATATTGTTTGGAGCTCGGGTATCCAGATTCTCGTGTTCCTTGCGGCATTGCAGAATATTCCTCATTCCGCAAAGGAAGCCGCACAAATGGAGGGCGCAACCGCTTGGGAATATTTTTGGAAGATTACTTTTCCCTACGTCAGCCCGATGATTCTTGCAAACTTTATTTATACTGTAATAGATAAATTCACCGACCCGACAAACCCCGTAATGGCACGTATACTTCAAAAACAGCAGGTTGAGTGGGAATACGGTCTTGCCGCCGCAATGGCGTGGGCATACTTCCTCATAATTTTGCTCGGCGTTGCTCTTGTTGTCGGACTGATAAATAAGTTTGTTTACTACGAAGTAGATTAAAAGGGGGGATATGTGTGAAAAAATCGAATGCTGCCGCTTGCGAGAACGAAAATAACGTCGGCAACGGCATGAGCAAAAAAGAAGCTATGAAAATCAGAAAGCAGTATATGAATCGTGAAGAGCTTGCTTATCTGAGAAGAAAGCGTGCTTTTGAATGTGTATGGCCGTTTTTCCGCTTTTTTGTTCTGCTCGGCTTGGGCTTTGTCATATTGTATCCCATAATCTTTATGATAAGTCATGCGTTCCGTGACCCGGGCGATATGAACGACCCGACTGTTATGTGGATTCCGAGAAATTACACTTTAAGCGTTATGAAAGACACTATCAGTGTTATGAATTATTGGGAAACGCTTAAAACAACGCTGTTTATCAATATCGGCTGCTCGCTTGTAACCGTTTTGAGCTGTTCGATTACGGGATATGGCTTTGCAAGGTTCAAATTTAAGGGCAAAAGCTTTTTGTTCGGAATTGTTGTTTTGATGATTCTTGTTCCGACGCAAATCGTTATGATGCCCCAGTATGAAATTTTCAGATATTGGTTTGAACCTATCGTAAAAACAGGCAGAGGTCTTATCGACAGCCCCCTTGTTATGTATTTGCCGGCGATTACCGCAAACGGCATTAGGGCAGGATTGTTTATTTTGATTTTCCGCCAGTTTTTTAAGGGTTTGCCGAAAGAGCTTGAAGACGCCGCATATCTCGACGGCTGCGGTCCGCTGCGAACATTTGTTCAAATAATGGTTCCCAATGCCGCATCGTCTTTCCTTACGGTTTTCCTTTTTTCCGTTGTTTGGTATTGGAACGACTACTATGTCAGCTCGGTTTTCTTCAACAACAACCAAACAATCGCCCTCATGCTCAAGAACTTGAGCACTCAGCTTTCACAAAAACTTTTTGCGACAAGCACCACGCCCGATGTCAGACAAATTATCGTTTGGCTTGAAGCAGGCTGTCTGCTTTCTATCACACCGATTCTCGTTATGTATGTTTTCTTGCAGAAATACTTTACAGAGGGTATCGAAAGAAGCGGTCTTGTCGGTTAAATCAAACACTGTAATCCCTTGGAGGGCACGTTGCCTTTCAAGGGATTTTTTAAATCGGAGCAACGCTATTTGCTTTCCTTGCAAGGAGCAGAGCAGGAGCGAACGATTGCAACCTACCGTCTAAGAGGCATATGGACATCAGCGTTAGGTTATATCTTACGGTTTTACAAAAAACGTTTTTTCACTCTTTTGAGCTTGACATTTCGACAGGGTTTTGTATAATAAGAATTGTATTTTGATATTGAGGTGCAAAAAAATGATAAAGCATATTGTAATGTTTAAATTTAAACCGACGGCAAACGGCAAAACAAAGGCGGAAAACCTTGATTTGGCAATGGATAATGCCGAAAAGCTCGATAAGCAAATCGATTGCAAAATTTCGATAAAGCCTATGCTTAATGTTAAATCTTCAGATGAGCGGAATTTTGATTTTGTGCTTTTGTGCGAATTTGAAAGCATAGAGCAAATGGAAAATTATAAGGTGCATCCCGCACACGTTGCTTTCGGAAAATTTATCACGCCGCTGCGTGAGGCTCGTGCCTGCATAGATTATGAGGTGTAAAAATATGACGGTGACTAAATGCGCCGCTTTGGTTTTGGCGGCAGCGCTGTTGACTTCATGCTCAAGGGTTGACCATACCCCAAAAGAAAATGCATCCACAACAACGCAAACGACAACATCGGTTACCGAGGTGACAACGGCGCCGTTGGTGACAACAACGCCTGTTACCACGACTGAGCCGCCGATTGTTGAATATACAACGCACTTTTTTGCCGCCGGCGACAACCTGATTCACTCGTCGATATATAATCAGGCGCACGACAGGGCAACTGACGGCACATATGATTTTGACTATGCTTATGAAAATATTGCCGATGTTATTCCGCAAAGCGGCATTCGGTATCTAAATCAGGAAACGCTTGTCTGCAACGATATGTTTGAGCCGTCAACTTACCCTTGCTTTAATTCGCCGACGCAGCTTGGCGACAAGATGATAGATCTCGGATTTAATGTGTTTTGCATGGCGAACAATCATGTTCTCGATAAGGGCACAAACGGCGTGCTTTATGCGCTTGAATATTGGAAAAGCAGAAATCAGCTTGTTTTCGGAGCATATGAAAATACCGAGGATATGGAAAATATACGCACAATGACCGTTGACGGTATTACATTTGCGTTTGTTGCCTTTACAGAACACACCAACGGTATAAACATACCGAGCGGCTCGGATATCAGGATAATTTACACCTCGGAAACCGAACTTATGAAATCACAGATTGAAAAAGCCGACGAAATCGCAGATGTTGTGGTGGTTTCGGCACATTGGGGCGTGGAAAATTCAAACACCGTTGTTGACGGTCAACGCAATTTGGCGCAAAATTTTGTCGATTGGGGCGCTGATATCGTTATCGGCACACATCCGCATACCATTCAATCGATCGAATGGCTTGAAACCGACGACGGAAGCGACGCTATTGTGTTTTACAGTTTGGGAAACTTTATTTCGGCACAGGCATACAGCAACTTGATGGTCGGTATGCTTGCGGATTTTGATGTGACCTATAATTCTTCAACCGACACGGTCAGCCTTGATAATGTAAAAGCAATACCCATCGTTACGCATTATGACGGCAGTTACAGAAATATAAGAACATATTTGCGCAGCGATTATACGGCAGAGCTTGCTTTATCGCATGGGTGCGGACTTTCGCTTGATTATATCGACTCTTTGATAGATCAGGTCATACCGAGCGAGTTTCTCGGTTAAATATGCGTTAAAACGCTTTGGCATAATCACCAAAGCCGATATGTCAAAATAGGTTATAAGCACCAAAAATGCGAATGAAATAAAAATAATCTTGACATTGAAGATTTGATAGTTTATAATGATTTTAAGAATCAGAATGTGTGTCGGGATACGCCGCCGACATATTTTTCTGTACACGAATCGGTATATCTGTGCGGTCCAAGGTCGGCTAACTTTGTCTGCGCTTATATATAAAATTTCAATTCAAAATTTGTGGAGGTTTTTTTGGCATGAAACTGAAAAAACTTGTTTCCGGTGCTCTTGTCTGTGCACTTTCCGCAACAGCTGTTCTTTCGTCGTTTGCTTTCACGGCAAGTGCCGCCGATACGGTTGGCGTAACTGTCGGAAGCGCAACTGCCGACGCCGGTGATACGTTTTCTGTTGACGTAAAACTGACAAGCATTCCCTCCGGCGGTATAAACGCACTTGAATTTGCTGTCGGATATGACAGCTCGGCAATCACCATTACTTCCGTTACAGCCGGGGCAATTGCCGACCCTAACGGTGCGGCTGCCGCAGAGCTTGCTCTTAATTCCGGACTTTCGGATTCAATGGTAAGCGGCTCGGCTTACTCCTGCCTTGATTATGCAATCCTCAGTGACCAAGTGTCCATTACATGGGTAACGGCTCTTGAAGATTCAAATTACTGGCTCAACACAACGGGTGTTCTTTGCACGATTACAGGTACTTTGGCTGATGACGCAAGCGGTACATATCCCCTTACGGTAGAAGCTATCTACCGTGAAACCTATTCGGGTTCGGGTGTGTATAACTCCGCTATGTATTTTGCACAGGTTGACAGCGATCTTAACGCAACATACGCAACTGCCGCCGGTACTGACGGCGAAGTTACCGTAGGATCTTCAAATATCGTTTACGGCGACGCAAACGGTGACGGTGTTGTAAACTCAATTGATGCTACAATCGTAACAAGATATGCGCTGAAATCCGCTAAGCTTTCAGATGAAGCGCTGGCACGCTGCGATGTAAACGGCGACGGTTCAGTAAACTCGATTGACGCTACAATCATCACCAGATATGCTCTTAAAGTAATCACAGTTTTCCCTGTTGAGAAAAAGTAAGCAAAATCCGGTAACAACATTATTGCCGACCTCGATGGTTTTTCGGGGTCGGCTTTTTGTTATTTAAGCGCAATGGAGCAGAAAATATATACCCAAAGTAATTGTTTGACATATAGTTTAAATTTCGCAAAAATGTCTTGTTAAAAACTAACAAAGTGAGCCGCTTAAAACTGTGAATGTCTACAAATCGACCGCTCCGCTATTTACATTTGACTTCACATATACTATAATTGTAAATGTGAGAATTTCTATATTAGAGTAGGTATCATCTCACAAAAAAAGACTTTTTGTCAACAAAATGTGTATATATTGTGAAGCCCGTAACTGCTTACATACCGAAGGCTTTGCTTATATAAATTTCTGACGAAGGCGGGGTATGCGAAAAGGCAACCGTGCCGTTAACAGCGGCGTCGGTACCCGTTTTTTGCAGACAAAGCTCGATTTTGCATATTGGCATCGGCGTAAAAAGCCGATATGCGACAACGCCGAAGATTTAGCCGGTTTGAGGCGCTGGGTCGGTTCTTTGTGTACAAATATCGGCAGACCGCATTCGCAGGGCAAAAAACACTATTTTTATTCCGCATTTTGCGGAAAGAAAGGAAAACAGATGAAAAGATTTATTTCATTTCTGACGGCAATGGTTCTTGTTTTGCTGAACATTGTCACGTTCGATCTCGGTGAACTTAATCTTGTCAAGGCAAGCGCCGCAACACCTGTAAAATTCGTTGCCGAAACCGTTTCGGTTGACGAGGGTGCTTCAACGGCAACCGTTGCTATTTCCATTGAGGACAATATTTCAGACGGATTTTCTTGCGTTGAGGTTTGGCTCGGTCTTCCCGACGGCTATACCTTTAAGTCGGCTGAAGCCGGCGATATCCTCTTGACGGATTATGCCGAAGAAATCCTCACAACATTCTCAACCGGCAGAATGAACCAGAGTGAGCTTGGGTTTAACGCAATTACGGTATACGGAGAAATTTCCGACAACGGTGTTTTGGCTTATGTCACCATCAACCTTTTGGGCACGGAAACAGACGGTACCGTTATTCCGATTACCGTAAAGGACAACTCTTTGATTGCCGACGGCAATTATAAGGAATGCGACCTTGAAACGGTTTCCGGCGCAGTTGTTGTCGGCGATCTTGCATCAACAACAACTACAACCACAACCACAACAAAGGCTACAACAACTACAACCACAACAAGAAGAACCACAACAACCACAACTACTACAACCAAAAAGGCTACAACAACCACTACAACATCAAATGCCAACTACTATGTAGTTACTGTTTACGCAACAGGCAACGGCGTTAATACGCTCAAGTACCTTTTGGTCCAAGGTCAGCACGGCGAACTCGGTAGCTATCCCTCATATACCGAAACATATTGGGAAAATACTGCTGTAAGCGGTTCCGATTCACCTGTTGCTACAATTCTTGTTCCCAAGAATAACGTAAACCTTACTATTGACTTTAAGTCGGATCAGTGGGGCAGCGCAGTCACTTCGTGGAGCAACACCGTTACTTCCGATGTAACGCTTTACTTCGACGGCTCTACGGTTTCCACCGGTGCTGCAACGGTAACAACAACCACTACAAAGAAAGCGACAACCACAACAACCAAGAAAGTTACAACCACAACCACGAAGAAGGTAACAACCACAACAACCACAACTGTTGCGGAAGACGCACCTTACTTCAGCATTAAGTCTGTTGTTGTTGACGGCGGCGCAACAACCGCCACATTCGATTTCTATATCGGCAACAACTTAGAGAGTGGCTTCTCCTGCATCGAGGTTTGGCTCGGACTTCCCGATGGCTATACCTTTAAATCGGCAGTAGCCGGCGATATTCTTCTGACAGATTATGCAGATGAAATCATCACCACATTCTCAACAGGCAAAATGGGCACAAATGAGCTTGGATTTAACGTAATTACAGGCTATGACGAACTTACCGACAACGGCGTTGTAGCAACTATCACCGTAAACCTTTTGGGCACAGAACCGGCAGGTACGGTTATCCCTGTTACTATCAAGAGCAATTCTTTGATTGCCGATGATAACTACAAGGAAGTTGCTTACAACACTTATGACGGTCAGATTGTTGTTGACGGCGAAATCACAACAACAACCAAGGTTGCATCCGATGACGCACCTTACTTCAGCATTGCACCTGTAACAGTTGAGCAGGGCGCAACAACCGCAACATTTGAATTCTCTATCGGCAATAACTTAGAGAGCGGATTCTCCTGCATTGAAGTTTGGCTTGAACTCCCCGAGGGATACACATTCAAGTCCGCAGTAGCAGGCGATATTCTCTTGACAGATTATGCTGAGGAGATTATCACAACATTCTCAACAGGCAAGTTGAAACAGCAAGAACTCGGATTCAACGTAATCACAGGTTATGATGAACTTACCGATAACGGCGTTGTAGCAGTTATCACAGTAAACCTTTTGGGCACAGAAGAGCCCGGCACTGTTATCCCTGTTACCATCAAGGATAATTCTTTGATTGCAGACGATAACTACAAGGAAGTTGCTTACAACACCTATGACGGTACAATCACCATTGAGGGCGGCACAACAACATCAACTACCACCAAGGTAACAACCACAACAACCAAGAAGGTTACAACAACCACAACGACAACTAAGGTAGTGTCCGCTGACGTTCCTTACTTCAGCATCAGCCCCGTAGAGGTTGAGCAAGGTGCAACAACCGCAACATTTGAATTCTCTATCGGCAATAACATTCCCAGCGGCTTCTCCTGCATTGAAGTTTGGCTTGAACTTCCCGAGGGATATACATTCAAGTCCGCAGTAGCAGGCGATATTCTCTTGACAGATTATGCAGAAGAGATTATCACAACATTCTCAACAGGTAAGTTGAAACAGCAAGAACTCGGATTCAACGTAATCACAGGTTATGATGAACTTACCGATAACGGCGTTGTAGCTGTTATCACAGTAAACCTTTTGGGCACTGAAGAGCCCGGCACTGTTATCCCTGTTACTATCAAGGATAATTCTTTGATCGCAGACGATAACTACAAGGAAGTTGAGTACGATACCTACGACGGCACAATCACCGTTAAGGGCGGCGCAACAACATCAACTACCACTAAGGTAACAACAACCACCACAACAACCAAGGCTACAACTACAACAACTACAACCACAACTACAAAGGCAACAACAACTACTACCACTACAACAACTACCGTTGCCGGCGATAAACCTTACTTCAGCATTGCACCTGTAACAGTTGAACAGGGCGCAACAACCGCAACATTTGAATTCTCTATCGGCAATAACATTCCCAGCGGCTTCTCCTGCATTGAAGTTTGGCTTGAACTTCCCGAGGGATATACATTCAAGTCCGCAGTAGCAGGCGATATCCTCTTGACAGATTATGCAGAAGAGATTATCACAACATTCTCAACAGGCAAGTTGAAACAGCAAGAACTCGGATTTAACGTAATCACAGGTTATGACGAAATCACCGATAACGGCGTTGTAGCAGTTATCACCGTAAACCTTTTGGGCACAGAAGAGCCCGGCACTGTTATCCCTGTTACTATCAAGGAAAATTCTTTGATCGCAGACGATAACTACAAGGAAGTTGAGTACGATACCTACGACGGTACAATCACAGTTGAGGGCGCACAAACAGTAATTTCTTGCGTTGATATTACTTGCACAGCAGGCGATCTCGGTTACTTCTTTGCTGATGATCAGACCGCACTTTCCGCAGGCGACTTCACGGTAATCGCAACAATGAGCGATGGCTCAACAGTTGACATTACAGCAGATTGCGCAGCAGCAGACGGCGCAACACCCTATTCGCTCTATTGGGCAGCTTATGAATCGGGCAATGCTACGTTCGACTTCACCGTAGATATCGTTTATAACGGTTCGGATGAAGCAATTTCGGCATACTGCACAGCTCAGGGCACAACAACAGTAGGCGGCGCAACACTCAAGGTTGGTCAGCGCGGCGATGTTACACTTGATCATACTGTTAACAGTAATGATTCGGGTATGATCTTCAAGTATGTTCAGGATTATAGCAAGTATAAGCTTGACAGCTTGTTCGGTACAGGTACAGCACCTACAATGAACGAATCCGACAATGACTTTGCCCTGTTCCTTGCAGATTGCGACAACATGAGCGGTATCAATTCAAATGACGGTTCGGCTGTTCTTGAGTGGTACAACGAAGCAACAATGAAGTCGTTTATGTTCGGCTATTCCGATGCAGAACTTTCGCTCCTTTGGGCAGATGTTCTTGCATAATTAAGTTTAGTTTAAATCAAAACAAGGCGCAAGCTTTATTTAAGTAACGCCTTACGAGATTGAATCATTATCATGATTATAAGTATGCAGTCGAAGTGCTTTTCGGCTGCATACTTAACAAAATCAGTATAGAAAGGAAAAGCGGGATGAAAAACATCTTTAAAAGAGCGGCCTCGTTTCTGACCTCGGTTGCAATGGCCTGTACCCTTTTTGCGGGTAACATTACGGCATTGCCGCAAAAGGCAGAAGCAGCGTCTGATGATGCACCCTATTTCAGCATCGAGCCTGTAGTGGTCGAGCCGGGTGCAACAACCGCTACGGTTGAGTTTTCCATCGGAAACAACATTCCCAGCGGCTTCTCATGTATTGAGATTTGGCTGGAACTTCCCGAAGGATATACATTCAAGTCCGCAGTAGCAGGCGATATCCTCTTGACAGATTATGCCGATGAGATTCTCACAACATTCTCAACAGGCAAGTTGAAACAGCAAGAACTCGGCTTCAATGTAATCACAGGTTATGATGAACTTACCGATAACGGCGTTGTAGCTGTTATTACCATCAACCTTTTGGGTACAGAAGAGGCAGGCACGGTTATTCCTATCACAATTAAAGATAACTCTTTGATTGCCGATGATAATTTCCAGGAAGTTGAATACAATACTTTCGATGGCACAATCACAATCGGCGGCAGTGAAGAAACAACCACTACTACCACTACAACCACCACAAAAGCAACCACAACAACTACTAAAGCAACAACCACAACAACTACTAAAGCAACAACAACTACAACTACTACCACAACAGCTAAGGCAACAACAACTACTACGACTACTGCTGTAAGCGCCGCAGAAGATGCCCCTTATTTCAGCATCAGCCCCGTAGAGGTTGAGCAGGGCGCAACAACCGCAACATTTGAATTTTCCATCGGGAACAACATCG
>CAZBAI010000014.1:25803-41692 GCA_964490175.1 uncultured Oscillospiraceae bacterium | reverse complement strand
GTTTATTATATCCATTTAACTAAGGAGGCGTTTCAAAACTGCGTAAACTATTATATCATATACATTATAAAAAATCAAGTCCGAAAAATAAATTTAGGGAAAATTATCTCTTTAAATTTTATTTTAATCGGAGCAACGCTTTTTACTGTTGCCTTTCACAGCAAAAAATTGCGCCGACAGGGCAGGCTTCGTAGCACTGACCGCAGCCAATGCATTTTGAATAATCGATTACGGCGTGAAAATCCTTAATGCCGATGGCGCCGCTCATGCATTTGCGCTCGCAGATTCCGCAACCTATGCACCCTTTTCGGCAAACGCTTTTTGTGTGTTTGCCGTCGTCGCATGATGAGCATTTTACAGAATAATGCTTGGTTATCGGCACGAGCGAAATAAGATTGTTAGGGCAAATGTTTATGCATTTGCCACAGGCACGGCACAGCGATTTGTCGATAACGGCAACGCCGCTTGTGATTGAAATTGCGTTATGTTCGCAAGCGCTTGCACAATCGCCCAAGCCGATGCAGCCGTATTTGCAGCCCTTTATTCCGCCGTAATACATTTTGGCGGCACTGCATGATAATGTTCCGGCGAAATTAAAATCAATTTTTGCGTTTTCGCAACTGCCGTTGCAGCCGACAAAAGCCGCTTCGGGAACAAATGCGGATTCAACACCCATGATTTTGCCGATTTTGTCGCTTGTCTTTGCACCGCCCACTTTGCAAAGGGTCGCTTTTTCACCGCTTGAAAAAACAGCTTTGGCGTAATCGGCACAGCCTGCATATCCGCAGGCACCGCAGTTAGCTCCGGGTAATATGCGTGAAATTTCGTCGAGTTTTTCGTCTTTTTTTACATCAAACGCTTTTGAAGCAACGCTGAGTAAAACGCCCGCAACCAATCCGAGCGCAAGAAATATCAATATGGGGAAAAGATATTCCATATTAAACCTCCGTTTTGCAGTTGATTCAATAAGGGGCTTGCCCCGTCATTCAACGTGGCAAGGGTTGGCTTTGCCAACCTGCCATTCAGTAGGGAATTGTATCCCTCTACTGAATGGTAAATGTCCCCCCACCACCTTAGAGGTGGGGGACATCTTGCCTAAGTTATATTCCCGAAAAGCCCATAAAACAAAGTGACACGATTGATGCGGCAATTAGCGTTATCGGCATACCTTTTAAGCTTTCGGGAACGCTGTCGGAATCAATGCGTGAGCGCACGCCGGCGAACATTATCAGCGCTAATGTAAATCCTATTCCGCCTGCAAGGGCGTTGCATAGCGATTCGGCAAGGCTGTATTCGCTGTCAACGTTGAGCATTGTTACGCCGAGCACAGCGCAATTTGTTGTGATAAGCGGCAGATATATTCCGAGAGCTTTGTAAAGCGGCTTGATAAAACGTTTTAAAAACATTTCAACTAACTGTACAAAAAGCGCAATAATCAAGATAAAAGCGATTGTTTTGAGATATTGGGCATTATTCGGCACAAGCAGATATGTGTATATCGGATGCGTCAGCAACGTTGCGAAAAACATTACAAAGGTTACTGCCGCACCCATTCCCAAACTACTTGAAAGCTTTTTGGAAACCCCGAGAAACGGGCAAATTCCGAAAGTTTTTGAAAGAACAAAATTTTCCGTTAATATTCCCGATATAAAAATCCCGATAATGTTGTTCATTCTATTCGCAAACTCCTTTCGCATTTGCTTCGTTGCCAAGGCGCTCTATGCAGTTTGAAGCGTTCGGGCAGCCGGCGCAGCCCAAATTTTTCGGCAACGGTTTTTTTGAAAGTTTAGCCACAAGGGCAATGACGATTCCGAAAGTGAAGAAACCGCCTGCGCTCATTGTGAATATTCCGATAGGTTCGATGAACGGAATTTGCAGTCCAAACCATGAGCCAAGACCGAGAATTTCTCTTATGCTTGCCATTATGATAAGCGCAAGCGTGAATCCTATGCCCATTCCCAATCCGTCTAAAAGGGCAGGCAAAGGCTTGTTTTTGCAAGCAAACATTTCAGCCCTGCCAAGCACAATACAGTTTACCGTAATAAGCGATAAAAATACCCCGAGTGCGTTATACAGTGCAGGGAAGAATCCTGCGAGAAAAAAATCGACAAAAGTGACAAAACCTGCGATTATGACGATAAAGCAGGGCAGTCTTACGGCGTTTGGAATAGATTTTCTCAAAAGAGAAATTACCGTATTGGAGCAAGCGAGAACAAATGTTGTTGCAAGCCCCATGCCGATTGCGTTTGAAACCTGTGTTGTTAAAGCAAGTGTCGGACACGTGCCCAGCAAGAGCACCAGCACGGGGTTTTCCTTGACAATGCCCTTGGTAAATTCTTTAAAATAATTCATAAATCCCCCTGCGAATATTCGTCAAAGGCTTTGAGCGCACAGGCAACAGCGCTTTTTACGCCGTTTGAAGAGTATGTTGCGCCCGAAACCGAGTCGATTCGGCTGATATCGTCATATGAATCTGCATTGCAAAACTGTGAAAGAAATTCATCTTCGCCGACCTTTGTGCCAACGCCCTTTGTTTCCGAAATTTCAAGTGCGGCAATGCCGGTCACACCGTTTGAATCAACGCCGATGAGCAATTCAATGCCGTCTTTATTGTAGCCCGAGGAAACTATTCTGAAAATCAGCGTGCCGTCGCCTTTTTGAAAGGTCTGCGCTATGTTTTCGTTATTTATGTCGATTTCGGTATATTCACCGTCGCCGAAGGTCGAGCTTAGCGCATCTATTGTGTTTTTTTGGCGCATACGTGCGATCGGCTTTTCGGTAACGGCATTTGCCAGAACGAGCAGGGCTGCGGTGACCGTACATACTGCGGTGAGAACAAAAGACGGAAGCAAGTAATCTTTAATCATTATCCTTTAACCGTCCTTTCTTTGCAAAAGACATTCCCAAGGGATTTTGTCGGGTAAAGTCGTCAATATACGGTGTGATTATATTCATAAGAAGAATCGCATAGCTTACTCCCTCGGGCGAATTTGCGCAGAACCTGATGACAAATGTGATGAATCCGCAGAAAATGCCCGCAAAAAGCTTGCCCTTTGCGGTTATGGGCGAGGTGACATAATCGGTCGCCATAAAGAAAGCGCCGAGAACCAAGCCGCCGGAAAGCAGGTGATAAGCAACGTCGTTTCCCGATACGGCAACGCACAGCGCAAAAGTGCCGATGAACGAAAAAGGCAGCACGGGCGATATGATTTTAAGCGCAATGAGAGCAATTGCGCCGATAAGCAGTGTGAGCGTGCAGGTTTCGCCTATGCAACCGGCATATTTACCCAGAAAAAGTTCGGCGATTTCAAAGCTGCCTTGCGTGGCGGAAAGCGGTGTTGCCTGTGTAACTCCGTCATATACAAACGCTTGATTCGACATATACTGCGGAAACGAAAGGGTCAGTACGATTCTTGCGGTAATGGCGGGATTTGCAAAATTCTTGCCTAAGCCGCCGAAAAACTGCTTTACCGCCACAATGGCGATGAAAGAACCGAGGCTGCATATCCACAGCGGCACGGTCACCGGCAGATTGAGCGCAAGCAAAAGCCCGGTTACAACGGCAGATAAATCCGATATTGTGTTTTCTTTTTTTGCTGTCAGTGTGAAGATGTATTCAAACATTACTGCCGAAACCACACAGCAAAGCACGATTAAAAGCGCCCTTGCGCCGTAAATTAAGGCGGCGGCAACAACCGTGGGCAAAAGTGCTGCGCACACACAGAGCATGATTTTTTGCGTCGTCACAGATGACTTTATCTGTGGCGGCGGCGATACAGTCAGCTTATTCATTTATAAAAACCTTTCTGTATATTGAGTTGCTTTTTTGATTAAAGTGATTTGGCAAGCCGAACGGTTTCGGCAAGATTCCTGTTTGCGGGGCAAACAAACGAGCAGCTTGCACAGCCCATGCACAGCGAAACGTTAAGCTTTTTTAACCGTTCGATATCACGTGCGATATACGCCTTTTCGATTTCCGTCGGCATAAGCTTGGCAGGGCAGGCATTGACGCAGCGTGCGCACCTTATACAGGCGGTTTTTCTTTTATATTCGCTTTTTGAAAGCGCAAGAATCGCATTTGTTGTTTTTGTGATGGGGGAGTTTAGTGAAATTTGCGGATTTCCCGTCATAGGGCCGCCGAAAACGACCCTGTTTAATTTTGAAAAATCGGTTTCGGCAAGTTCAAAAAGTTCTTTGGCTTCTGTGCCGATATATGCCAAAACATTGCACGGCTTTGAAACGCAGTCGCCCTGAACCGTAACACGGCGCTTTATAAGCGGAACGCCTGTTTTGCAATAGCGATTGATTTGCGATACGGTAGAAACGTTCAAAACGATTACGCCTACATCCGATGGCAGGCAATCGGGCTTTACAGTCCTTTTCGTGACTGTGCGAATGAGCACTTTTTCCGCACCCTGCGGATATCCGCCTTTGAGCGTGAAAACCGAAATATCATCGCAGTTTTCAAGCTTAGCCGAAAGTGCGTTTAGAGCGTCAAAATTGTTTTCCTCAATGGCGATTATAGCTATATGTATACCAAGCGTATTTTTAATAAGCTTAATGCCGTTTACAACATCATCGGTATTTTCGATTATTTCACGGCAATCAGAGGTGATATAAGGTTCGCATTCGGCGGCATTGATAATCAGCGTGTCGATATCGGCTTTTGCCGAAAGCTTAACATATGTCGGGAAGCCTGCACCGCCCAAGCCGCAAATCCCCGATTCTTTCAAAGCGGTGATAAGGCTTTCCTTATCTGTTATTTCAACGGGTTTTATATCGCAAAAAAGCGTTTGCTCACCGTCCGATTCAATCTGCACGGTTTTGCACGTTTTGCCGTTTATAAGACGCATTTGTCCGAAACCAACGACTTTTCCCGAAACGCTTGAGTGAATCGGCAGAGATAAAGTGCCGCTGCTTTGTGCGATTTTTTGTCCCATCAAGATCTTGTCGCCTATATTGACAAGCGCTTTGGCTTCATCTCCGGCGCTCATTGCCATGGGCAGTGTGATTTTTTTCGGTGCGCTTTGTATAACCGTTTCGGAAAATTGAGTTTCCTTGTGCGTACAAAGCTTGATTTTGCCGCTTTTTTTTAACATTAACAAAGCTCCTTTTCGGGGAAAATTAAAATCGGAGCAAAGCGTGATAAGCTCGCTCAAATCACGTTGCAACGACTGCGATATGATTATAAATTGCGGTTTTTTCTTGCATTTTGAAATGGCAAATCTTTTTTGGGGCAAATTGATGCAAGGCAAAGCCCCGTGATAATTCCCGCACCGATTCCGGAAAGAACAAGCACGGGCGAATAAAAGAAAATATAGGCATTTTGCGTGATAAATGCGCACACGCACAATTGCGAAAGATTGTGCGAAATTGCGCCGAAAACACTGCAAAGCATAACGCTTGCACGCTTTGAGCGAAAGGCAAAAGCCAAAACGGCAACGGAAACAACGCCGCCGCAAAGCGACATAAAAAAAGCCACCGGACCTCTGGTGCAAAATACAAAAACCGATTTTAAAACACTGAGAGAAAGTGCAAATTTAAAACTGTGCGAAAACACAGCCAGCATTATTATGATATTGGCAAGCCCTATTCTTATGCCGTGCGGAAAAAACGAGCAAATCCTGCTTTCAACAAACGATATGGCGCACATGAGCGACAGCATTAAGCCTGCTTTTGCGATAGATTCAGCCTTTTTCATATCAAATCACCCGACGGCTGCGTCAAAATCATCACTGCGAAATTTTGACTTTACGGTAACGGTCAATTTTTTCGGCAGGCACACAATGCTTTCGCCGCAGTTTGAAACAAAGCCTGTTTTTTCACAGATTTTGTCCGCACAGTCGTTTGATTTTACGCAAATTGCGCCGTCTTTGACTTCAAATTCAACATTATCGATTCCGTTTATGCGAAAAATTTCATCGTTTTCCAAACTGACATTCGCCAAAACTTTGCCGCCAACGGTAATTTCGGCAAAACTGCCTTTTTCGGTTTGCGATTTGACGAAAACAAGGCAAAATACAGCTAAAGCGGTTATAATTCCGAAAATTATAAAATCTGTTTTGCGGATAAATATCGGTGAGGTTGATTTTTTCATATTATTTTTGTAAATTAAGGCTTTTCTTTTTTTAAAAAATGTGTTACAATCAATATGCAAAGCGTTACTCGGATATTTTCGCTTCAAGCTCCTTTATCGAAGCTTCGCTGTTTTTGATAAGGTTGAGCATAGATGAAGCGTATGAAGAATAACCCTGTGCGGCAAGAGCATCGTGGCTGAAAGCGAATGCGTCGGTTTCGCTTTTGCATTTCATAACTTCGGCTTCGCTAAGGCAAATGCCTTCGTTTAGTTTTTCAACAGCGTCTGCTCCTTGTCTGTATGCGGTTTGACTTACGGAAAACATATTTGCGTCATTACCGGGGTTTGCCGAGCACATTGCCCTAAACGCTTTGTATATTGCCATGTTGAGCGAAGATGTAACGCTGCGCAATAGCTTTTTGTTTTTTGATTCGATTATCATAGCATACAGCATATTGACGGAATTTATAACTATTTTTTTGCTGAATATTGCGACTGCGGCGTCGGGTGTTACCCTGTCCTTTTCCGACGAGGTGTCGGGAATATCGTTTACGGTAAAGGTTTTGCCTTTCGGCTCGGGAGAGCGCCCGAGGAGGTAATCTACCGAAACGTCATAGTAATCGGCAATCTTTACAAGAAAATCCAAGCCGCATTCTCTTATGCCTTTTTCATAGTGCGATAAAAGAGCCTGCGACACGCCTAAATCGGCAGAGGCTTTTTTTTGGCTTATTTTACGTTCTTTTCTGAGCAGTGTAATTATTCGAGGAAAGTCGGCGTTCATTTTATTATCCCTTTCATGGCACAGCGATATATGTAATACAGATTGTACTGAAATTTTGCTTTGATTTTGCAGCGTGCCGTTTGCGGCGTGCCACATTCACAATTATATAACAAATAGTATAATTTGTAAAGAGCAAAGCTGTTGTATCGGGTGAAGAATTTTTTGCGGAAAATTTGTGCAGTCTACACAAATGCGGGTATTTTTTCAAAGCGTTCGGCGCATACTCATTATACAGGGGACAAAATATCCGCAAAATAAATACTTTTTATATATACGGAGGAAGAAAATATGCGTGGATACAGAGTCAGCGTTTTGCGCCACGGTGCTACCGAGGCTTCACAAAGAGGGGTATATATAGGCGTTACGGATTATTCTTTAAGCGAGCAGGGCAAGCGTGAACTTTATGATAAGCGAGCCGAGTTTGAATATCCGAATGTTGATACGGTATATTCAAGTCCGCTTAAGCGCTGTGTTGAAACAGCCCGAATTTTGTTTCCCGATAGCGAAATAAAAACGCTTGACGCTTTCAGAGAGCTGGATTTCGGTGAATTTGACGGCAAGAGCGTTGATGAGCTTGTTGACCTTGATGAGTTTAAAGCTTGGCTTAAAGGCGGCATACACAATGCCCCGCCCAAGGGCGAGAGCGTTTCGCAGCTTATTGAACGTACATATGCAGGCATAAGGGATTTGTTTATAGAAATGACGGAAAAAGGCATATACCACTGCGCTTTGATAAGCCATGGCGGTGTAATCGCAAATCTCATGTCGTGCTTCGGTTTGCCTAAAAATCCTCCATCCGAATATACTTGCGAAAGCGGAGAGGGATTTGATATTATGCTGACCACGCAGCTTTGGCATCAGGCTCAGGCGTTTGAAATTTTGGGCAAGGCGCCGTACTTAAAGGATTGAAACAAAAAGCCTTTTTCTCATTGCATTAAATGACATACGGTGAAATAAGAAAAAAATCAAAAAAACAGCTTTTCGGCATTCGCTTCGGGGCAATATGCTCACTTGCGGCGTTTTGCTTAGTAAAGCTGTTTTTTCTGCTTTTAAGATTTGCACTGGCTGATTTTTTGATTTTGAAAGGAAAGGTCGGAGGGATTGACCTTGCATTCTCAACTTCAAGGCAAGTAATGCTTTGCAGAACTCTGCTGTTTTTTTCAGAGCTTGCGGCAATTTCGAGCGCCGGTGCGGCTTTGCTCGGAGTATATTGCCGCACAGCGCATTTTCGGTATTTTAAATGTCTGCTGAATTTGATTAAGCTGCGCCTTATCGTGACTTTATTTAAGCTGCCGTATCTTGTGTGTGTAAGCGTTTTTTTGTTTTTTGCAAAAAAGATTTTTCTTGAATACAATGCGCAAAGCCGTGAAAGTGCAATTGCCGTAATTGCGCTGTTTTGCGCACTGTGCTTTTTTCTTATGTATTTATATTTGCTTATCGGGCTGTTTGTGTCGCCGCTTTTAATAGCGCAAGGCGACAGTGCGCTTTGTGCGGCAAAGCGTTCGCAAAGTCTGATGAAAGGCAATCGGGCAAGGCTGCTCGGATTATTTCCGGCAAGCCTGCCCGAAGCGATTTTAGTATTTTACTGGCCGCAAATTGTAATGCGCTTTGCGGTTTTATCCGGCGATATAGCGCATATTTACAGCGATGATATTTAAGGGGAATAAGAAAATCACTGTGTGTTGTAGTTGGCGATATCCGGCAGCTCATCAAGCGTGATTACCCTGTCGCTTTGGAAAACCTTTTCCCACATATAAAACTCGGTGTTTTTTTCGATTCCCAAGCCGAATTGAGTCATATACGATTCCCATGTGCAGAACCATGACCATCTCGCATTATCACGGAAAGACAACTCCGGATCAACAAGAATGCCGTTTTCGGTCAAGGCTATGATTTTTGTTTCGTCGGTATATCCGACCGATTCGATGAACGTGCCCGATTGTGATGAATATGAATGCTCGGGAGCGTAAATATCCCAGCCGATTATATCAACCGTATCGTCACCGGGGTAGTAATCGGCACGCTGACCGTTCCATACCCAAATGAGGTTGTCAAGTCCGTAAACATTTGTGAGTTGGTCGTAAAGCAGATTCCACAGGGCAATATAGCTTTTAGGCTCACAATCGCCCCACCAAAACCAAGGCGATGAAGTCGAATTTCCGCCTGCTTCGTGAAGCGGACGCCACAGCACGGGCACGTTTGCGTCCTCAAGCCTTTGAAGCTGCTCGGCAATTGCTTTGATATCGTCAAGCAGCAGCTGATAGCCTTCATCGTCCTCTCCGTTCATGATTTTGTCAAGGTCGATTGATGTGCCGTCGGCGTAAAAGCCCTTATACCACGGATATTCCTGACTGTTGTAGAGGTATTCGGTCGGAGCGTTCCAGTGCCAGCACATAGTGACAATTCCGCCGTATTTTATCGACCACTCCATCGCCATTTCAATTGCGTTTGAGCTGACAGCGCCTGCCGCTTCGACTCTTGACGGAGAATATTCAATCAAATCAAGTCCGAGAATAGCGGGATATTCGCCGGTTTTTTCGTATATTTCGCTCATTGTGGCACCGTTGTAGCCGTCATCGCAATATTGACCGGAAATTGTATATTTTCCGTAAACATCGCACAAAAAGCTGTAAAGGTTTTGGGTGACCTGTGATGCGTTTTCGTTTGCAAGTTTTGATGTAACATTATAGTGCTCGGCGTTAAGAAAAGTCTGCGCAGGCTTTACCGTCAGGTTGTCAACCCAGATGTAGCCGTTCATGGGAGTGAGCGAAATTTTGCGTGTGCCCGCTTCGAGATACACCTGCGACAGGGTCGATTCGTAGAATTGCTCGCCCGCAATTGTGGTGATTGTTCCTATCGAGGCGCCGTCGATGTTTACATAGTTTTCACTGTTGCCCGTTGAATATCTGCCTGTATTGAAGCACAGGTCGTATGTTCCGCTTTCTTCGATATTGACCGTGAAGATGATTTCGTCGCCCTCATTATCAAGTCCCTCAAGATAAGTATCGCCCGTAAATCCGGGAATTGTCGGAGTGGAAAGCTTGACGTTTCCCGTATATTCGGCGTCGGTTTCCGCTTCAAAAAACTGCTCGGATAAATCGAGATTTGATGAGGTGAATGCGACTTCGGATAAATCAAGTTCTGTGTTAAACTCTGTTCGCATACCTTCTCTCAATCCGTCGATATATGCCGAATCGGCATTTTCGGAGCTTGATGAGGAGTTTGATGAGGAAGCGTCGGTTTTGTCGCCGCAAGCGCAAAGATTTGCCAAAAGGCTAAATGCGCAAATTACAGCAGCTGATTTTTTTGCGTTCATAAAAAAATTCCTTTCCAAAATTATTCTTTTGTATATTGTGTTTTTTTAATATGTTTTGTGCACCGAAAAGCGTTTAAATATTGAGCATTTTTTTCAAATACCGTCCTGTAAGCGAAGCTTCGGTTTTCGCTATTTCTTCGGGAGCGCCGCTTGCGATTACGCAGCCGCCCTTGTCGCCGCCGCCCGGACCCATATCTATAATATAATCGGCGCATTTGATAAGGTGCAGATTGTGCTCTATCACCAAAACGGAGTTGCCTGCGTCAACAAGCTTTTGCAAAACCTCAATCAGCTTGTGAACATCGGCTGTGTGCAAACCCGTTGTCGGCTCGTCAAGCACATACAGCGTTTTTCCGGTTGAACGCCTTGAAAGCTCGGTTGCAAGCTTAACTCTTTGCGCTTCACCGCCGGAAAGCGTGGTTGCGCTTTGCCCGATTTTTATATACCCAAGACCTACATCCTGCAAGGTTTTCAGCTTGCGTGAAATTTTCGGCAGCGCCTCAAAAAATTCAACGCCCTCGTCAACGGTCATTTCAAGCACATCGTGAATATTTTTGCCCTTGTATTTTACTTCAAGGGTTTCACGGTTATAGCGCTGACCCTTGCACACCTCGCAGGGCACGTAAATATCGGGGAGAAAGTGCATTTCAATGCGCACGATTCCGTCGCCCTTGCACGCTTCGCATCTGCCGCCCTTGACGTTAAACGAAAAGCGACCCGGTCCGTATCCACGCATTTTTGATTCTTGAGTTTGCGCAAAAAGCTCACGGATATGCGTGAAAAGACCTGTATATGTGGCGGGATTCGAGCTTGGCATTCTGCCAATGGGCGATTGGTCTATCGCAATGACCTTATCTAAATTTTCAAGACCTTTGATTTCCCTGAACTTTGTGGCTTTTGCCCTTGCACGGTTAAGCTCATGCGCAAGGTGCTTGTATAAAATTTCATTTATAAGCGATGATTTTCCGCTGCCCGAAACGCCTGTTATGCAAACAAGCTGACCTAATGGAATTTTTACGTCGATATTTTTCAAATTATTGGCGTGCGCACCCTTTATTTCAAGAAAACAGCCGTTTCCGCTGCGCCTTGCAAGCGGCAGAGGAATTGTGTATTTTCCGCTTAAATATTTTCCCGTAATTGAGTTTTCGCATTTAAGCAAGCCCTGCGGCGTTCCCGAATAGATAATCTTGCCGCCGTGAATGCCCGCTCCCGGACCGATATCCACAATATGGTCGCAGGCAAGCATTGTGTCTTCATCATGTTCGACAACTATAAGAGTGTTGCCTTGGTTTGTTAAGCGACGCAGAGTTGCGATAAGCTTGTCGTTGTCGCATTGGTGCAAACCGATGCTCGGTTCATCGAGAATATATAAAACTCCGACCAATGCCGAGCCGATTTGCGTTGCCAGCCTGATTCTTTGCGATTCGCCGCCCGAAAGCGAACCGGCGCTTCGGCTCAGCGTGAGATAATCAAGCCCTACGCTTATCAAAAAGCTAAGCCTGTCCTTAATTTCCTTTATTACAAGCGAGGCGATTTTTTCTTCACGTTCGCTTAAAATCAGGTTTTCAAAAAAGCTCAGCGCCTGCGATATCGAAAGGTCGCAAATTTCGCTTATGTTAAGTCCGCCGACCGTTATTGCGAGAATTTCATCTTTAAGTCTGCGCCCTTTGCAGCTTTCGCATTCAACATCGGTCATATATGCGCTTAATTCGTCGTGAGCGGCATCGGTGTGCGCTTCTTTAAATCTGCGTTCGAGATTGCATATAACGCCCTCAAATGCGTGATAATAAGTGCCGCCGCCCCATTCTTTCGGGCGCTTCAGTTCAAGCTTGTGAGTGCCTGTTCCGTAAAGAAACAAATCAAGCTGAGAGTCTTTGAGGTTTTTTATGGGGGTATCGAGCGAAATGCCGTATTCCTTAGCGATTGCCGTGTAGTACATATAGGCAAAAGTTCCCTCGGTGAGGGTGTTCCAGCCGCTTGCCTTGATAGCGCCCTGATTTATCGAAAGTTCCTTGTCGGGCACAACAAGCTCACGGTCGATTTTTTGAAAAAATCCCAGTCCCGTGCAGGTTTCGCACGCACCGAAAGGGCTGTTGAACGAAAACATCCTCGGCGAAAGCGCTTCAAGGCTGATTCCGTGATCGGGGCAGGCGAAATTTTGCGAAAACAAAATTTCCTCCGAGCCGACGACATCGGCGATTACAAGTCCGCCCGAAAGACCGAGCGCCGTTTCGATACTGTCCGCAAGCCTTGATTGAATGCCGTCTTTTATTACAAGTCTGTCAACAACAACTTCAATGTTGTGTTTTTTGTTTTTTTCCGGCTTGATTTTTTCCGAAAGATCGTACATGATTCCGTCAACACGAATGCGCACATATCCGGATTTGCGTATGTTGTCGATTTCTTTTAAGTGTTCGCCCTTGCGCCCTCTGACAATGGGGGCGAGCAGTTGTATTTTGGTTTTTTCTTCAAGCTCAAGCAGCCTGTCGACAATTTGGTCAACGGTTTGCATTTTGATTTCTTTGTGGCAGACAGGGCAGTGCGGAATGCCGATTCTTGCGTATAAAAGTCGCAGATAATCATATATTTCCGTGACTGTGCCGACCGTTGAACGAGGGTTGCGTGAGGTGGTTTTCTGGTCGATTGAAATTGCCGGCGAAAGTCCCTCAATGCTGTCGCAGTCGGGCTTGTCCATTTGACCCAAAAACTGCCTTGCGTATGATGACAAACTTTCGACATAGCGCCTTTGCCCATCGGCAAAAATCGTGTCAAACGCAAGCGATGATTTGCCCGAGCCGGAAAGTCCGGTCATTACGATAAATTTATCTCTCGGCAGCTCCAAATCTATATTTTTCAGATTGTGCTCCCTTGCGCCTTTGATGATGATTTTATCCTGCATATGTGTAAAATACGCTCCTTAAAAATAGAATTTCATCGGTCGGTATACGGTGTCTTCGACAAAGCCGAGCTTTTTGTAAAGCATTTCGCCCATTTTCGTCGCACGAAGCTCAATGTGGTCAAGCTTTTGGGTTTTGCCGAACTCCAGCATCATTTTAACAAGCTTTGAGGCAATTCCCTTTCGCCTGTATTCGGGTGCGGTATAAACGTTCATAACAATCGCCATGCGCCCTGTGGGAAACCTCGGGCTTGCGGGCTTTTCCTGAATTATCAGAAAGATTGAGCCGACGTTTTTGCCGTTTTTGTCAATTGCGATAAATGCGTGAAAATCTTTGTCTAAATGCGCCTTAAAATATTCGGGCAAAGAGGCAAGCATAATATCCAACTCGTCTTTTGACATTGTTTTGTATTCTTCGGTCATATAGGCGTTGCGAAACTGCGAAAGCCTTTCAATATCGGTCATATCCGCTTTTTTGTAAATCATTTTTGTCATTCTCCGTAAATGTCATTGCATACTGTTTTTTATCGCCGCAATCTTATCTCTTAAAAGTGCGGCGTGTTCAAATTCAAGCAATTTTGCCGCTTCTTTCATCTGCGCATTCAGCTTTTGAATAAGCTCGCCCTTTTCTTTCTTACTCAAATTCAAGCCGTAATCTTTTGAAGAAACTTTTTCTTTTGAGGTGATTTCAAGCACATCTCTGATGTCCTTTTTTATGGTTTTCGGCACAATGTTGTTTTTTGTGTTATATTCTGTCTGTATTGTCCTGCGGCGAATCGTTTCGGATATTGCTTTTTCCATCGAATCGGTCACGGTATCGGCATACATAATAACCGTGCCTTCGGAGTTCCTTGCGGCTCTGCCGATAGTTTGTATAAGTGAGCGTTCGCTTCTTAAAAAGCCCTCTTTATCGGCGTCGAGAATCGCCACAAGCGAAACTTCGGGAATATCAAGCCCCTCTCTCAAAAGATTTATTCCTATGAGAACATCAAATTCGCCCAAGCGCAGTGAACGTATTATCTCCATACGTTCGATAGTATCTATATCATGGTGCATATAGCGCACCCTTATCCCTAAATTTTTCAAATAAGCGGTCAAATCTTCCGCCATTTTTTTGGTAAGGGTTGTTATGAGCACTCTCTCGTCTTTTTCGGCACGTTCGTTGATTTCAAAAACAAGATCTTCGATTTGCCCCTCAACGGGCTTTACGATAATTTCCGGGTCAACAAGTCCGGTCGGGCGAATCACCTGTTCAACCGTCTGCGCCGAATGCTGCTTTTCGTAGTCGCCCGGGGTTGCACTGACAAAAATCACGCTGTTCATATGCTTTTCAAATTCTTCAAATTTCAGCGGTCTGTTATCAAATGCGCTCGGCAGACGAAAACCGTATTCGACAAGCGTTTCTTTCCGTGCCCTGTCGCCGGCATACATCGCCCTTATTTGCGGAACGGTAACGTGACTTTCGTCGATAAGCAGCAAAAAATCATCGGGAAGATGATCAAGCAATGTGTAGGGTGTTGAGTTGGGCGCACGCCTTGCAAGAACACGGGAATAGTTTTCGATTCCGCTGCAAAATCCGATTTCACGCAGCATTTCCATATCATAATTTGTGCGTTGTGAAATACGCTGAGCTTCGATAAGCTTGCCGTTATCCTCAAAGAATTTAACCCGGGTTTCAAGCTCGGCATAGATATCGTCAATGGCGTCTTCAAGTTTGCTTGGGCTGACGATATAATGAGATGAGGGGAAAATCGCGGCGTGCGAAACGGTATTTAAAACCTCACCGTTTATAACGTTAATTTCGCTTATGCGGTCGATTTCATCACCGAAAAATTCAATTCTGACAGCTTTGTCGTTTGAATCGGATCTGAAAACCTCAACCGTATCGCCTCTTACCCTGAATTTGTTTCGGGTGAAATTTACGTCGTTGCGTTCAAACTGGATTTTTGTCAGCCGTGCAATAAGCTCATCACGTGACATCTCCATACCCTGTCTGATTGAAACCATCATCGAGCGGTATTCCGCAGGATCGCCCAGCGAATATATGCACGAAACGCTTGCCACAATGATTACATCGTTTCTTTCCGCCAGAGCGCTTGTTGCCGAGTGACGCAGTTTGTCGATTTCGTCATTAACCGACGAATCTTTTTCAATATAGCTGTCCGTGCTGGGAATATAAGCCTCGGGGCGATAATAATCATAGTAGGAAACAAAATATTCCACCGCATTTTCGGGAAAAAACTCTTTAAACTCCGAGCAAAGCTGTGCGGCAAGAATTTTGTTCGGCGCCAAAACAAGCGTCGGTTTGTTGATTTTTTCGATAACATTTGCCATGGTAAATGTTTTGCCCGAGCCGGTTACGCCGAGCAGCGTCTGCATTCTCTCGCCGTTTTGCAATCCCTTTACAAGGCTGTCGATTGCGCTCGGCTGGTCGCCCGTGGGAGCATAGGGCGATACTAATTTGAATTTATCCATATTTATGTTTATGCCTTTTTATTGTTTATTTAAGTTCATGTCCGTCGAATGTCAAAGTGGTATCCCTCTTTGACATCTTCCGCTTTATCTTTGTCTGTATATGAAGTCGGGCTGTTTTGCATATGTACCTCTCCTCATTATGGAATGAGTTAAAACTATTATAACATAAAAGAGCCGACAGGCGACACCTTAAAACGTAACAATGTTCTTAAAGCGGTTTGCGTTTTTCGCAAACGAGGAGAATTTATTCTCCGCAAGAAAGAGCCGACAGGCGCTTTTCGCTTTAAGGTTATTATAACATAAAAGAGCCGACAGGCGACACCTTAAAACGTAACAATGTTCTTA
>CAZBAI010000014.1:20808-25703 GCA_964490175.1 uncultured Oscillospiraceae bacterium | reverse complement strand
TATTCTCCGCAAGAAAGAGCCGACAGGCGCTTTTCGCTTTAAGGTTATTATAACACACAAGCGATTTTATATCAACAAAATACAGTTAAATTTACATCGAGGTTACAAAAAAATCACGATATATCGGCGATTCTTGCCGCAAAATCGATTGATTTTACGATGAAGAAAAAATGTATTGCAAAATCAAAAAAAATATTGTATAATGCTATTATGTAAATTTATGACTTTTGAGAGGTGCAAACTGAAATGAAAGAGCTCAGCAAGCTTTACAGCCCGAGTGATTTTGAGGACAGAATATATGGGCTTTGGATGGAAAACGACTGTTTTAAGGCGACAATCGACCGCAGTCTTAATCCGTATACGATAGTAATACCCCCACCGAATATCACAGGTCAGCTCCACATGGGACACGCCCTTGACGAAACCTTGCAGGATATTCTCGTAAGATATAAGAGAATGCAGGGTTACTGCACGCTGTGGCTTCCCGGAACGGACCATGCTTCTATCGCTACCGAAGCGAAAATCGTTGAGGCAATGCGTAAAGAGGGCGTCACAAAAGACGATATCGGCAGAGAAGGCTTTTTGGAGCGTGCTTGGGATTGGAAAGCCAAATACGGCGGAAGAATAGTAGAACAGCTGAAAAAACTCGGCTCATCCTGCGATTGGTCGAGAGAACGCTTTACACTTGACGAGGGTTGCTCAAACGCCGTTAAAGAAGTTTTTGTCAGACTTTACGAAAAAGGTCTTATTTATAAAGGTGAAAGAATCGTCAATTGGTGTCCGAAATGCTGCACTTCGATTTCCGATGCCGAGGTAGAGCACGAGGAACAGCAGGGCAATTTCTGGCATATTAAATATCCCTTAGAGGACGGTTCGGGCTTTGTCGAAATAGCAACGACCAGACCCGAAACTTTGCTTGGCGACAGTGCCGTGGCTGTTCATCCCAAAGATGAAAGATACAAAGATATAGTCGGAAAGAATGTTATTCTTCCCATAGTAAACCGACCGATTCCCGTTGTTGCCGATGAGTATGTTGAAATGGATTTCGGAACAGGCGTTGTAAAAATCACGCCGGCGCACGACCCTAACGACTTTGAAGTCGGTTTGCGCCATGATTTGCCCGTAATCAACGTTATGGACGAGCACGCCGTAATTAACGAAAACGGCGGAAAATATTGCGGACAGGATCGCTATGAGGCAAGAAAGAATATTGTTGCCGAGCTTGAAGATTTGGGACTTCTTGTAAAGGTTGAACCGCACGTTCACAATGTCGGAACCTGCTATCGCTGTTCGACAACGGTTGAGCCTTGGGTTTCAAAGCAGTGGTTTGTAAAGATGAAACCGCTGGCAGAGCCTGCTATTGAATGCGTGAAAAACGGCGACACAAAGTTCGTTCCCGAACGTTTTGAAAAAATATATTTCCATTGGATGGAAAATATACGTGATTGGTGCATTTCACGTCAGCTCTGGTGGGGACACAGAATCCCCGCATTCTACTGCGATGATTGCGCAGAAACAACAGTCACGAAACAAAGCGAAGCATATTGCCCGAAATGCGGCAAAAAAATGCGCCAGGACGAAGATACGCTCGATACTTGGTTTTCTTCCGCACTTTGGCCGTTTTCCACATTGGGCTGGCCGGAAAAAACCGAAGAGCTTGACTATTTCTATCCCACATCAACCCTTGTTACCGGCTATGATATCATAACATTTTGGGTTTCGAGAATGATTTTCTCCGGACTTGAATATATGGGCAAAACACCGTTTGACACAGTGCTGATTCACGGACTTGTGCGTGATTCGCAGGGCAGAAAAATGTCTAAATCACTGGGCAACGGCATAGATCCGCTTGATATTATAGACAACTACGGTGCCGATGCACTGCGCTTGACGCTTGTTACCGGCAACAGCCCCGGAAACGATATGCGATTTATGGACGAAAAGGTTATCGCTTCGAGGAATTTTGCGAACAAGCTCTGGAACGCTTCTCGCTATGTTATGATGAATCTTCCCGAAGATTTTGAAGATATCGGTCTGCCGGAAAAGCTTAATATCGAAGATAAATGGATTATCGGCAAATTCAACTGCGTGGTAAAAGAAGTTTGCGAAAACCTTGATAAATACGAGCTTGGCATAGCCGTTTCCAAAATTTACGATTTTATTTGGGATTATTATTGCGATTGGTATATTGAGCTTTCCAAGCCCCGTATTTTTGCCGGCGGCAAGGATAAAGAAAACGCTCAGCGAGTGCTTGTTTGGGTGCTTAAAGGTGCGCTGAAGCTGCTTCATCCCTTTATGCCGTACATTACCGAGGAACTTTGGCAGACATTGACCGATTCAAAGGGCTTTATCATGCTTGAAAAATATCCCGAATATAATGCAGATTTGGGATTTGAAAACGCAATGAACGACTTTGAAAAGGTAATCGGCGCAATTAAAGCGGTGAGAAATATCAGAACGGAAATGAACGTGCCCAACTCCACAAAGGCAAAGCTTTATATCGAAACAGCCGATAGCGAGCTGTTTAAATCATGCGAAAAGTTCTTTGAAAAGCTCAGCGGCGCAAACGGAATAGAGGTTGCCGAAAAAGTTTCAATTGAAAAGTGCGCAACAGCCGTTACCGAAAACGCAAGAATTTTCATTCCGCTTTCCGAGCTTATCGACACCGAAAAGGAGCTTGCACGACTTGCAAAGGAAAAAGACAAGGTCTTGAAAGACATTGAAATTATCAGCCGAAAGCTTTCAAATTCGGGATTTCTCGAAAAAGCGCCCGAAGCGCTTGTAAATCAGGAAAGAGCAAAACTCGTAAAAGCCGAGGATAGGCTCAACAAAATCGAAAAAAGCATTGCGGAACTCGGCTGATATGGATTACAGGTCTTTTGAGGAATATCTGGATTCCTTTTCAAAATCGGGCAAACCGATAGAAAATCTTGACAGAATAAAAGGCTTGATGAAAAAGCTGGGAGATGTGCAACGCTCTCTCAGCTTTATTCATATAGCCGGCACAAACGGAAAAGGCTCGGTTACGGAGATGATATCGTGCGCACTTATCAACGCAGGATATAAAATCGGGCAGTTTACTTCGCCGTATATTGTTGAATTTGAGGACAGAATCCGCATAAACGGAATAAATATTCCCAAAGAAAAAGTCGTTTATTATGCCGATATCGTAAAGCGGGCAATAGGCAGGGGAGAGTATTCTCAATTTGAGATTATTTTTGCGATTGCAATGCTGTATTTTGCCGATGAAAAGGTCGATATCGTCTGCCTTGAAGCAGGGCTTGGCGGCGCACTTGATGCGACAAACGTTATCGATTGTCCGCTTGTCGGCGTGATTACTTCGATTTCGCTCGACCATACCGATATTTTGGGCAAAACCGTCGAGGATATTGCTTTGCAAAAGGCGGGAATAGCAAAATGCAAGGGCAAGGTTGCGGTTTCAACGCAAAACAGCGGCAGCGTTATCAATGTTATAAAAAATTATGCCGATAATGTCGGCGCCGAATTGATCGTGCCCGAAAAGTTCACACGCCTGTCCGAGCGCCGATTTGTCTATAAGGGCGAAGAATATGAGCTTTCCATGTTAGGCGAGCACCAGTTTTTTAACGCCGTGTGCGCAATTGAAGCGCTTTTGAATCTGCCACGGCAATATAGCATAACCGAAGATAACATAAAATACGGCATAAAAAGCGCAATTGTGCCGGCAAGGTTTGAAAAAATTTTGAGCGACCCTTGCGTATATTTTGACGGTGCGCATAATCCGGATGCGGCACAGAAACTCAAAAACACGCTTTTGAATATAAGCGGCAGGAAAATCGCAGTTGTCGGAATGCTTGATACCAAAGATGTGCAAAGCACCGTTTCGGCTGTTGCAAATTGTTTTGAAAGCGTTGTTTGCGTTGATTCGTTTCACCCAAATTCGATAAAAAAAGAACAACTGGCGGAAATTTTTCGTAAAAGCGGCGTTTGCGCCCATGAAAGCGGGCTTGACGATTCGCTGAAAGATGCGCTTGCACTTGCAAAAAACGATGCCTGTGTTGTGTTTTTCGGTTCGCTGTATTTATATAGCAATATCATACGGCTGATTGAAAAATAACGTTTTGTGACTTGTGTATAAATTTCAAATGATTTTTTGTGTATTTGCACGAAATCTGTTTTTGACGCTGTAAATTATCATCAAATTATCACAAAACCCCCTTGAAAATGTTTTCGCAGTGTTGTATAATATGAGTAAATGTATGCGTAGAGAATCAGGAGGAGCTTTATGGCATTTTATCTTGTTAATTCATTGAAGAGTGATGACGTTCACGGAACGGACAATACCAAGAAAACCGCTTGCGGTATAAAATATTCAACGCCCGATGCCGCAAATTTGTTTGCTCTCGGTAAGGAAATGACCGATATTAAACAGCTGACTTGCGCCCGTTGCAAGGAAATTCTTGCGATGAAGATGATTAAGGAAAGCAACAAGCAAATGGCACAGGAGCGCAAAGAGGAACGTAAAAAGTCGAAGCAGGCGGCAAAATCTATCGACTATATTCCCGCACCCGAAACAAAAACAAACTATGCCGCTCCACGACCTGTGCAAAAAAATCTGCCGCCTAAGCCGGACAAGGAAAATGCAAAGCCCAAGGAAGATTTTACCGTCAACGGTGAATTTGTTCCGAAGTCGCTGCGCAAATACGGAAATGATAATCCTTTCGGTGCGAAAAAAGAAGATGCTGCCGCAAAGACCGAAACTGTCGCACAAGAAACCGAGAATAACGATTTGCAACAAAATTCTGCCGATGTCAAGACTGTTGCAAGCGGCGTTGCACCTATAAACATTCCGGGAATCGACATTGTAAGCCCTGCGCCGACAGGTTTTGTATCGGAAGTTGAAAAGCAAGAACCGA
>CAZBAI010000014.1:0-20708 GCA_964490175.1 uncultured Oscillospiraceae bacterium | reverse complement strand
CGGTTGCGCCCATAAATATTCCGGGAATCGATATTGTAAGCCCTGCGCCGACAGGCTTTGTATCGGAAGTTCAAAAGCAAGAACCGAAGCCCACACCTACGGTTGCACCTATAAATATTCCGGGAATCGATATTGTAAGCCCTGCGCCGACAGGTTTTGTATCGGAAGTTGAAAAGCAAGAACCGAAGCCTACGCCTACGGTTGCGCCCATAAATATTCCGGGAATCGATATTGTAAGCCCTGCGCCGACAGGTTTTGTATCGGAAGTTGAAAAGCAAGAACCGAAGCCCACACCTACGGTTGCGCCCATAAACATTCCGGGAATCGACATTGTAAGCCCTGCGCCGACAGGTTTTGTATCGGAAGTTGAAAAGCAAGAACCGAAGCCCACACCTACGGTTGCGCCCATAAACATTCCGGGAATCGACACCGTTGATCTTGCGCCCGAAGAACCCGTTGAGGAACAGGAAAACGCTGTCGATATGATAGATTTTACCGATTTTGAGGAATTTCGTCCTCAAAAGAAAGAAAATAAGCCGCTTGATTTTGATGATCTTGATGACTTTATGATCGGTACACCCTCACCGAAAAGGACTGTGCCTGTTGTGAATACAACACCTGCAATGCCCGAGATTCCGAGCGTGCCTGTTGTGAATACAACGCCTGCAATGCCCGAGATTCCGAGCGTACCTGTTGTGAATACAACGCCTGCAATGCCCGAGATTCCGAGCGTACCTGTTGTGAATACAGCGCCTGCAATGCCCGAAATTCCGAGTGTGCCTGTTGTGAATACAACGCATGTTGCGGTAAAAAGACCCGTGGTTGCGCCGCTTGACAGATCTGCGGCGGCAGCTCCGATTAGCGATGAAAGCGCAATGGCTGATGTTGAAAAGCCGATTATAACGCCGATGGATACAGCAACGCCGCACCCGAATATACGCATGACCACAAGCGCTATCGATGACGACATTATTGACGTACCCTCGTTTGCTCCGTCAGCGTCGGTTGTCGCCGATCCTGTTGAAGATTCGGCAGCACCGATACCTGTAATTACCTCGCTTGAAGATGTGGAAAAAGCGTTGAATAAAATGCAGGGAATCGAAACGGTTGATGAGCCCGAGGAAGAACCCGAGGTTGTTGTTCCGGCATTTAAGGAATATAAGCCCATGTCCAAGACTGAGATTGAAAAGCGCAAGCTTGAACGCATTCAAAAGCAAGAGCCCGACAGACCTTTGTCACGTGCCGAGCAAAAGCGCCTTGAAAAGGAAGAAAAGAAAAAGGCGAAAATCGATGCGGAATTTGCAAAGGATATGGCAAAGCGAGGCATCACAAGCGATTCTATGCGTGACAGGCGCAGAAGATAAAGAAAACGTAATAAAGCGGCACTTTTGCCGCTTTATTTTTAAAATAATGCCGCATGATAATGCTACGAGAAAATTTTGCAAAAAACACAGTAAGGATTTTTTGAGTATGAGTATATTTAAGCTGTCACCCGCATTTAAGGACTATATTTGGGGCGGAAGCCGCCTTAAAACCGACTTTTTTAAAAATACCGACATAACACCGCTTGCCGAAAGCTGGGAACTTTCGGCACACGTCGACGGCGAAAGCAAAATCTGCGGCGGAAAGTTTGATAATATGGGCTTTTCACAGTATATAAAAGAAAATCCGCAGGCGTTGGGAACAAATTGCCGAAAATTTGAAAATTTTCCCATACTGATAAAGCTTATCGACGCTTATGACAATCTTTCCGTGCAAGTCCATCCCGATAACGAATATGCAATGAGGGTTGAGGGCGAATACGGCAAGACCGAAATGTGGTATATTGTCGATTGCGATGAAAATGCCGAGCTGATTTACGGCTTTAAAAGGGAAATATCCAAAGAAGAATTTGCCGAGAGAATACAAAACAATACCCTGCTTGATGTTGTGAATAAGGTCAAGGTCAAAAAAGGTGACGTTTTCTTTATTGAAGCAGGCACATTGCACGCTATCGGAAAAGGCATTTTAATAGCGGAAATTCAGCAAAATTCAAATACAACTTACAGAGTTTACGACTATGGGCGTGTCGGTGCAGACGGCAAACCCAGGGCGCTTCATATCGACAAAGCGCTTGATGTTACAAATCTGCAATGCGCACCGCTTACGCAAAGCGGCGATGTGCATTGCGAAAACGGCGCTTTGGTGAGGAAGCTTGCACGTTGCGATTACTTTGACGTTTCCGAGCTGAAAATCGATGAGCGTGCCGAGCTTTTTGCGGATAAATCGACATTTAACAGCTTGCTTTTTATCAGCGGTGAGGGTATAATAGAAAGCGGCGGTCAAAAGACGGCGTTCAAAAAGGGCGACAGCATTTTTGTCAGCGCAGGTACCGAGTATCAAATCATCGGCAAGTGCGTGTGCATATTGACCAAAATTTAATTTTTGTGATATTTTTATCGGAGGTAACATACTATGAAGTATTATGTCGGAATTGACCTTGGAGGAACAAACATCGTTGCGGGTGTTGTGGATGAAAAATACAGCATTATTTCCAAGGCGAGCAAAAAAACAAACTGCCCGAGAAAGGCTACTGAAATTGCCGCAGATATCGGCGACTGCGCACTTGAGGCAATCGAAAAAGCTGGTCTTTCGGTTGATGATATCGAGTGGGTGGGCATAGGCACGCCCGGAATTGCCGACAACGAAAACGGCATTATCGAATATGCAAATAATCTCGGCTTTAAAGATGTGCCCATGGCTGAATATGTAAAGAAAAAAATAAATAAGCCTATATATCTTGCAAATGACGCAAACGCCGCAGCATACGGCGAATTTGTCGCAGGCGCCGCAAAGAATGCAAAAAATGCCGTGTGCATTACTTTGGGAACAGGCGTTGGCGGCGGTATCATCATCGACGGCAAGATTTATGCCGGCTCAAACTGCGCCGGTGCCGAAATCGGACATATGGTGATTGAAGTTGACGGACCGGACTGCACCTGCGGCAGAAAAGGCTGCTTTGAAGTGTTTTCATCCGCAACCGGACTTATCAGAATGACCAAGGAAGCGATGGAGCAGGATAAAGACAGCGCAATGTGGAGCATTTCAAACGAATACGGCGGCAGAGTTACCGCACGCACCTCGTTTGATGCAATGCGTGCCGGAGATAAAACCGCAAAGGCAGTTGTCGATAAATACATCAAATATCTTGCAATGGGAATAACAAATACCATAAACATATTCCAGCCGGACGTTCTTTGCATAGGCGGCGGAATCTGCAATGAGGGCGATACGCTTCTTTTGCCGGTAAAGGCTCTTGTTGCGCAGGAAGTTTATACCAAAAACAGCAAGAAAAATACCGAAATAGTAATTGCAAAGCTCGGAAACGACGCCGGCATTATCGGTGCGGCGTTCCTCGGCAATGCGTAAAACAATTGAATAGGGAGCTGCAAATATTATGGGAAAATATTTCGGAACCGACGGCTTTCGGGGCGAGGCAAACGTTACGCTTAATGTTGAGCACGCCTTTAAGGTCGGCAGGTTTTTAGGCTGGTATTGTCGCAATAAATTCAAAGGCGAATGCAAGGTCGTTATCGGCAAGGATACACGCCGTTCAAGCTATATGTTTGAAGATGCGCTTTGCGCAGGACTTACCGCTTCGGGAGCAAACGCTTATCTTCTTCATGTCACCACAACGCCGTCGGTTTCATACGTTGTCAGAACGGAGAATTTTTGCTGCGGTATTATGATTTCCGCAAGCCATAATCCTTATTATGACAACGGCATTAAGCTTTTGAACAGCCGTGGCGAAAAAATGGAAGAAGAAACAATCGAGCTTATTGAAAAATATATTGACGGTGATTTGCGCTTTCTCGGCGTGCAAGGCGATGATTTGCCCTTTGCCGAGCGTGATAAAATCGGTTTTACACAAGATTTCAGCGCCGGCAGGAATCGCTATGTCGGATACTTGATTTCGCTGGCGATATATTCGTTCAGAGGAAAGAAAATTGCGCTTGATTGTGCCAACGGCAGCGCTTGGATGATTGCAAAGAATATTTTTGACGCACTCGGAGCGCAAACCCTTGTCATAAATGCCGCACCCAACGGGCTTAATATCAACGAAAACGCAGGATCGACCCATATCGGTCAGCTGCAAGCCTTTGTGAAAGAAAACGGCTGTGATGCGGGCTTTGCCTTTGACGGCGATGCAGACCGTTGCCTTGCCGTTGACGAAAACGGCGAAGTCATCGACGGCGATGCGATTCTTTACATATACGGCGTTTATATGAAAAACAGGGGCAAGCTGCTCAACAACACCGTCGTGACTACGGTTATGTCGAATTTCGGGCTTTATAAGGCGTTTGACAAAGCACAAATCGACTATGAAAAAACCGATGTCGGCGATAAATATGTTTATGAATGTATGTGCAAAAACGGACACAGGCTCGGAGGGGAGCAGTCCGGACACATTATTTTCAGCAAATATGCCACCACGGGCGACGGAATCATCACGGCGCTTAAAATGATGGAAGTCATGCTTGCGACAAAACAGCCGCTAAGCGAACTTGCAAAGCCGTTTGTGAAATATCCGCAGGTGCTGGTTAATGTCAAGGTCGATGATAAAGAACGTGTACTTTCCGATGAAAGAGTAAAGCAGGCAATTCAAAGCGCTTGCGATGAATTGGGCGATTCCGGACGGATTTTGGTTCGCGTCAGCGGAACTGAGCCGCTTATTCGTGTAATGGCGGAAGCTTCCGATGAAGATATCTGCAAAAGGCTTGCAAGCGGCATTGCAGATGTGATAGCCTCGGTTTAACAAATCAAAAAATCAAATATATCAATAAGCCTTGTCGGCATTTGTCGGCAGGGCTTTTGTTGTGCTTTTTTTATGAAAATACGATTGTGCATATTAAACAAGGAAGTATTGAAAAACATGATGAAATATAAGGTTGCTTTGGTTAAAATGACGTTTTTTGCCGAATTAAGATTTTTTTCAAGAAAAAATGTTGCGTTTTTTGTTGTTTCATATATATATTGGGACAAAAAATCATGGATATAAAGGAGTAGGCTTGTGAGAATCGTATTATTGGGCTTAGGCACGCTTCTTACGGTAATGTTTGCTTTTCAAGCCGCAAGGGGCGGCAAATATAAAGGTATGCTTGTAGGACTTGACGTAGGCGATTTTCCGCTAAGCGGTCTTTACACCGTAGGGCTTGCGTGGAGTTATGGCAAATTGCTTAAATTCGACGGCAAGATACGTGATACGCTTATTGCACAGGCAAAACTTCTTTATGACCCGCAGTACGCCGAATATTACGCTACTTTGGTTTGGGCGCAGACAATAACGTTTGTGCATATTTTTTTGGCATTCGGTTTTCTTTTGGCAGGTCTTGCCGATTTTATGTTTTTGCTTTTGGCACTTGCGATTTTTGCCGTAGTTTTCGGATATGCGTTTTTAACGAGAATGAAAGAAGCGCTATCGACAAGGCAGTCTGCCTGCATTGCCGAGTTGCTCGAGGTCGTTTCGACCATGGCGCTTTTGATAAATTCGGGCATGGTGCTTCGTGATGCGTGGCATACAATCGCTTATGGCAAAGAAGGCGTTATTTATGACCTTATGAGGGACGCTTGCGTAAACATTGAAAACGGTATGCCCGAGGTTGAAGCATATCACAAATTCGGGGTTTTGAGCAATTGCGCCGAGGTGAAAAAATTTATCGGCTCACTTGTTCAAGGTGCGGACAAGGGCGGCAAGGATTTGAGCCTTTTTCTTGTTGCACAGTCTTCTGAAATGTGGGAGCTGAAAAAACAGCTTATGCTTCAAAAGGGCGAGGCTGCCGCATCAAAACTGCTTATGCCGACAGCGCTGATTTTTGTCGGTATTATGCTTTTGGTTGTCGGCGGCGCAATCGGCACGTTATTATAAGCGTGAAAAATCGCTTTAATATAAAAACACAAAAAAGGAGGAAGCTTTTATGCAAAAACTCAAAAATAAGCTCTGTGCGCTTGACCTTAAGGTTCGCATGGGTCTGTACAATCTGATGAATAACCAAGACGGTGACACAAACTTTATTTCTATCGCCATTGTTCTTGTTATTGTCCTTGCCATAGCTGTAATCTTCATAGGCTTTAGAGATGATATAACGAAAAGAGTCACCGAGGCTTGGTCCAGCATGATGGATAAACTTTAAACAAAGGGGATTTGTTATGGTTATCGTTGCAATTTCGGTAAGCTTTTTGCTTGCGGCTATGGTGTGCCTTTGGGCATATTCGTTTGTGAATAACAAGCAGGCTCTGCAAATTTCGGAAGATAACGAAATTACAGACGATGAAAAAGCGCAGGCGCAAATTTTCCGAAACTTTGCAGCGATAATGCGTAAAACAGCCGCTTCGCTCAAAGGCAGACAGTGAATAGCTATATCAACTGCTTCTGCCTTGGCGGCGTTAGGCTGTTTTTTGTTGAGCCGAAACGCTGCCGGTCAAATAGCGCTTGCAAAGTTTATGTTTATGTATTCGGCGCTGCTTGCGGCGGCTTTAATAGATGCAAAACTGCGGATTATACCGAATGTGCTGTGCGCTTGTGTAATGGTTTTGCGCCTTTTGATTTTTCCGTTTGAATGGTTTTTTGAAAGGGCAACGTTTAAATCTTCGGCAATAGCGAGCGTTTTGGGGCTGTTTGTCTGTCTTTTGCTGCTGATATTGTTTTCCGTGCTCTCTAAAGGCGGGCTGGGCATGGGCGATGTAAAGCTTGTCAGTTCAATCGGCTTTATGTCGGGGATAGAATGCGCCTTGTATTCAACATTTCTCGGAATGGTCGTTTGCACATTAGCGGCGATTTTTTTGCTTATATTCCGCTCAAAATCAATGAAAGATCGCATTCCGTTTGCGCCTTTTATTTTTTCCGGATTTATTCTGTATTTATTTTTAACCAATATTTAAGGGGTTTTTATATATGAGCAAGTCAAGCGTGATTACACTGATAATTTTAATATTGCTCTCAATCATCGGCTGGATTGCGGTTTTAAACGATATGAGCGCTGATGATAAGCTGTATGACGAGGCAGTGGAAACAGGCGACGAATGGTGTGATATGGGGCTGTATCTGCGTGCAACACGCAAATACAGAGAAGCGATTGAGATCGAAAGCAACGAAGATGTTTGGGACAAGATGGTAAACGCATATGCGCTGGCTTATGACGAAGAACCGGAAATCAAGTCCGATTATATCGCTGTTCTTGTTGAAGCGCTTGATTTTGCGCCGGGAAAATACGAATATGCCTCTGTGCTTGCCGAACTTTATGTGAGCCAAAACAAATATCTTGAAGCGTATGAATGCCTGACAGCGGTTGATGAATTTATCTTGATGAGCCGAAAGGCAACGGAATATACAATATTGACAACGGTGAAATCAAGGTCACTCCCATCGTGACCGACTTTGATGAAAACAACGGCTCGTCATCGGGAATCAAGCAAATTACATATACGGTTGAAAAAATCGACGGTGATAATGCAATTTGCACGCAAGAAGGCATTTTGTACGAATACGGAACGACAGACGGCAAGAAATATGAAGAACTTGTCAGAGAAGTTGCCGAGGGCTTTTACATCGACCCTGACCTTAACAATTGGTCAAATGTCAAAATTACGGTTACCGCCGAGGACAATGCCGGAAACATATCATCCGACGAAAAGTATATCGACATTGACGTGACCCGACCCGATATTGCCGTTTCATATGACAACAACAACAGCTCAAACGGCTATTTCGGAGCGAAGAGAACGGCAACCGTTGTTATCACCGAGAGGGCAGACCATTTTGAGGCGGCAAAAGCTACCGACGGCATTAAAATCACCGCTAAGGATATTGACGGAAAAGATGTTGACGGTACGTTTGTTCTCAGCGGTTGGGTGAGTGCACCCGATTCGGCAAATCCCGACCAAGCAACGCATACGGCGACTGTTGAGTATTTGGGCGATGCAAATTATACGTTTGAAATCGCCTATACCGATAAAGCTGGCAACGCAAACAGCAACGTTAATTTCAAAAACGGCGTATCGCCGCAAAAATTTACCGTTGATAAGACCGCCCCTTCGGCAAGCGTTATCGCAGTGTCGGCAGAGGGCAGAGCCGAAACGTGGAGCAGCCTTGTGTCATCGCTTGCTTTCGGCTTCTGGTCGAATAAAAAAATCACAGTTACATCGGAAAGCAGTGACGCCACATCGCCGATTGCCTCGGTTGAATATTACAAAGCTTCATCAAAGGATTCGGCAGACTTTTCCGAGGTGATGAGCGTTTCAAAATTAAACAATATAAATAATTGGGCAACGTTTGGCACGCTTGATATATTGCCGAATGAACAGGCTGTTGTGTATATCAAGATTGCGGATATGGCGGGAAATGTCACATATGTTTGCACAAACGGGCTTATTGTTGACAACACAGCCCCGATTGAGGAGGCGCTTGCGCCGCAGATTACCGTTACACCGCAAGGTTCTGCGAGCGGAATTTACAACGGCGATGTTACGGTTTCAATATCCGTTGAAGACCCCATTGCCGGCGGAACTTATTCCGGTCTTAAAACCGTATCGTACAGAGTGCTCAATATGGGGCAGGTAACGCAAAGCGGTACGCTTTATACATTTAACAACGCAAATCCCGGTGCTGACCAACTGCAAAGGTCGTGGAACGGTCAAATTATCGTTGACAGCACGCTCAATAACAGCAATGATGTTGTGATTGATGTTTACGGTGAGGATAACGCACTTAATTCTTCAATCGGCACAACGTCAATCAAGATTGACACTACTGCGCCGTCTATCAGTATTTCATACGATAACAACAGCGCTGTGCACACGGCAACTATCGTATACAGCGATGACGCAAAATATGTTTTCGGAATTTCGTATACGGATGAGGCGGGTAATGCGGCGCAAAGCATAGAAAATGATGTTTTCTATATCGATAAAACCGCACCGCAGCTTTTGATAAGCGGTGTTGCGAATCACTCGGCGAACAACGCACAGGTTATGCCGATAATTGAATTTTCCGATACCAATATCGATTTGCAAAGCGTTGTAATAACTCTCAGCGGCGCAAATAGGGGCGATAATCTTGAAATTATCGGCAGCTATTCGGATATTCACAACGGAAAAATATTTACCTTTGAAGATTTTTCGCAAACTCAGGAAAATGACGATATCTACACGCTGAATGTGTCGCTTGCCGATTATGCGGGAAATATCAGCGAGGCGCAAATTGTCTTTTCGGTAAACAGATTCGGTTCAACATATGCTTTCGGCGAAGCGACAAGTAAGCTAATGGGCACTTATGTTCAAGCCGCAGAGGATGTTGTGATTACCGAGGTAAATGCAAATGAGCTGAGCGGAATTACCGTGACGCTGTTCAAGAACAATTCGCCCATAGAGCTTGTCGAGGGCACGGATTATACGGTGTCTGTTGAGGGTGGAAACGGCTTGTGGTATAAATATACATATACCGTTTTTGCCGAAAACTTTGCCGACGACGGCGTATACAGAATCAGCGTACACTCTGAAGACGAGGCGGGAAATGTCGCCGAAAACTCTCTTGATACAAAGAGCGCCGAGGTGACTTTCGGTGTTGACAAAACTCCGCCGAATGTAATTGTTCTCAACACCGAGAGCGGTGAAACCTACGCCAAGGAAAGCCACAGCGTGCTTATGAATATTGACGATAACTTAAAGCTTGCTTCGGTTTCGGTTTATCTTGACGGGGAAGAATGCGCCGTGTGGACAGGCGATGAGCTTGAAGCGATTATCGCCGGAAACGGTGAGTTTATGTTTGAAGTTTCGGGCGATTCGACAAAGCCGCATAATGTTAAAATTGTCGGCGTAGACTCGGCAGGAAACGAAACTGTCGTTGAAATTAAGAACTTTTACGTTACAACGAATTTGTTTGTTCGTTATTACAACAACAAGCCGCTGTTTTTCGGTTCGATTTTCGGCATTATTGCTCTTATAGCGTTCATTATTTTCCTTATAGTATACAGAAGAAGAAAGCGTGAACAGGAACGTTTCTGAAAAAAACAACCCGATTGGACATAGATTCCAATCGGGTTTTTGCTTGAATCAAATACTTTATCCGCATTACCGCAAATTTTACATATATGCCGTGCTTGCGATAAAATTAAAGCCGCACACCGTTTGATGTGCGGCTTTAAAAAATCAATTTTCAAATGGGAAAACCAGTGCGGGAATAAGTTCGTATGTTGCCTTGAGGGCAGGGTATACGATTGAAGTTCCGCCGTATTTGTCAACGCCGTTTGAGGTCCAGCACAAAGCGCCGTTATAGCCGTTGGTATAAAGAGCTTTGTACATTTCCGTAAGTGTGCGGCCGTTGGTCTGCTGTGCGGGAAATTCGCCGAGAATTACAGGCTTGCTTCCGTCAAGACCCCAGCCCTCGGGAGTTTTGGAAATCGCATCGCCCATCCAGCTGTCCTGCCAGTCGTAATAATGCGGTGAGTAGAAATCAAGATATGAATCCGAATCGCCGGTATATCTTTGAAGATTTGCGTCAGATCCGTGGTTGCCGTATTCCTTAGATGATGTTGCAGTGTAATTGTCGGAATTGTAAGCAACCATGCCGAAGCCTACTGTTACAAGCACATCGCTGTTTTGATGGATTGCCGCCGATGCCTTCGCAAAATAGTAGTCATAGTCGGTCATTGTGATGCCTGCGTTATTATAAGCGCCGTCGGAGTTTTCGCCCTCAATCGACCATTCCGGCTCGTTGCAAAGGTCAATAGCCCAAAGATAATCGCAATCGGCATATCTTTGTGTAAACGGAACGATAAAACTTTCGACAAAATTGTCAACATTAGCGGTGCTGTTAAGCATTCCCCGCCAGTTTTCATAGTTGTTGTAAGTGTTTTTGTAGCAATCAAACGACATCATGGTTGCCATTATGTAAATGCCGTTTTCTTCCGCAATTTCAAAAATCTTGTCGCAGTCATTCCAGAAATTTGTTGTAACATTTACCGTAGCGCCGTTATTTGAAACAACAACACCGCTGTTGTCACAGTTGCAAACAAACCAAACACGTGATGAATTTGCGCCGTTGGCTTTCAATTCGGCAAAGTGCTGTGACCAGAAGTCGCTGTCAAAGCTTCCTCCGAAGTCGTTCCAGTTATCCCAAGGCGTGTTTACACCGTTAAACCAAACCTTTTCGCCCGTTGCCGTAACGAAATCCGTGCCGTTTACGTAAATTCTCTTGTCGCTTGCGCTGTCAACGGCGTGGCGCATAAGCAGAAGAACATCAACTGCGTTGATAACATCATCGTCATTTACATCGGCTTGGTTGATGTTGGAAGCGTCGCACTTTTTGCCGAGAACAAAAGTTTTTGCGGCTTTAATATCGGCAGAATCAAAATCGCCGTCGCTGTCAAGATCGTACATTACCGAGCTGCCCGAGCCGTCGGGCACGAGCAAATCGCCGTTTTTGTCAAGAAATTGAACTCTTGTGAGAACGAGGTCTGTTCCCCAATATTGCTGCATGGTGACTCTCGCATAAGTTGTAACCGAATTGATGAGCGGAGTGTCGGAAACGTAGCTTGATGTCCATGAGGTTGTATTGATTGTGAAATCGGCAGAGCTGTCTGCGCTTACATTTTGAAAACTGTAAGGCACCCATAAATGGCTTGAGCCGTTGTAATAGGCAAGGCAAATTTCGCCGCCCGCACCGTAATTGTCACCGTCGGAATCGAAGAAAGAGTCCTTGTCGGTGCATTCAAACGTGAGTTTAAGTCCGTAAATATCGTCATAACCAAAGGTCATGCCCGTCAGCATTGCCTGAAGATCACAGGTGTATTTGGTATAAACGGCACCTGATTCTGCTGTAAGAGTGCCGTCCTCATAAACCTTTGAGCCGCCCAATGTCGTGTCAATATCAAGCGCCGTTCCGCCCGAACCGAGCAGGTCAATGCCTTTTACGGTAATATCTGCGCCCCACCAAAGTTGCACGTCAACACTGGCATTTTTTCCCATATAAGCATCGGAAAGGGGAGCGGAGGAATACAGCGTTGTAATGGAGTTGTCGAGTGAGGAAAAGGAAATTTCCTTATCGGAGCCTTCGTTGCCCCATTCTTTTGACGACCATACCGATTGCGACGACGAAGCATATCCGTTGAAAGCAATACAGCCGCCTGCGCCGTATTCGGCAAAAAGCTCACGGTCAGGCTCAATATAAACCTTTGCGCCGTAAATATCGGACATTGTGTAGTCCGTGCCTTCGAGCAGATAGTTGAGGTTGAACGAAAATCCGTCGGTGCCGCTTGTGGCATTTGTAATTACGCCGTTGTATGAATCGGCAGCAGCGCTCGGCAGTGCAGAACCGATACCGATTGCCATTACGCAGGCAACCATTCCGGCAAACGTTTTCTTAAACATTTTTCACCGTTCCTTTTTAATTTTTTCCGCATATTTAAAGGAATGCGGTTTTCCTTGTTACCGGTTAGCAAAAATCAGCGTTTTTGCACACTAATATACCACTTAATTATACTATAATCGGTTTCGATTTTCAACGCTATTTTGCAAGATAAAGGATTTTCTGCGATATGTACATTTTGAAAACGTTTTCATTTGTGGTATTTGCACAAATAAAAAGAGCGCACGGAATGCACCGAGCGCCCTTTGAACAGCCTGAAATAGATTTTACTTGGCAACAGCGTCTTTAAGACCCTTGCCTGCCTTGAAAGCGGGAGCGTTCTTAGCGGCAATCTGAATCTTTGCACCCTTGGGATCTCTGGGGTTGATAGCCTCTTTAGCCTTGCGCTCACGAACTTCAAATGTACCGAAGCCTGTAATCTGAACCTTGTCGCCTTCAACGAGAGCAGCTGTAATGCAATCGATAACAGCATTTACTGCCTTTTCTGCGTCTTTCTTAGAGAAGCTTGCCGCATCGGCAACAGCTTTGATCAAATCTGTCTTTGTCATTAAAATTTCCTCCGTTAATAAATTTGTGCGTTTCAAATTCGGTGAAACTTTATATATTATATATTTTAATATTTTGTTTGTCAAGGGCTTAGTGCAAAAAAATGCTGAAATTTAGCCGTTTACGGTAATTGGCACGATTTTTTTGACGATATTTGTTCAAAATGCATTGAAAAAATGCTTTTTAAAGTGTCCGCAACGAACTTGTCAGACGTCAAAAACCGAAAAATAGCCCATTTCTTTCATTGATACCGCAACCTTGCCGGCAACGACAATATGGTCGATAAGCTTTATATTGAGTGAACCGAGGACGGAAACAAGGTTTCTCGTGCTGGCAATATCTTCAGCCGAAACCGTTGCCTGTCCGCCGGGGTGATTGTGCGAGAGGAAGATATGGTTGCAATTGTATTTAAGTGAAATTTCGGCAATTTTCCTTGCGTTGATATTTACCGAATCACGTCCGCCGCTTGATACCATTTCACAGTTTATCACACGCATTGCGGAGTTAAGGCAGGCAAGCCATACCTGTTCAACGTCAACGCTGTTGTATTTGGCGATAAAAAGCTCCTTTGCGGCTTCTATCGAGTCAATCACCGTGCTTTCAAGGCTCGGTGCGGTATAAAGGTTTACAAGTGCGGGAATCAGCTTTATCAAGACGGCACTGTTTTCGGTAAGTCCGGCTTTGGTGAGGTCACAAAGATTTGCATTGAAAACGTTTTTTAAAGAGCCGAAGTTTGAGATGAGATCGTGGGCAATAGGGTTTGTGTTTTTTCTCGGAATAGAATAAAATAGAAGTATTTCCAGTATTTCGTGTTCGGCAAAGCTGTCGAATCCAAAGTTTACAAAACGTTCAATCATGCGCTTCCTGTGACCCTTGTGAACCTCGCTTGCAAGCTTCTTCATTTCAGAATCGCTGTTGTACATAAAAATGCTCCCAATATGTATTATGCGTTGTATATTTTACATCACAATGAGAAAAATGTCAAGAGCTTTTTGTGCATAAAACGTGTGATTGCCGCATTGAAAACGTTATCACGGCAAGTCAAATATTTGGATAAGGAAAAAACGAAAACAATATATTTCAAATGTGTAAACAAATCAAAAACCTATTGAAATTCCAATAGAATTATTGTAGAATAAAACCAATTAGATATAAAACGATTGGAATATTTTGTGCAAATTCGGCGCACTCTGTGTTCGGTGTTTTGTATTTTTTGCGTGATTTTATTTTTTTGAAAGGAAGGGTAGATTGCTTATGAAAAAGAATCTATTCAAAAGGGCGGCTTCGGTTGCGACTGCCGCTGCGTTGACCGTCAGCGCAGCTGTTTCGGTGCTTTCCGTTTCGCCCGAAATTTGCGTTTCGGCAGCCAATGCCGACACAAGCGATTACGCAAAAGCCTTGCAGTATTCGCTTTATTTTTACGATGCCAATATGTGCGGTGACGAGGTTAGCGAAAAATCGCACGTTACCTGGCGTGAAAACTGCCACACTTACTCCGACGTTCTCGGTGGATTTCACGATGCCGGCGACCATGCCATGTTCGGCTTGCCGCAGGGTTATGCCGCTTCAACTCTCGGCTGGGGATATTACGAATACTCCGACGTTTATGAAGAGCTTGGGCTTGTTACACATTTCAAGATGATAAACGACCACTTCTGTCAATTTTTTAAGGACAGTACAAAGCTTTCAAACGGCTCTGTTACAAACTTTATGTATGAAGCCGGCGAGGGTAACACCGACCACAGCTATTGGGGTCCGCCCGAATCTCAGACGAAAAGCCAATGGGGTTCGTGCAAATGGACTTCTAACGGCGCAAGCAACATTGCCGCAGAATATGCCGCAGCTCTTGCACTTTCATATATAAACTTCGGCAATGAAGAAGATTTGACTTATGCAAAGGCTTTGCTTGCTTTTGCAAATCAATACCGTTCAAATTATGCGGTTTCTTTCTACAACTCTTCAAGCTATCTTGACGATATTGCATGGGCTGCCGGTTGGCTTTATATCGCAACGGGCGATTCTTCTTATAAGTCGATATTCAGCAGCACGAAGCCTACATATATCGGCTGGAGTTATAGCTGGGACAATATGTCGCTCGGCTGTGGCATTCTTGACGGATATATCAATGATAACTGGACAATGGCGGCTAACTATATCAATGAAAAAGTAAGCTCTTCGCAATCAAGCTTTTGGTTCCTTGATTCTTGGGGCTCTGTAAGATACAATACCGCACTTCAGCTTTGCGCACTTGTCGTTTCGAAGCACACAAGCTATGATTTTACATCTTGGGCAAAATGGCAGATGACATATGTACTCGGAGGAAACGGCGCAAAGGCCTGCTATTTGTCGGGATTCGGCGACAATTCCGGAAAATATCCTCATCATAGAGCGGCTTCGGGTCTTTCTGGCTGGGATGGCTCAAACGGATTTAATTCGCACACCGATTACGGAACGAACGGGCATACCCTTATAGGCGCTGTTCTCGGCGGACCTACAAACACAAACGGCGATTATAACGATTCTGTACAGGATTCGCAGTCGAATGAGGTTGCGCTTGACTATAACGCAGGTTTTGTGGGTGCGGCGGCAGGCCTTTATGAGGTTTATAAAACCGGCTCTGTTGTGACGTACATCAACGATGAAATTGAAGTTTGTCTTGACAGCCAAAGCGCAAAGGAATATGCGATTACATCAAGTGCGACAAACTGCACGGTAAGTCTTTCGGCAAATCAGGCGAAAGAGGGCGAAACCGTTACGTTTACACTTAACCCCACAATCAGCAATTACAATGATCCGACTGTTTCCGTAACAACGGCTTCGGGCACGGCGATTGTCTGCAACAACTCAAACGGTACATACAGCTTTACAATGCCGGCTGAAGCGGTAACGGTTTATGCCGAATATACCGAAGCTGCGGCGATTATTTACGGCGACGCTAACGGTGACGGCGTTGTAAACTCGATTGACGCCACTATTGTAACAAGATACGCTATGAAGATTGCAACGCTTTCCGATACGGCTCTTATCAGCTGTGATGTAAACGGCGACGGCGTTGTAAACTCGGTCGATGCTACAATTATCGCAAGATATGCGCTTAAAGTAGTATCGAAATTCCCGGTTGAAACAGCATAACTTTTTAAATACATAATATCGTTATTGCCGACCTCGGATTGCTTCGGGGTCGGCTTTTTTGCTTAAAATTTGTGCAAGTTGCTATAATTCAACAGATATTGTTTGTGCGATTCGTCAAAAATTGGTCTTGAAAAATTTGCTTTGCCGATGTATAATATGCTTGCAGGGTTGAGAAATACACAAAAAATCCTGACGCATATATAATATGTGGAGAACAAAGAATCGGCACAGTTTAAAAAATATTGCTGTGTACACAAAAAGGAGGAGTCAGCTATGATGTTGATGACAAAAAAGTACAATATGATGCTTAATTCGCTTACTGTTCAGAAAACGGTATTTGCCGCTACAGAGCGTTGCGGCGGAGAAGTTGTTGCGGAAAACGAGTCCGACGGATACACCGTAAATGCAAAGAGTGTACTTGGATTTTTTTCGCTGAACCTCAATAAGCCCGTCACTATTGTGACGAATACCGAGCATGACGCCGAAATTATCGAGGCGGCGCTGAAAAAGAACAACGTCGAATACTCGGTTGCATAAGGCGGCGTTGCACCGATATTGTAAAATGTAATTTGAATAAAACATAAAAACAGGGCACAAATTTTCGCACGTTTGCGGATTTGTGCCCTGTTTTTTGCGCCTTTTTACGTTTGTGGAAAAGCGCAAGTTTTAAATTGCTATATGTATATTTTTGGTTAAATTGCACTAAAAAGTTTTTTGAGGTTGTTGAAGTCGCTGAAAATTATAAATCCTGTTGAATTTATTTTAAAAATATTATATAATATTCTATAAGGTTTTAAAGCCTAATCCAAATTTTCAGGAGAGAAACAAATGAAACAGTTTTCAGCAGACAAAATTAAAAATATTGCACTTGCCGGTCACAGCGGTTCAGGCAAAACTTCATTTGCCGAAGCTTTGCTTTTTAAAGCGAAGATGACGGATCGTCTCGGAAAGGTTTCGGACGGAAATACGGTTTGCGACTTTGACGCAGAGGAAATTAAAAGAAAAACCTCGCTTTCGACCGCTCTTGCCTATTATGAATATAAAGACCTTAAAATAAATATTATCGATACACCCGGTTTGTTCGGCTTTGCAGGCGGTCTTGCCGAGGGAATCAGCGCCGGCGGCTCGATTCTCATCACGGTATCCGCCAAGGACGGCGTAAAAGTCGGCACCGAGAAGGCGTTTGAAGCGGCAGGCAAAAAGCCGAAAATGTTTGTCATCACAAATCTTGATGACCCCAATGCTAATTTCGACAAGATTATTACCCAGCTTAAAGATACATTCGGAAATTGCGTTGCCCCTATCTGTGTTCCTCATTTTGCCGGAGGCAAGCTTGATTGCATTGTCAATATTCCCGAAAACTGCGCATTTGCATTTGATTCAAAGGGCGTTTCGTCGCAGGTGGATATCCCTGCCGATATCGATATGGAGAGCTATGTAACGGCAATCAGCGAGGCCGTTGCGGAAACATCGGAAGAATATATGGAAAAATTCTTCGCAGGCGAGCCGTTTACACATGATGAAATGCTCAACGGTATGCATAAAGGGCTTTTGAGCGGCAGCGTTATACCTGTTATCTGCGTAAGCTCGACAACGCTTGTCGGCATTGAAACCGCCCTTCATATGATTTCTACATATTTGCCGTGCTCTGCCGACCAAAATCCCATTGAGGCAGGCGATACAAAGCTTGATTATAACGAAAATTCACCGCTTGCGGCGTTTGTGTTCAAAACCTGCGCCGATCCGTTCGGCAAACTTTCATACATAAAGGTTATGTCCGGCAAGCTGACAAGCGGCAGCGATGTTGTCAACTCCACAACGCAGGAAACCGAAAAAATCGGCAAGCTCTATGTTGTTCAAGGCAAAAAGCAGATTGAGGTTACTTCGGCGAATGCAGGCGATATCGTTGTTGCCACAAAACTTTCCGCAAATACGTCCGATACGCTTTGCGACGCTTCACGCATAGTTGCGTGCCCTGCCGTTAATTATCCCAGAGGCTGTTTCTCAATGGCTGTAAAGGCAAAATCTCAGGGCGATGAGGGCAAAATCGGCAGCGGTATGCAAAGGTTGCTTGAAGAAGATCCTACACTTTCATATAAACTTGATAAAACCACAAAGGAAATGATTCTTTGCGGTTTAGGCGAGCTTCATCTTGATGTTGCCATAGCTAAGCTCAAATCAAAATTCGGTGCGGATGTTACGCTTTCCGTGCCCAAGGTTGCATATAAAGAAACCATTCGCAAAAAGACCGAGCCTATCGAGGGCAAGCACAAGAAGCAGTCGGGCGGTCACGGTCAGTTCGGTCACGTAAAAATTATTTTTGAACCGTGCGAAAGCGATGAGCTTGTATTTGAAGAGCAGGTATTCGGCGGTGCGGTGCCTAAGAATTTCTTCCCTGCGGTTGAAAAAGGCTTGCAGGAGAGCGTTAAAAAAGGCATTCTTGCCGGTTGCCCTGTGGTTAAAATCAAAGCGACTCTTGTTGACGGATCTTACCACCCTGTTGATTCTTCGGAAATGGCGTTCAAAACAGCGGCTTCGCTTGCGTTTAAGCAACTTAAAGACCCGAAATTCAACGCTCAGCCTGTTCTTCTCGAACCTATCGGAAATCTTTCGGTTATAGTGCCGAATGACTGCACGGGCGATATAATGGGCGATTTGAACAAGCGCAGGGGCAAGGTTTTGGGCATGAATCCCGTTGACGGAAAGCCGATGACCGAGGTTCTTGCCGAAGTGCCGATTCGTGAAATGCACGATTACACAACGTTTATTCGTCAAGTGACGATGGGTAAAGGTTCGTTTACGCTTGATTTTCTGCGTTACGATCCGCTTCCCGCAATGCTTCTTGACGAGGTTATCGCAGAGATATCGAACGAAGAATAACGAAAAGCGACCGCAAAGCTTGAATTTTGCTTTGCGGTCGCAGACTATACAAAAGGGGAATATATTATGGATAGGGTGATTCTTGCTTCTGCTTCGCCGAGAAGACGTGAGCTTTTGCAGCTTATTTTTCATGAATTTGAGATAATCCCGACCGACTGCGACGAGTCACTGCCGATTGGGGTTGATGTTAATCAAATAGCGCAGATTATCGCACAGCGAAAAAGCGATGCGTTGGGTGATGTTGATTCAAACACGCTTGTTATTTCATGCGATACGATTGTGACGATTGACGGCGTGGTTTTGGGCAAGCCTGATGACCGCAGTGACGCCGAAAGAATGTTAAGGCTTCTTTCCGGCAGAACGCATCAGGTAATAAGCGGCGTTTGCCTGCGCTATAACGGCAAAAGCGCTGTATTTTCGCAAATAACCGACGTTAGCTTTTATGAACTGTCCGATGCGGAGATTTTTGAATATATAGATTCCGACGAGCCGTATGACAAGGCGGGCGGATATGGAATACAAGGGGCGGCTTCGCTGTTTGTGAAAAGCATTTGCGGCGATTATTTTAATATAGTCGGGTTGCCGGTGGCTCGCTTGAAGAAAGAAATTGAAGCTTTAACAAATTAATTATATCTGCAAAAAGCGCCGAAGCATTTAAAATTTGCTTCGGCGCTTTGATTTTATTCTCAGTTGTTTGCGTTATCGGATTTGTCTTGCTCGGGCATATCCAAAATTTCTCTTCCGACTTTATCGGACATAACGTCGGCAAAGGTGCTGCCGTCCATTTTTTCAAACTTCATAAGATATTCTGCGACAAAATGCAACTTGTCGATATGTTCACGCAAAATAGATACAGCCTTGTCATAAGCGGTGTCGATAATGGTGCGGATTTCAGCGTCGATTTCCGCGGCAACGGTTTCGCTGTAATTGCGAGTGTTGCCCAAATCTCTGCCGAGAAAGACCTCGTTTTGATCCGTGCCGTAAACAACGGGACCGAGTTTTTCGCTGAATCCGTATCTTGTTACCATGGCACGTGCGGTGTTTGTCGCACGTTCAATATCGTTTGAAGCGCCGGTAGATATATCGTCAAGAATAAGCGCTTCCGCACAGCGTCCGCCGAGAAGCGTGATGATATCTTGACTCATCTCCTGCTTGCTGACAAATGATTTATCGTTTTCGGGCAGCGACATGGTGTAGCCGCCTGCCATACCTCTGGGAATTATCGAAATTTGGTGAACCTTATCCTGCATATCGCAGAAGTATGTGACGATTGCGTGACCGCCCTCGTGATACGCCGTAAGGCGCTTTTCTTTTTCGGTGACAACCTTTGATTTTTTCTCCGGTCCGGCAATGACTTTTATTGCCGATTCTTCAATATCCTCTTTAGTGATAGCTCTGCGGTTTGCCCTTGCGGCAAGCAAAGCGGCTTCGTTTGCGAGATTTTCAAGGTCTGCACCGGTAAATCCGACAGTTGTCTGCGCAACGGTTTTCAGGTTTACATCCGGGGCAAGCGGCTTGTTTTTTGTGTGAATTTTGAGGATTTCTTCTCTGCCCTTAACATCTGGGTAGCCTACAACAATTTGCCTGTCAAAACGACCGGGGCGCAAAAGAGCGGGGTCGAGAATATCACGGCGGTTTGTTGCGGCAATTACAATAATATTTTCATTACCGGTGAATCCGTCCATTTCAACAAGCAGCTGATTCAAAGTTTGTTCGCGCTCATCGTGTCCGCCGCCAAGACCTGCGCCTC
>CAZBAI010000013.1:0-51359 GCA_964490175.1 uncultured Oscillospiraceae bacterium | reverse complement strand
GTACATCTTTCCAATCAACAAAAAATGAAAACTCTAATGGGGATTTAATGGGGATTTGTTTCGGCAAATAAAAAAGAAACACCCCATATCCCTTGAAATACAAGGAATATAAGGCATTTCGATGATGTGTTGTTATCTCTTTGAGAACTGGGGTGCACGGCGAGCAGCCTTCAAGCCGTACTTCTTTCTTTCCTTCATTCTCGGGTCACGAGTGAGGAAACCGGCTTTTTTAAGCTCGGGACGAAGAGCTTCGTCGAATACGATAAGAGCTCTGGAAACGCCGTGACGGATAGCACCTGCCTGACCGGTAACGCCGCCGCCGGAAACGGTGCAAACAATATCAAATTTGTCAACGTTGCCTGTAAGTGCAAGAGGCTGACGAACGATGAGCTTGAGGGTTTCAAGGCCGAAATAATCGTCAATATTTCTGCCGTTAATCGTGATTGCGCCTGTTCCTCTGTAAAGTCTTACTCTTGCTACGGAGTGCTTTCTTCTGCCTGTTCCGTAGAAATACTGCAGTTTAGATTCGTACATTTAAAGCAACTCCTTTCAGTTTTCATAAGCCTCGGGCTTTTGTGCCTGCTGCTTGTGATTTGCATCTCTGTATACTCTGAGTCTTGTAAGCGACTTTGCGCCGAGGCTGTTGTGAGGAAGCATACCTTTAATTGCTTCGTACATTGCCTTTTCGGGCTTTGTTGCCATAAGCTCCTTGTAGCTGACTCTCTTGAGTCCGCCAATCCAGCCGGTGTGCCAGATAAATTCCTTGTTTTCAAGCTTTTTGCCTGTAAGAACGGCTTTTTCGCAGTTGATTACAATAACAAAATCTCCGCAATCTGCGTGGGGAGCATATGTTACCTTGTGCTTGCCGTTAAGAATATGGGCGGCTTTTGCGGCAGTTCTGCCAAGAGGCTGTCCTGCAGCGTCGATAATATACCACTTGCGGGCGATTTCACTTTCCTTGGGCATATATGTTGCCATTTCGTTTTTCCTCCGTATAATATTTTTTTGTCAAAACGATTTCGCAAGAAGTCTTGTTTCCGATTCATAAAAATCATGAAAAACGGCTTGAATGCGCTGAATAGCAGCACCGAAACGCCAAAAAAAGACAAACCCGCCTTGACAATGCTTAATTATTATACTATCATCAAATTAAGATGTCAATAGGCAAATTGCCGAAAATTTAATCTATCACGCTCTTTTCTCTCGATTTCTCTTTAAATTTCTTCAAATCTCTCGATTTCTCTTTTTTCATTTCAATATTTAAATTAACATACGGATTTAAATCCGACATCGCACAAAATCAAAGCGATTCAACAAATTTTTTGAATGCAAGCGCACCTTGCAAATTGCGCTTAAAAACGCCGGCATCCAAAAGCACATTGAGAAACACCTTGCCGATTTCGGTTTCAAGAATCTCCCCTACATTGTCTGCGTTAATATCATCATATGAATCTGCCACGTTGCAAAGCCACTCACGGTGATTAAAAACAGCGCTTTCTTCGGTGATATCGGTCTTTTCGAGCAAAGCGTTTTCAAGCAGCCGCCATTCTTTTGCAAGTCGTGCCGGCAAAACCGCAAGTCCCATTACCTCGATAAGTCCTATATTTTCCTTTTTTATATGGTGCAGCGCAGGATTCGGGTGAAACACTCCGAGCGGTCTTTCGCTTGTGGTAATGTTGTTGCGCAGCACAAGGTCACATTCAAAAAAATCACCTTTTTTGCGTGCAATCGGCGTAATTGTGTTGTGCAAAACGCCGTCTGTATGCGCAAAAATTCCGACGCTTTCATCAGAATAATCACGCCATTGTTCCAAAATGTGTGCGCAAAGCTTTTCAACATCGCCTTTTTTTGCGGATTTAACCCTTATCACCGACATCGGCCATTTCAGAATAGAGCAATCAACATTGTCAAAACCCTTTACCTTAAAGGAGTAATCCGCTTTTGCCTTTTCCATTGCGAATGTGTAATTTCCGCCCTGAAAATGTTCATGAGTGAGGATAGAGCCGCCGACTATCGGCAAATCGGCATTTGATCCGACAAAATAATGCGGCAGAATTTCAACAATATCAAAAAGCTTTTTAAAAACATCGGCATCGATTTTCATATCGGTATGCTTTTGGTTGAAAATTATGCAATGTTCGTTGTAATATCCATACGGAGAATATTGAAAAAACCACTGCTCATCAAGCACATTTATAGGTATGGGCACAAGATTTTGCCTTGCCGGATGACCGATTCTGCCTCGATAGCCCGAATTTTCAACGCAAAGCTGACATTTCGGATAACTTGCGGAAAGCTTTTTGGCGGCATTGGCGATATCCTGCGGGTCTTTTTCGGGCTTTGAACAATTTATTGTTATATCAAGCGTGCCGTATTCGCAATCGAATTTCCATTTTAAATCTTTTGCGATTCTGCCTGCCCTGACATAATTTAACTTTTTGTTAAAGCTGTAATAATTATCCGTTGCGATTTTTGGCAAATCAAGATAATCACGCTTAAAATTTGAAATTATTTCTCTCGGAAAGGGACATAATACCCCCATGATTTTTGTATCAAACAAATCCCTCGATTCGTTCGTATCACCGATAAGTCCGACGTTGACCGCATATTGAACCATTTCGTTCAATATATCGTCAACGCAGTCATAATGAAAACAGCTGTCGCATTCTGCCCATTCGTCTTTATCAAAGCAGGCAAGCAGTCGATTTTTGGTATATACCTCATCGCATTTTTCAATAAGCCCGTTGTTTTCGGCATATTCCGTCAAAGCGTTGATCAAGGCTTCGATTCTCATTTTACAGACCACCTTTAAACATAATAACCATGTCGCAGATATCCATACGCCTTTTAGGCTGTATGTTCCATTTCAAGCTTTCAGCGTCGAGTTGTAATCTCCCGCTGAAACCCGTAAGGAGCTAACGCTCCTTTAGCGTCAGGTTGCAATCGTTCGCTCCTGCTCTGCTCCTTGCAAGCAAAGCAAATAGCGTTGCTCCGATTTAAAAAACGGACCTCACACAAAGTGAAGCCCGAAATTTCAATGCCGCAAATATACGGCTGGTGCCGCTGACCGGGCTCGAACCGGTACGGTATCGCTACCGAGGGATTTTAAGTCCCTTGTGTCTGCCAATTCCACCACAGCGGCCAACGCTGATATTATACCTCACATTCCGAAATTTGTCAAGCGTTTTTGCAACATTGCCGTTTTTTGATGTGGCATGCCGCATTTTCATGATTTCCGGATTAAAACGTCAAATTTTCGATATATTCCGAAATTACCTGCTTTTTTGCAAAGGCGCTTCCGCATATCATTGTGCTTACGCCGCCGCCTTTTCCCGATATAGCTTTATTGATTTCACCCAAATGTGCTTTTAAATCGATGTTTTCGCTTGCGATTACATATGCAAAGCCGTTTTCCTTAGGTGCAAAAGCTCCGCATACTCCCGTGCACATTTTTGCACCCTTTTCGGAAAGCTTGCGCATTTGGTTTGCATCGAATCCTTCGCAAAAAACGCAAAGGTTGCGCTTGCCCGATTCAAGCTTTAATATCGCACTGTTTAAATCACGGCGCTTGATTTCAAATATCTGTGATTTGAGTTCGGCATTTTCTTTGCAGATACGTTTCACGGCAATATCAATGTCGCTCGGCTTTGCCGAAAGCATGACCGAAATTTCGTTTACCGCATTTGACTTTTGCACATAATCGTCATAAGCTTTATCTCCGCAAAGAAGATAAAGCCTTGTGCCGCCCTTGTAGCTTTGAAAATCGGCAATTTTGATTATGCCGACCGCACCCGTGGCTTTAATGTGCGGCGCACAGCAAGCGCACACATCTACCCCGAAAATCTCAACAATGCGTACATTTTCTTTCAAATCAAGCTTGCTGCGATAATTAAGTTTTTCAAGCTCGTTTTGCGCCGGGTAATATGCTTTTACGGGAAAATCATGAAAAACCGCCTTGTTTGCACGCATCTCCAAAAAGGCGATATCCGAAAGCGACAGCTTTTTGTCAAAGTCCACGATGACTTCGTTTTCGCCCAAGTGAAACCCAACATTTGCGCAACCGAAATATGTGTGTGCAAGTCCCGATATAATATGCTCGCCCGTGTGGTGCTGCATTTTGGAAAAGCGCTTTTCCCAGTCAATGCCGCAATTATATTCTTTGCCGATTTGCAGCTGCTTGTCTGCTATATGTATAATCTCGCCGTTTTTTTCAAAAACATCGCAGATTTCGGCGTCACCGATAACGCCGGTATCGCAGCTTTGACCGCCGCCTGTCGGAAAAAATGCGGTTTTATCAAGCACAACGGCATAACCGTTTTTTACCTTTTCGCACTTTAAAACAGTCGCATAAAAATGCGCTGTATAGCTATCGTCATCAAACAACCGTTTTGTCATCATAATTTGCCTCACATATCCAGCAATTCGTTAGCGGCAGACTCGTCAAGAGCCTCAACGCTTCGCAGCTTTCTCGAAATAGCTCTTGTGCGAACGCCGACAAGCTTATCAAGGTCAACGTCAACCTGCCGCAAGTGCTTTTGCGTGCTTTCAAGCACGGCTTCAAATTTTTCAAATTCGGATTTTACGGCAGAGAGAATTTGCCAAACCTCGCCCGATCGCTTTTGAATCGCCAGAGTTTTAAAGCCCATTTGCAGTGAATTTAAAAGCGCCGCCATTGTGCTCGGACCCGCAACATTCACATTATAATCACGCTGAAGAATCTCAACCATGCCACGGTTTACAACTTCGGCATAAAGCCCCTCAAAAGGCAAAAACATAATCGCAAAATTTGTTGTATAGGGCGGCTGTATATATTTTTCCGCAATATCCTTTGCCTCGCTCTTGATACGTGCGCAAAGTGCGTTTACCGCCGCATTAACCTTTTCGGGAGAACCGCTGTCGTAAGCGTCCTGAAGCGAAGCATACGTATCTCCGGGGAATTTTGAATCAATCGGCAAATAGCAGGCTTGTTCATCTCCGGGAAGCTTTACGGCAAACTCAACTCGGTTTGCGCTTTGCGGAATTGTCGCAACATTTTCTTCATACTGCTCGGGAGCTAAAATATCACGCAAAATTGCGCCAAGCTGAACCTCGCCCAAAATTCCCCGTGTTTTGACGTTTGAAAGCACTTTTTTCAAATCGCCCACGCCTTGTGCCAGCGTTTGCATTTCGCCAAGACCCTTATAAACCTCTTCAAGCCTTGTGCTGACAAGCGAAAACGACCGATTCATCTTTTCTTCAAGCGTTTTTTGCAATTTTTCATCAACAATATTCTGTATTTCGCCGAGCTTTTTGTTGTTATCCTCTTGAATATAGCTAAGTCGCTTTGAAATGGTTTCACGCATGGCGTCAAGCTTTTGTTCATTATTTGATTCAAGCGTTTTCAACCTTTGCTCCAGCTGATTGAGCTGCGTTAGCATAGCTTCGTTCATCGCCTGCTGTTTCGATACGGTCTTTGCATCAATATCGCCCAAAATATGAGAAAGATTATCGGCAGAAGTTTTTTGACTTTGCGCTAACATATCTCCCAAAATTTTCACGCTTGATTGCACCGAGCGCAAAGTTTCCGCCGTGGTTTGCGCATTCATACGGTTGATTTCGCTTTTCAGCTCATCAAACTCATTTGCGGTATTTTTAGGCTTTGTTTGTTTTAAATAAATCATCAGCAAAATTATGTTTGCGCTGACTGTCAATATCAAAATAGCAATTTCCACAATATAACGTCCCCTTTTTGCAAATCAAAATACAATAATTCAATTATATCATTTTTTGATGAAATATGCTATTGACAAAGTGTACAAAAAGCCTATCTTTCGGCGAATGTTTGCACATATCGCTTCATATATTTTATTAACGTCTTAAAATGTGATTTTTAATTCGGATAAAATCAGTATTGGAGTGAGCTTTTTGAAAGGAGAACCAAACGAAAGAGCGGTAAAGCTCGGGGAATATATAATCGAAACTCATTCAACGGTAAGAGCAACGGCGGCGCAATTCGGAATAAGCAAATCCACCGTACATAAAGATTTGCAGGAGCGTTTGCCGAAAATCAGCCCGTCGCTTTATCCTCAGGTAAGAGCCGTTCTCGACAAAAACAAGGAGGAGCGCCATATCAGAGGAGGGCTTGCGACAAAGCGAAAGTATTTTGATATTGCGCAGAATAAAAAATAAATCAAAAATTGCCGAATCTTATGATTGACGCTTTTTTTAAAAAGGCAGGATATCTGAGAAGCGGCAATTTTTTTGTCTGATTTTTTCAAAGCAAGGATTTACATATTCGATTTTTTGTGCTAAAATATATTCAAATGATATCTGTAACGACATTTCAAAATGATAAGGAGAATGTTTATGGCATTTGATTTGAAATTTAAAGCCTGTTTGCGCAAAACAGCGGCGTGCCTTATCGCAATTATGATTGTGCTAACCTCGCTTTTGCTGAAAAACAGCGGTTATCAAAATAACGTTTGCGCCGATTTCAGCACAGTTCAGCAGCAATATATCGACCGAGTTGCCGCACTTGTGAATGTTGAGCGGCAATCGGCAGGACTTGAACCGCTTGCGGTTTATCCGTTGCTTTGCGAAGCGGCAACATTGCGCTCAAATGAGATTTCCGAGCTTTTTTCTCATGACAGACCAAACGGTACAAGCTGCTATACCGTTTTGTCGGAGTATTCAATCGACTTTGTGGCTTTCGGCGAAAATATCGCATATGGCTATCAAACGCCGGAAGCCGTTGTGCAGGGTTGGATGAACTCCGAAGGACACAAAGCGAATATCCTCGATGACAGCTATCAATACATAGGCATCGGATATTACAAGGCAGGAAACGTCGCATACTGGACTCAGCTTTTTATTCAAACAAACAGCAAAGTTTCCGGCGCATATATCCCGAACGCAACCACTACCACTACCACTACCACTACAACCACGTCAATCACAACGGCTGTAACGCCGCCTGTTACAACTGTGGCAACCACCACTACGCCAAATGCTGTGACTACGCCGATAAATACCACAACAACCACAGCGCCTGTTAAACCGATAACAACCACAACCACGACCACAACGCTTTATGCTTTGCCGACAATTTACGCAAGCGTTGACAAGGGCGATACTGAAAATATGTATTTTGCCGATGATACGCAATCGCTTTTAGATGGCAGCACCTTTGAAATTGTTGTGAAAAAGCCGATTTCGCAGATTGTATATTCGGAAGTGCATTTCAATCTAAGTTCATTTGTTTCGCTTGATGGGGTTGACCCCGAATTTGATTGCATCGACGGCATTTCGCCGTGCGATATATACTATTCGACATCTCAAAGAAACGAATACAGCTTAAACTACAAAATCAACGGAATAACGCCCACAGAGCTTGCCGAATTGATTTCGTACAACGTCGGCATCGACCTTGATATTATCCGCACGGCTATGCAGGGCAAAATCGTCGATGAGGATTTTAATTATCTCGATTCGGTTTTCGGAACGTTTAACGTGGCGATAGCTCTGCGCGGTGATGTTGATCTAAACGGCGTATGCGATTCGCAAGATGCCGAAATCGTCGCAAATTTTGAAAGTGCGTCTTCAAAAGCGCTTGCCTATGCGTTTTTGAACAAAAGCGAACCTGTAATGCCCTTGCTTTACGAATGCGACAGCGACACCGATACAATTAGAAATTTAAGAGAATTTGCGGCAAATGTCAACGAAGATTGTGATGAAAACGGCGCACGAATCGACAATCTCGACGCGGCATATATACAGATGTTTGCCGATAAATACAAAGCAATCTGCGAAGAATTTGAAACAAGCGGCCGCCAACTTGATATCATACGGCAAACCGCTTTGATATGGAACGATATGGGAATAATCAATAATCAATAGCAAATAAAAACCTCTTTGTGAATTTTACTTCACAAAGAGGTTTTTTGCTGCATTAAAATTTCCGATCAAGGTTAATCGATTGCATCAAAACCACGCTTGATATCTTCAAGAATATCTTCAACGTTTTCAAGTCCGCATGAAAACCTTATCATGCCGCCGTCAATGCCTGCGGCAACAAGCTGTTCATCGGTAAGCTGACGGTGCGTGGCACTTGCAGGGTGCAAAACGCAGGTGCGAATATCGGCAACGTGCACTTCGTTTGAAGCAAGTTTAAGACTGTCCATAAACTTTACGGCGTTGCTGCGGCCGCCTTTGATAGAAAAAGCGATAACGCCGCTTGCACCCAAGGGAAGATATTTTTGAGCCAAAGCGTAATCTTTGCTTGATTCAAGTGAAGGATATGCAATAGATTCAACTTTCGGACTGCTTTCGATATATTTTGCGACAACAAGTGCGTTTTCGCAATAGCGCTGCATTCTCACAGCAAGCGTTTCAAGCCCGAGATTCAAAAGAAATGACGAGTTTGCGGCAGGATAGCATCCGAAATCTCTCATCAGCTGCATTCTTGCCTTGGTGATATAAGGTGCGGCGGCATAATCTTTCGTGTAAACAATGCCGTGATAGCTGTCGTCAGGCTCGGTCATGCAAGGAAATTTGCCCGAAGTCCAGTCGAATTTTCCGCTATCGACAATAACTCCTCCGACCTGAACGGCGTGACCGTCCAAATATTTTGACGTTGAGTGAATTACAATATCCGCACCCCACTCAATCGGTCTGCAAAGAACAGGCGTTGCAAAGGTGTTGTCGATAATCAGCGGAACACCGTTATCGTGTGCGGCCTTAGCCCAAAGTTCAATATCCAGAACCTTAATTGCGGGGTTTGCAAGCGTTTCACCGAAAACAGCCTTTGTGTTCGGTTTAAAAGCCGCACAAATTTCTTCATACGAAGCGTCGGCATCGACAAAAATGCATTCAATTCCCATCTTTTTGAGAGTTACGGCAAAAAGGTTTACCGTTCCGCCGTAAATTGATGAGGACGAAATGAAGCTGTCGCCCGCCTCGCAAATATTGAGTATCGAAACAAGGCTTGCCGCCTGTCCGCTGGAGGTGCACATTGCCGCAACACCACCCTCAAGTGCGGCAATTTTCTTTTCGACGCAATCCGTTGTGGGATTTTCAAACCTTGAATAGATAAGGCTTTTTGTGGGGTCGTCAAAAACTGCGGCAACATCATCTGTCGAGTCGTAGACATACGTTGTGCTCTGCACTATGGGCATTACTCTCGGTTCACCGTTTTTCGGGTGATATCCCTCATGCAGGCATTGTGTTTCGATTTTCATTATAATCATCCTTTCCATAAAACGGAATGAGCATAAAATAAATTTTGCTCTGCAAATATAATACACACTTATTATGATTTTGTCAAGCGGCAAACCGAAAACCGCCGAACTATTACGGTTCACTCGCCGACTATCATTGGCAAGTAAGCATACAAATAAATTTTTAAAAAAATCTTGACATAGCGATATCAAAATGTTATAATCGGTGTAAGGCGTGCACGGTGTTTGCTTTATTTGCTTTTTGCCGATATATATGCGTGTTTTGGCAAAGCGCATTTTGCATATGCTGCATTGCTTGCCGAAAATTTAATATTGTTTTTTCAAAGGCTGTGACGAAGACGGTCAAGAAAGGGCAATTTCAGAGAGCCGGTGGTTGCTGTGAACCGGTATGGCGCTTTCTTAACGACCTCTCCCTTCCGAGCCGAAAGTCCGAACAGGTTTTTCACACCAAAAGTAGGCGCTTTCCGTGATTGCTGCGTTAATGCATAGAGGTTGTTTGACTTCGAAGAGGTGGCGGGTTGCTATATCCGCAATTTGAGTGGTACCGCGAGCGTAAATTTTAAGTTTACTCCCGTCTCAAAGCATATCAAGCTTTGGGGCGGTTTTTGTTTTTCAAAGCTCGATATTAAAAATCAAGCTGTGAAAGGAATGAATTTATGCTAAGTACCGACAATTTCCTATCATATGACGGGAAATAACGAAAATTGCGGCAAAAGCGCTCATACTCCGTCGCTTTAAAAATAATCGGAGCAGACAAATCAATGCAAAAAATACGCAAAAGAGGAAAGTGAAATATGATGGATTCAAGTAAATATGCGCCGGGATATTACCCTGCGCCGAAGCAATACAACAAATGGGCAAATAAAGACCATATAGAAAAGCCGCCGATATGGTGCAGCGTTGATATGCGTGACGGAAACCAAAGTCTTGTTATACCCATGAGCCTTGACGAAAAGCTCGAATTTTATAAAACCTTGCTTGATGTCGGCTTTAAGGAAATCGAAGTCGGTTTTCCGGCGGCAAGCGATACCGAATACGGCTTTTTGCGCACGCTGATTGAGCGCAATATGATACCAAGCGATGTAACTGTGCAGGTGCTGACGCAATGCCGTGAGCATATTATCAGAAAAACTTTTGAAGCCTGCAAAGGTGCGCCGAGTGCGATTATACACTTTTACAATTCCGTCAGCGTTGCACAGCGTGAGCAGGTTTTCAAAAAATCCAAGGAGGAAATCAAGCAAATCGCAATTGATGGCGCAAAGCTTGTAAAAAGGCTTGCCGCCGAATATGAGGGGAATTTCAGATTTGAATATTCACCCGAAAGCTTTACGGGAACAGAGCCGGAATATGCTCTTGACGTTTGCAATGCGGTGCTTGATGTTTTAAAGCCGAGCAAAACAAATAATGTTATTATAAATCTCCCCGTGACGGTTGAAATGAGTCTGCCGCATATATATGCCTCGCAGGTTGAATATATCAGCGAAAACCTCAAATACCGTGAATTTGTCACGCTGTCGCTTCACCCGCACAATGACAGGGGCACAGGCGTTGCCGATACAGAGCTTGCGCTTTTGGCAGGCGCCGACCGTGTTGAGGGCACGCTTTTCGGAAACGGCGAAAGAACGGGCAATGTCGATATAATCACTTTGGCGATGAATATGTATTCACACGGGGTTGACCCGAAGCTTGATTTTTCCGATATACCGAAGCTTGTCGAAAAATATGAAAAATGCACGAGAATGCACGTTTACGAACGTGCGCCCTATGCCGGTGCGCTTGTATTTGCGGCTTTTTCCGGCAGTCATCAAGATGCAATTGCAAAGGGCATGAAATACAGAGAAGAAACACAGCTCCACCGCTGGAATGTACCGTATATTCCCATTGACCCACACGATATCAGCCGCACATACGACGCCGATGTTATCAGAGTCAATTCGCAAAGCGGCAAGGGCGGCATAGGCTATCTTCTCGAACAAACTTACGGTTATTCGCTGCCCGCAAAAATGCGTGAAAGCTTCAGTTATCTTTGCAAGGGTATTTCCGACAAAGAGCATAAAGAGCTTAAAGCAAACGAGGTTTTGGAAATATTCAAAGATGCATATTTCCTCGGCGAATCCGATGTTAAAGTTTCGGATATGCATTTTTACCGCAAAGGCAAAACCGTTGAAGCACAAATCGAATTTGCCACCGATTCAAGCAAAACCAAGCTGTGCGCCGTCGGAAACGGCTCGCTCGACGCTGTCAGCAATGCGCTTAAAGCATATACCGGCAGTTCGTATCTGCTTGATGTATACAGCGAGCACAGCTTAAGTTCGCAAGGTTCTGAAAGCGTTGCCGCAGCATATATCGGAATTAAAGATGAAAACGGAAATATGTTCTGGGGAGCGGGAACGGATACGGATATTATCCACGCCAGCGTGAATGCGCTCCTCAGCGCTTATAATAATATGAATGATGCAAAAAAGGATGTGTGATTTTATGGGAATGACGATGACGCAGAAAATTCTCGCCGCACATTGCGGTCTTGAAAGCGTAAAGGCAGGGCAGCTTATAAACGCCGATATTGATATCGTACTCGGAAACGACATTACAACGCCCGTTGCCGTAAAAGAATTTGAAAAAGCAGGCTTTGAAAGCGTGTTTAATAAGGACAGTATCGCTATCGTGCTTGACCATTTTGTTCCGAATAAGGATATCAAAGCGGCGCAGCAATCAAAAATTTGCAGAGATTTTGCCTGCTCGCACTGCATCAGCCATTTTTATGATGTCGGAAAAATGGGCATTGAACACGCTTTGCTGCCCGAACAGGGCATTGTTACAGCCGGCGATTGCATAATCGGTGCGGACAGCCACACCTGTACATACGGCGCTCTCGGCGCATTTTCAACCGGCGTCGGCAGCACGGATATGGCATATGCGATGGCAACCGGACAGGCATGGTTCAAAGTGCCTGCCGCCATTAAATTCGAGCTTTGCGGAAAATTGCCGAAAAATTGCAGCGGCAAAGACGTCATACTCACAATAATCGGCATGATAGGCGTTGACGGCGCACTTTATAAAAGCATGGAATTTACGGGAAGCGGCGTTGAAACTCTTTCTATGGATTCACGTATGTGCATATGCAATATGGCGATTGAAGCAGGTGCGAAAAACGGTATTTTCCCCGTTGATGATATAACGCTTGATTATCTCAAAGGCAGAAGTAAACGTCCTTACACAGTTTATTCGGCAGATGACGATGCCGAATACGAAAAAATCATTAAAATAAATTTAAGCGATATAAAGCCTACGGTCGCTTGTCCTCACCTACCCGAAAACACAAAATTTGCAAGCGATCTTTCCGATATTAAAATCGACCAAGTCGTTATCGGCAGCTGCACAAACGGCAGAATGGAAGATTTGGAGTGTGCATACAAGATACTCAAAGGCAAAAAAATCGCAGAAAACGTCCGCTGTATAATCATTCCCGCAACAATGCAGATTCTGCGTGAATGCGTTGAAAAAGGATATTACACCGCCTTTATCGATGCAGGCGCCGTTGTTTCGACCCCGACCTGCGGTCCGTGCCTCGGCGGATATATGGGAATTTTAGCCGAAAACGAAAAATGCGTTGCAACCACAAACCGCAATTTTGTCGGCAGAATGGGGCACGTTGACAGCGAGGTTTATCTTGCCTCACCCGCAACCGCCGCAGCAAGCGCATTAGCCGGATATATCACAGAATACAAGGAGGATTGAGCTTTATGAATACACAGGGTAAGGTATTTAAATATCCCGACAATGTCGATACCGACGTTATCATTCCGGCTCGTTATCTCAACACGTCCGATGTCGATGAACTCAGCTTGCACTGCATGGAGGATATCGATGCCGATTTTGTAAAAAATGTCAACAGCGGCGATGTTATCGTTGCCGGATTTAATTTCGGCTGCGGCTCTTCGAGAGAACACGCACCGCTTGTCATCAAGCACTGCAAAACAGGCTGTGTAATCGCAAAAAGCTTTGCGAGAATTTTTTATCGAAATGCAATAAATATCGGTTTGCCGATTCTCGAATGTGAAAGCGCCGCCGAAGAAATCAATGCTGAAGATGAAGTCAAAGTCGATTTTGACAGTGGCGAAATTTTCGATATCACCACGGGAAAGGTCTATACCGCACAGCCGTTTCCGCCGTTTATACAAAACATAATCAAAAGCGGCGGACTTTTGGCGTCGCTTAAAAATAAAGGAGCAGAATAATGGAAAAGAATATTGCCGTTATCCGAGGTGACGGAATCGGGCCGGAAATTATAGAGCAGGCATTGCGTGTGCTTGAAAAAATCGCCGAGCTTTATAACCACAGCTTTACATATATCGATGTTGATATGGGCGGCTGCGCAATTGACAAATGGGGCGACCCGCTGCCGCAAACAATGCTTGACAGGTGCAAAAATTCCGACAGTGTGCTTTTGGGCGCAGTCGGCGGCGAAAAATGGAATAACGTGCCCGGTGATATGCGCCCCGAAAAAGGTCTTTTAAGGCTTCGTTCGGGAATGGAAGTTTATTCAAACAACCGCCCGGCAAAAATCTGGCGTCAGCTCAGCTCGGCTTCACCCTTAAAGCAGTCGATTGTCGATAAAGGCATAGATTTTATAATTGTAAGAGAGCTTATCGGCGGAATTTATTTCGGTGAGCACAAAACCGAAAACGCAAACGGCGTTGATGTTGCTTCTGATACGCTTGTGTATACGGAAAGCGAAATCGAACGCATTGGCAGAATCGGATTTGAAACGGCCATGAAGCGTTCAAAACGGCTGTGCTCTGTCGAAAAAAGCAACGTTCTCGATTCAAGCCGCCTGTGGAAAAAGGTTATGCACAAGCTCAGCGACGAATACCCCGATGTGGAATTGACAGATATGCTTGTCGATAACTGCGCTATGCAAATCGTTAAAAATCCATCGCAGTTTGATGTAATCGTGACGGAAAATATGTTCGGTGATATTTTGTCCGACGAGGCATCGATGATTACGGGTTCAATCGGCATGATACCGTCATCAAGTTTGGGTGCGACATCTTGCGGACTTTACGAGCCGATACACGGTTCTGCACCCGATATTGCGGGAAAAGATATCGCAAACCCTATCGGCACGATTCTATCGGCGGCAATGATGCTTCGATACAGCTTTGATATGCCGAGCGAAGCCGATTGCATTGAAAACGCCGTGTCATCGGTGCTTGACCTCGGCTATCGCTGTGCGGATATTATGCCGCAAAACGAATCCGAAGCGGCACTGTGCAAAAAGATAGGCTGTAAAGAATGCGGCTCACTCATAATCGAACAGATGAGAAAGGAATGATTATATGCAGCTATCCGGTGCGGATATAATTATAAAAACTCTGATTGAGCAAAAATGCGATGTCGTATTCGGATATCCGGGCGGTCAAATTCTCAATGTTTATGATTCGCTGTATAAATATTCAAGTGAAATAAAGCACATTCTTGCCGCCACCGAGCAAGGGGCGGCTCACGCTGCCGACGGTTATGCAAGGACAACAGGCGAAGTCGGCGTTGTTATTTCAACCTCCGGACCGGGAGCGACAAACCTTGTCACCCCGATTGCAACCGCCTATCTTGACTCTGTCCCGATGGTTGCCATTTGCGGAAACGTTCCGACATATCAAATCGGCACGGACAGCTTTCAGGAGATAGATATAACAGGCGTTACATTGCCGATAACCAAGCATAATTATTTTGTGGGCGATGTAAAAACTCTTGCCGATACAATACGCAATGCATTTGCGCTTGCAAAATCGGGCAGACCCGGACCTGTGCTCATAGATGTGCCGAGCGATGTTCAAACCGCAATGTGCGAATATGAACCCTTAAACGCCGTTGAATGCTTTGAAAAATTTGCCGCAAAAGATGTGCGCATTAGCGCTTGCGCCGAGGCTGTAAATCAATCGCAGCGACCGTATATTTATATAGGCGGCGGCGTGCTTTCAAGCAACGCTCAAGCTGAGGTTTTAGAGCTTGCCGAAAAGCTTGATGCACCTATCGGCTGTTCGATGATGGCGCTTTCGGCTATTCCGACCGATCATATGCGCTTTCTCGGAATGCAGGGAATGCACGGACATTATGCCTCATCGCTGGCAATGCACAGGGCAGATTTGATAATTTCGCTGGGCACTCGGTTCAACGACAGGGTTACCGGCAATAGATTGAGATTCGCACCTAATGCAAAAATCGTTCATATAGATATCGACGGCTCGGAGCTTTCGAAAAATATCGATTCTGCGCACGCTTTGCGCGGCGATATCAAGCTTACACTGCAAAAGCTTATTCCGCTGATAAAGACCGCAAAGCATCCGCAATGGTGTGACGATATTGCCGCATTAAAGCGCAAAGAGCTTGAATACGCCGATAAAAGTACGGGTTTGACGCCGAAAAACGTGATTTGCACGCTCAATAAATATCTTAAAGATAACACGCCTGTTACAACCGATGTCGGTCAGCACCAAATGTGGGCGGCGCAAAATCTTGTTTTCAAAAAAAGCCGACGTTTTATTTCTTCGGGCGGTTTGGGAACAATGGGATTCGGTCTTGGTGCGGCAATCGGCGCATATTTCGGCACAAAGGAAAAATCCGTGCTCATCACGGGTGACGGCGGCTTCGGAATGAGCCTTACAGAGCTTGCCACCGCCGTTACATACAAGGTGCCCGTCGTTATCCTTATCATGAACAACGGCGCTCTCGGCATGGTTCGGCAATGGCAAACGTTTTTCTTCGATAAGCATTATTCGGGCACCGTTCTTGACAGAAAAACCGATTTTGTAGAGCTTGCAAAGGCTTTCGGCGCAAGCGGCGAAGCGGTTTTTGATATTTCAAATCTCGATAATGCGTTTGAAAACGCCTTTAAATCCGATATGCCGTATTTGATTGACTGCCATATAGACATTGATGAGCTTGTTCTCCCGATGCTCCCTCCGGGCGGCTCAATGGACGATATTATTGTTAAAGTGGGTGATTGATATGAACAGATACACAATAGCAGTGCTTGTAAAAAACCAATTCGGCGTGCTCAACCGTGTTACGAGTATGTTTCGCCGCAGACAGTTTAATATCAGCTCACTTAGCGTGAGCGAAACCGAATCGAGCGAATTTTCACGAATCACCGTCACATTTGACGGCGAAGACGCATATAAGCAGCAGCTTGTCAATCAGCTGTATAAGCTTCCCGACGTTTGCTCGATTAAGGAATTTGATATCAACAATTCCGTCAGCTGTGAGCTTTTGCTGATAAAAATGGCAAATGAGCCTGATTGCCGTGACGATATAAGAACGGCGGCGTCGGCATTCGGCGCAAAAACGGTCGATTATTCAAAAGATTCAATCGTTTTCAGGCTTGCCGACGACAGCCGAAAAATTGATGATTTTATTGATTTGATGCGTGATTATACCATTCTCGAAATTTGTCGCACAGGCAGTGTTTCCCTTGAAAAAGGCGGCACAACGATTCGCCAAATTATGAATCTCTGAGATATTTTGCAAATATGCACAAAAAAAGACCGCAAGGTGTTGTATAGCCTTGCGGTCTTTTTATTCAATAATGCATATACCCTATGAGTGCCGGCACGATAATCGCAAGTATGGTTGCGATTATGCTAAATAAGCTAAAGCCTGACATACAAATCCCCCCTTATCTTTCGCTTAGCGGAATATACTGTTCTTCTTCTTTTATGCTCTTGTAGGCAGGTCTGATGATTTTGCCTGCGTTGATAAGCTCTTCAAGGCGATGTGCAGACCAGCCCGAAATCCTTGCAATTGCAAAAATCGGGGTATAAAGCTCAAGCGGCAATTTCAGCATATGGTAAGCAAATCCGCTGTAAAAATCGACATTTGCGCTAACGCCTTTATAGATTTTCTTTTCGCTTGCAATAACCCTCGGCGCAAGTTCTTCAACCTTTGAATAAAGCGCATATTCATCGGCAAGACCCTTTTCATCGGAAAGCTCTTTAACGAATTTTTTGAACATTTTCGACCTCGGGTCGGAGATTGAATACACAGCATGACCCATACCGTAGATAAGTCCGCTTTTGTCAAACGCTTCTTTATGGAGCAGCTTGGTAAGATAATCTGCAATTTGATCGTCATCTTTCCAGTCGGTAACATTGCTTTTAAGGTCTTCAAACATCTTCATCACCTTGATATTCGCACCGCCGTGCTTTGGACCTTTAAGTGAACAAAGCGCTGCGGCAATCGCCGAATACGTATCCGTACCCGAAGATGTGACGACGTGCGTTGTAAAGGTTGAGTTGTTTCCGCCGCCGTGTTCTGCGTGCAGCATCAATGCCATATCAAGCACTCTCGCTTCAAGGTCGGTATATTTCCCGTCCTTTCTAAGCAGCCAAAGCACGGTTTGTGCGGTGGAAAGATTCTCAACAGGGTGCTGCAAAAGCATACTGTCCTTGCCGGTATAAAAATTATACGCCTGATATCCGTAAACGGAAAGCAGCGGAAAAATTGCAATAAGGCGCAGGCACTGGCGCAGCACGTTCGGAATAGATATGTCATTTGCGTTTTCGTCATATGAAAACAGCATCAAAACGCTTCTTGCAAGGGTGTTCATCATATCATTGCTCGGTGCTTTCATGATGACGTCCTTGACAAAATTCTTCGGCAAGGTGCGATAATCACTTAAAAGCGAATTAAACCGTGCAAGCTGCTTTTTGTCGGGCAGTCTGCCGAACAGTAAAAGATAAGTTACTTCCTCAAATCCGAAGCGCTTGTCTTCGCTCACGCCCTTAACAAGGTCTTCGATATTGATTCCTCTGTAAAAAAGCTGACCGTCGCAGGGAACGGTTTTGCCGTCAACTATTTTGTTTTGCCGAATCTCGCTTATTTCGGTAAGACCCGTCAGCACGCCCTTGCCGTCAAGGTCACGCAAACCTCTTTTTACATCGTATTTTTTATAAAGCTCCGGGTCAAAAGCGCCGTTGCTTATGCATATTTCCGAAAGCTTTTCGATTTCATGTGTTGTGTTTTTTGAATAAGGGTTTCTTTTCATTGTGCTTCTTCCTTTCTCGTTTTTGTCTTTATTTATTTGTTTGAAGTGCTTTGCAAATTATTATATATTCTTTTTTGCATTGCACGGTACTGTGCGATTTCCTCCTGTGAAAATCCGCCGAACGCAGTCTTTTCCGTATCTTCAAAGGCACGGCAAATCAATCGGTTAAGCGCAACGCCTTTTTCCGTGGGAAAAACCCTGTGCGAACGCTTATCAACATCGCACACTCTTTTAACAAGTCCCTGCGTTTCCATACGCAAAAGCAAGCTCGTAACCGAAGCAGGCTCAATGCACCAGCCGTTTGCGATATCCTTTTGCAAACAGCCGCTGTGAATGCAAATATATTCGAGAATTTTCGGCTGACCGAATGTCAAACCCGTGCCTTCAAGCTTTGAATATACGGATTTATAAAAGCGGAGTTGATTAACCGTCATAAGATAGTGGAATGAAGATTCCATATGTATCCTCCGAAAAAATACTTTGAACTCTAACTATTATAGCAAAATTTTACTCAAATGTCAAGTACAACAGCATATGTTTTTGTGCATTTTTTAATTTAGTCAAAAATAATATCGAATATTGTAAAATGATTAAATATATTTCCTGCCGTGCTGTGTCTTTTACGCAAAGAAAAAAGCGCCCCCTTTGCAATAAAGGAGCGCTTTAACATTTTTGTTAAATTTTCAATCTGTATCAATCCTGCTCGGGATATGTTCCGTCGGAATACTTATATGCCACGCCGTAATCGAGAGCGTATGTTTCGCCGTAGGTATCGGCGGTAACTGTCATGATAAAGTTATCGTCTTTTTCATATTCGCCGACAATTCCCAATGCGGCGTCGCCTATCCACTCAACGCTTTGCGGCACTTCAATCTGCGAAATGGCTTCGCATTCGTAGAATCCCAGTTCGCCGATAGACAAAAGTCCGTCGGGGAGATTTACCGTTTCCAAGCTTTCGCAATATGCAAATGCGGCATAGCCTATCGACGTTACGTCGCTCGGAACATCAAAGCTTTTGAGTGCAACGCACTGACCGAAGGCATAATCGGGAATATACGAAAGCCCTGTGGGGTAGACAAGCTCAATCATAGAAGAGCACTCATAAAAGGCACTTTTTCCGATGTATCCTACATTTTGCGGCAGCACAAACGTTGCCATTGAAGCGCAGTTATAAAATGCAAAATCGCCGATATAAGTAACCGTATCGGGAATTTCAAGCATACAAAGCATATAGTCCATATAGAACATATAATCGGAAATTTTCGTCAGTGTTGACGGCAGTGTTGCGCTCATGCAATTGTCCATGCATGAAAACGCGTCGTTTTCAATTTTGGTAACAGTGTCGGGCACGATAATTTCGGTTGCCGAATCACACTCACAAAAGGCAAACTGACCAATCGTTTCAACTCCGTTTGGAATATTTACGGATTTAAGTCCGCAGCCGTAAAACGCAAAATTGCCGATAGTTTTCAAATTGCCGCCGCTAAAACTTTCAAGCTTGGAGCAGCCGTAAAACGCATAATCGCCGATTGCTTCGGTTTCCTCCGCAAGTTCAAGCTCCGTAAGACTTTGAGGTGCAAACAGCGCCGTTTTGTAATCCGAAGAATAAAGCACAAAGTTTTCGTCTTCTATATAGTAGGGGTTAGCGGCATCAACATTAAGCTTTTCGATTTCAGGCGAGCCGGCAAAAGCGCCTGCGCCGATTGATTTTACGCTTGCGGGAACATTGATTTGCGAAAGCTCGGTGCAGAAAGCAAACGCCCCCTCACCGATATTTTCTAAAGAGCCGCCTATTACGACTGTTTCAAGCGAGGTGCAGCCGCTAAACGCCCAATCGCCGATTTCGGAAACATTATCGCCGATAGTGACATTAACTATTTTTTCGTTATCTTCAAAAGCGCCGTTTGCAATTACCGTAACATCATCGGGAATTACAATGTCGGTTATGTCGGCATCTCCGTAATATTCAAGATGATACAGCAAAATACCGTTTACGATAATAAATTCGCTCGGAAGCGAGTTGACCCATTTTGTGTTTGCAAAAGCTTCAAGACCAAAGCTTGTGCACCCAACCGGAATTTCCGGTGCTTCAAGCTGTGTACAGCCGTCAAAAGCATTGTCGCCGATTTCTCTGAGCGTTTCGGGAAAGTTGACGGTTTTAAGGCTTGTACAGGTGTTGAAAGCATTGTGTTCGATAACTTCAAGTCCATCACCGAAGTCTATATTTGAAAGGGTTGTTTGTCCATGAAACGCCGCCGCACCGATTATCTTTACACTGTCGGGCAAAATTACGGATTGAACGGTGTGCGAATCATAAAAAGCAAACGGTGCGATTTGCGTGATTCCTTCCGGCACGACAACCTCGGCTTCGTTTCCGAGATACGTAACATAAATATCGTTGATGATAAGATAATCCTCATCTCTGTTTTCAAGCCACGGAGTGCCGTTAAAAGCAAGACCGCCGACCGTTTCGACACTTTCGGGAATATTAAGCGTTTCAAGTGATGTGCAGCCGCCGAAAGCGCTGTCGCCGATTTCGGTGATTGTATCGGGTAAAACAATTTCGGTTATCTCATCGCATTCATAAAAAGCTTCTGCCGCAATTCTCGTCACGGGGCAGCCCTGTATCTGCGACGGAATTTTCAGCACCGTTCCCCTTTTATAGCTGACGATATGCGCATTGCCGTCAACAATTTCATAGGCAAAATCGTCCTCATCTTCAACAACGATTACGGTTTGCGTGCGTTCAATCTCCTGTATATCGTCTGAAGTATCAGATGAATCCGACTGTGAGCTTGATGATGCCGAATCGACAGCGCTTTTATCATTATCATTGCATGATGTAAAAAGCGCAGTCAACATAGATACGGCGAGTAGCACAGATATGATTTTTTTCATAATTGCCGTTTCCTTTCCTTTTCTTATGCATATAGTTTAATTTTACAATAAACCGATTATTTTGTCAATACGGCACAGCGCTTTATTAAATCTACTGAAAAAACGCCCCTTGCCGCTTACAAAAGTCTATCTTTCGCATGGTTAAAATCGCCAAAAATCTAAATTAACTGTTTGAATATATATTGCAAAAAATCGAAACGCACAAGGCGGCGTCTTAAATTTTTATAAAGCACTTGACAAAGCGCAAATTCAAAAATATAATTATATGTGTAAAAATTTTTTTGGAGAAGATTTATGTTTAAATTGCGCAACGCAGTCGTGGAACTAACAGTCGTTCGACTTATGGTGCTTGTACCATAGGCCTTTGCTGTTTTGTTCTGAAAAAGCCGTGTTGTGCTTATATTTTTGGAATATTACGGTTAAAGGCAAATGGTGCTTTTAGCCGTTTTTTATTGAAAGGATGTAATTTTATGCTATTGGATCGATACCTACCGAGAATCGAGTTTGATTCGTATGAGGATTTTAAAGAAAATTACAAAGTCAACGTGCCCGAATATTTCAATTTCGGATTTGATATTGTTGATGAATGGGCAAGGCTTGAGCCTGAAAAAAAAGCGCTGATGTGGGTTTCCGACAACGGTGAGGAACGTGAATTTACCTTTACCGAAATTTCAAAGCTTTCAAACAAAACCGCAAATTATTTCAAAAGCATCGGAATAAAAAAAGGCAGCGTTGTCTTGCTTATTCTGCGCCGCAGATGGGAATATTGGGTTTGTGCAACGGCACTGCATAAAATCGGCGCTATTTTAATTCCCGGAAATTTGCTTTTCACCACTAAGGACATAATATACAGAGGAAACGTCGCTTCGATTTCGGCAATCATCTGCTGTGACGATGAATATATATTGGGACAAGCCGAAAAAGCTTTTGACGAAATACCGTCGCTGCACACAAAAATTTCCGTTGCGACAAAGCGTGACGGTTGGACTTATTTTGATGACGCCATAAAGGATTTTTCCGACGAAATGGAAAGGCCGCAGGGCGAAGAAGCGACAAAATCAACCGACACCATTCTTGTATATTTCACCTCCGGCTCAACGGGTATGCCGAAAATGGTTTGCCATAACGCCGCACACCCTTTGGGACATATCGTAACGGCAAAATACTGGCAGCAGGTTCAGGAAAACAAACTGCACATGAGCGTTACCGATTCGGGCTGGGCAAAATTCGGCTGGGGCAAAATCTACGGTCAGTGGATTTGCGGCGCCGAGGTTTTCTGCTATGATTTTATCGGCAAGTTTAATCCGGCACATTTGCTTGAAGTCATCAGCAAATACAGAATCACGACATTTTGCGCACCGCCGACAACATACCGCTTTATGCTTCAGGAAGATATGGAATCATACGATTTATCCTCGATTGAGAATTTTTGCAACGCCGGCGAGCCTTTAAACCCCGAAGTTTTCAACCGCATTTATGAAATTACGGGCAAGAAAATGCGTGAGGGATTCGGTCAAACCGAGGGCACGGTGCTTCTTGCAAATTTCCCGTGGATAGACCCTGTTCCCGGTTCGACAGGCAAGCCTTCGCCGCTTTATGATATCAAGCTTTATGATGCCGACGGCAACATTTGTGCCGACGGCGACGAGGGAACGATATTTATTGACAATATCGACAAATATCATCCCACGGGTTTGTTTACGGGATATTATAAAAATCCGGAAATGACCCAAGAGGTACTCGGCGGAAAGGCTTATGACACAAAGGATGTTGCATGGCGTGATTCAAACGGTTATTATTGGTTTGTCGGCAGAAACGACGATGTTATAAAATGCTCGGGCTACCGCATAGGTCCGTTTGAGGTTGAAAGTGCGCTTTTGACGCACCCCGCCGTTGTCGAATCGGCGATAACCGGCGCCCCCGACCCGATAAGAGGTCAGGTCGTAAAAGCAACGGTCGTTCTCGCAAACGGCTACACACCGTCTGAAGAGCTTACAAAAGAGTTGCAAAATCATGTAAAAAAAGCAACCGCACCGTATAAATATCCGAGAATTATCGAATATGTGGACGAATTGCCCAAAACCTTGGGCGGCAAAATCAAGCGCAAGGAAATTCGTGAAAAAGACACGGATTGAACATATACATAAATAATTGTATTTTGGAGGTTTTTTAATATGAAAATTTCGTTTTCAACATTGGCATGCCCCGATTTTTCATGGGTCGATATATATTCAATGGCAAAGGATTTAAACTTTGACGGCATTGAAGTACGTGGAGTGGGCAGTGAGATTTACGCTTATAAAGCAAAGGTTTTTTCCGATTCAAACATCGACGCTACCGTTTCAAAGCTCAAAGCTCTCGGGCTTGAAATCCCTTGCCTTTCTTCCGGCTGCTGCCTTAAATTTGCGGATAAGCTTGAAGAAAATATCGCCGAAATCAGACAATATGCGGCACTTGCTGCAAAGCTTTCGACCCCGTATATCAGAATACTCGGCGACCTTGAGCCTGCACCCGAGGGCGAAGTTGACGATGAAGCGGTGCTTTATGCCATAAATAAACTTATTCCGATTGCGCAGGAATACGATGTTACTCTTCTTGTTGAAACAAACGGCGTTTATTCCGATACCAAGCGCCTTGCAAAGCTTCTTTCAAAGGCTGACAGCCGCTATGTTGCGGCACTTTGGGATATGCACCACCCTTATCGCTACGCAAATGAATCCGCAAGTCAAACCGTTGCAAATCTCGGCTCATATATAAAATATGTGCATATTAAAGACAGCTGTGTGGAAAACGGAAAAACCGTTTATAAGATGATGGGCGAGGGCGATATTCCCGTTGAAGAAATGATAAACGCACTTCGCTCGATTAAATACGAGGGCTATGTTTCGCTTGAATGGGTCAAGCGCTGGGCGCCCGAGCTTTCCGATGCAGGCATTGTATTTCCGCAATTTGCAAACGCAATGCAGCCCTATCGCCGCAAGCACAAGCACAAATTGCAAAGCGACAACCGAAACGCCGGCAAATACGTCTGGCCTAAAGAGCGTCTTATCGACTATACTTTCCCCGATGTGCTCGACCGTATCTGCGAGGAATTTCCCACGCAGTACGCTTTCAGATATACCGAGCTTGATTACACAAGAACCTACCCCGAATTTCGTGATGATGTTGATGAATTTGCAAGGGCACTGCTTGCAATGGGCGTAAAAAAAGGCGACCACATTGCAATTTGGGCAACTAATGTTCCACAGTGGTATATCACATTCTGGGCGGCAACAAAAATCGGCGCTGTTCTCGTTACGGTAAATACGGAATATCGAAATCACGAAATAGAATATCTGCTTCGCCAGTCCGATACAAATACGCTTGTAATGGTTGACGGCAAGAAGAATATCGACTATAACGAAATTATTCACACGCTTTGTCCCGAGCTTGAACACTGTGAGCCGGGTAAACTGGTTTCAAAGAAGTTTCCTTTCCTCAAAAATATAATCACCTGCCAAAGTAAGCAAAAGGGCTGTTACAGCTGGGAAGAAGCTATAAATCTTGCGAAAAATGTTTCCGTTGAAGAAGTTGAAGCCATACGCCGCACCATAAAGAAAGACGATATCTGCAATATGCAATATACATCGGGAACGACAGGCTTCCCCAAGGGCGTTATGCTGACGCACTACAACGTTGTCAACAACGGCAAGGCTATCGGCGATTGCATGGATTTATCCACCGCCGACAGAATGATGATTCAAGTGCCGATGTTCCATTGCTTCGGAATGGTGCTTGCAATGACCGCCTCAATGACGCACGGCGTAACAATGTCGCCCATTACCGCATTTTCGCCCAGAAAAGGTCTTGACTGCATCAACCGTGAAAAAATCACCTGTTTCCACGGCGTGCCCACAATGTTTATCGCAATGCTCTCGCACGAAAACTTTGAAAAGACCGATTTTTCGCATATGCGCACCGGCATTATGGCAGGCTCACCCTGCCCGATAAAGACAATGCGTGAGGTTATCGAAAAAATGCATATGAGCGAAATATGCATAACTTACGGTCAGACTGAGGCAAGCCCGGCTACAACAATGAGCAAAACGACAGATTCTATCGAAACACGTGTAAATACAGTCGGCGGACCGATTTTTGCCGTTGAATGCAAAATCGTTGACCCCGAAACATATGAAGATTTGCCCGATAATGTTGACGGCGAATTTGTCGCAAGGGGTTATAATATCATGAAAGGCTATTATAAAATGCCCGAAGCTACCGCCGCCGCAATTGACAGCGAGGGTTGGCTGCACACGGGCGACCTTGCAAGAAGACTTCCCGACGGCAACTATAAAATTACCGGCCGCATTAAAGATATGATAATCCGTGGCGGCGAGAATATCTACCCCAAGGAAATCGAGGACTTTATCTATACGCACGAAAAGGTTAAGGACGTTCAGGTAATCGGCGTGCCCGATGCCGACTACGGCGAAGAAATCATGGCTTGCGTAATCCTTAAAGAGGGCGAAAGCTGCACCGAAGACGATATCAAGCAATATGTGCGTGACAATATGGCAAAGCATAAAGTTCCGAGATATGTTGATTTTGTGGATTCATTCCCGATGAACGCCGCCGGAAAAATCTTGAAATACAAAATGCGTGAGCAGGCTGTTGACAAGCTGAATCTTCACAACGCAAACAAAATCGTCACCGCTTAAAAGCATTTTAAGCACTCCCTAATTTTTGAAAAAAATCGGAGGTATATATGAATTTTAACCGGATTATTTTAATCTTTGCCGCCATGCTTATCGCCATGTGCGCCGCCTTTTCATCAATGCCTGCGCAGGCTGTCAGTACATCTGCGGTATACGGTGACGTCAACCGTGATTTGTCGGTTAATAATAAGGACGTAAAGCTTTTATCCGCACATATTCACGATGTGTCACCGCTTGACGTTGCGCTTGGCGATATTGCGGATATCAACGCCGATTCAAACGTAAACGTGGTTGATTTGTGCCTTTTAAAGCGCACAATGCTCGGCATTGATGGGCTTAAATATATTGAGCTTTCAAAAGACCTTATAGACACCCCGATCGCAATACTTGACGCTTCATGCCCCTCGGTCGGCGATGTGAAAATGCTTGTGTTTGAAATCGAATTTTCCGACTGCAAATTTTCCAAAGAGTTTGACGCAGAACAAGTAGAAGCGGAAATTTTCGGCCCCGAAGATACATCATCAAGCTATTATCCGTATGAAAGCGTAACGGCGTATCTCGAACGTTCATCATATGGGCGATTAAATATGACGGGCGATATATTCACATATACGGCAAGCGGCTCAATCGCCGATTATAATGATGATAAGGGGAAGCTTGTCAAGGAAGTGCTTGATTATTTTGAGGACGAAATTGATTTTAGCGATTATGATGCCGACGGTGACGGCGTGATAGACTGCTCGGCTTATTTTGTGCCGTCTTCGGCAAGCTCCGATTACTGGTGGCCCTGTTCGGGAGCGTTCGCCTATACGTCATATACAGTTGACGGACTGCATGTCGGCAACATCATCACCGGCAATTCCGTTCCGACAAACCGCACAGATTATGTCACAACGATTATTCACGAAATGGGTCACACCATGGGCTTGCCCGATTATTACAAATATCAGGATACAAGCGATTATGAGGGCTTGCACGGCACTGCCGGATATGAAATGATGGACGATGCCTACGGCGATTATTCATCATTATCAAAGCTGATGCTCGGTTGGTATTGCGAAAGCGAAATATATGTTTATGATGATTCAAAATCGTCGCAGACGTTTAATCTCACCTCATCTCAGCATTCCCCGAATTTTGTGCTGATTCCCGGTGAGGATTTGGGTGATGATTATTTCGGTGAATATTTTATTATTGAATATGTCACGCCCGATGGCAACAACACAATGTGGTGGAATAAAAACGGCGGCATTCGCATACTGCACGTTCAAACCGAGCTTTATACTTATGATTATTGGAATGTTTCGGTCTTTGCATATGAGAACTACGGCCCGTCTTATAACGGCGACGATAAGGTGAGATTTGTTCGCCTTGTAAATGACAATAACGGATTTTTCAAACGCGGTGATGTTGTCGATTCGTCTGTATCGGGCTTTGCGTGGTATGATTCCGATGGGTTTGAAACGGTTGATACAAATCTTGAAATTTCTGTCGGAAGTCTTTCCAATGGCGCTTATTCCGTTACGGTTTCACAAAAATAATTTTAAAGGCTGTGGCTATATGTTTTGCCGCAGCCTTTGATTTTTGCAAAGCGGTGTTGACATATTTTTATATTTGGATTATAATTGTACTAAAGTAAATTTTAACGGAGAAGCGCAATGGCAAGAAGCAGCGGCGAATCTAAAACGCCATCTATCATATTCCAATACAACTCCCCCGTCATATTGAGCTATGCGTTGATTTCCTTCATAGTTTTGGTAATCAACATACTGACAAACGGGCGCTCAAACCTCATGTTTTTCACAATCTACAAAAGCTCCTTTACCGACCTTATGATGTATGTGCGGATGTTTACATACATTTTCGGTCACGCAAGCATCAGCCATTATATTTCAAATTTCACGATAATTCTGCTTGCCGGACCCATGATTGAGGAAAAATACGGCAGCAGGCGGCTCGTTGAAATGATTGCCATTACCGCTTTTACCACAGGGCTTATCAATATTTTATTTTTTGATACAGGGCTTATCGGTGCAAGCGGAATCGCATTTATGCTTATTCTTTTAAGCTCATTTGCGAATTATCAAAAAGGCAAAATCCCGCTTACGCTGATTTGCGTTGCAGTGATTTATCTTGGCGGCGAAATTTACGATGGGCTTTTTACGCAAGACAATATCTCACAGCTTGCACACATCATCGGCGGAATCTGCGGATGCATTTTCGGTTGGTTTGAATCAAAAAAATAGTTTTTTCAGCCTTACCGCAACATAAAAATATAGACCGTATGTAACATTTTGCGTAAAGTACATACGGTCTTTTTTATTAAGTCAAAGTTTAATTATTTATCTCCCGTCAGCTCGGAAATCGACTGTATAAAGCTGTCAACATCGGAAAAATCTTTATATACAGAGGCAAAACGGATATATGCCACATCATCAAGCCCACGCAAGCGTTCAAGCACCATATCGCCGATTTCGGTCGATGTGATTTGATTGCGCATTTCATTGGCACAGGTAAGCTCAATCCAATCAACAATTTGCTGAACCTGTTCAATGGTTACGGGACGTTTTGTAACGGCGCTGCAAATACCTCTGGTGAGTTTTTCCTTATCAAAAAGCTCAAATGTTCCGTCACGCTTTTGCACGGAAAGAAGCGGCATTTCAACCACCTCATACGTCGTGAATCTTTTTGAACAATTAACGCACTCTCGTCTTCTGCGCTTTTTGTTATCCGCAGGACGTGAGTCGATAACCTTGGTATCTTCATAATTACAAAATGGACAACGCATTTTTTCACCTTCCCATTATGCGGGAAACCGCATTTTGAATAATATTGTAACTGCCGATCAAATCGGAAATGGAATTAAAATTGCTTCGATAAAGCTCAAGCATCACAGCACCGTCAAAACCCTTTTCTTTAAGCTTGGCAAGAAAACTTCTGTAATCAAACCTACCCTTGCCCATTAGCAGGCAATCGCCCTTTTCGCTGTTATCACTCATGTGAACGTGCTTTACTTTATCGCCGATTGCATTAACATAATCAAAAGGATTTTCGCCGCAGCGCACGCACTGCTTTACATCAAGCACAAAAGCAACGTCATCGCCGAGTGCTGCCGACATTTCTTTCAAAAATTTCAAATTGCCGCTCACATACAAATATACATTTTCCTGACATACGGTAATGCCGAATTGTTTGCCGACATCGGCAATTCTCTTAAAGCGTTCAAAATAAAAATCGTTATTGTCAAGCCGAAACCCTTTGCAGCCATGCAAAACAAAATACTCGGCGCCGAGCCATTGCATAGCCTCAAAATAGCGCTTGTAATAATCAAGCATATCTCCGACCCTGCGCTCATACGGAGAGAAAAACATAATCGGTTCAAGTCCGCAGGTGTAGGGGTGAAGCGAAGCAACGGAAACTTCAAAACGGTCAAGCGTCGATTTCATCTCGCCGATAAAGCGTTTGGAAAGCTCGCAATCGGTATTTATGAAAATTTCCACACAATCAACACCGTTTACGGCAAGGTCATAAAGCGATTCTTCAAGCAATCTCGGATACAGACACGCTGTTGAAACACCGGCTTTCAAACGTTCTCCCCTCCTCTTTATCGGAATATTTCAAAAAAGCACTCCTTTATTCCCACTTCCGTGAGAATCTACAGAGTGCTTTTAAATTTTAGGCTATATCAGAAGATTGCGCCGCATTGTCTTTTCTTGTGCACCATGCAACCCAAAGTGACGGTGCAAGGCAAAGCGATGAATAAGCGCCTGCAATCATACCGACGATAAGCGGGAATGCGAACGCCAAAATAGAATCCAAGCCGGTGACCAACGCACTTACGGCAACAACACTCATTGCAAGCACGGTCGTAATCGTAGTGCGAAGAGTTCTTGTCTTTGACTGCGAAATGCTCAAATTCACAACATCGGCAAGCGGAGATTTCGGAGCGTATTTCCTGTTTTCTCTGATTCGGTCGTAGATTACAATAGTGCTGTTTACGGAATATCCGAGAATTGTCAAAACAACCGCCATAAAGTTTGCGTCAATTTCAAATCCGCAAATGATAAATGTTCCGAAAACGATGATACTGTCATGAATCAAAGCGCAAATTGCGCAAACGCCGGCAGACCATCCGCCGATTCTTCTGAAGCGAAGTGCGATATATACGATGAGCAGGATTACCGCACACAAAAGTGCGGCAATGCACTTCAAGAAGAATGTGGTGCCCGACGAAGGGCTGACAGACGATGCGTCATCGATATCGTCAATAGCGTTGTCGGGGTATTTTTCCTGCAAAGCTGTGCAGATTTTCGTTCTCAACTCATCGCTGAGTTCAACCTCATCTGTATAGGAAACCGATATAGTGTGCGTTCCCTCGCTGTCGCCGAGCGAATCGCCCTTTTGCACATCGACATTAAATCCAACTGCATTTTCAACAGCTTCACGTGCGCCTTTAAGGTCAATATCGCCGCTGTAAGAATAGTTGATAATCGTACCGCCCTTAAACTCGATTGCAATGTCGATTCCTCTTATGAGAACGGAAAGAAGCGAAACCGCAACCAAACAAATAGAAACGATAAAAAATATTTTCTTTTTTGCTATATAATCAAACACGTTTGCCGTATCGATAGTGCTTGATACAGCGCCTGCTTGATTGGCATTTTTTTTGATTCTGTTTTTCTTACTCATTATCAGCACCTCCGTAAAGCTTCTTGTTCTTCAGCTTTTTGAATCTCGAAAGGGAGAAAAGCATGAGCTTTGTCGCCAAAATGCCGAAGATGAAGTTGCAGATTACACCGACAAACAGCGTCTGACCGAATGAATAAATCGTGCCCTCGGTCGAAGTGCCGAAAATGCGGAACAGCGGACTGAATATCGTGTAGAAAAAGCTGCCGGGAACGCCGAATGCGCCCATCAAAACGGCTGAAACGATAATAATTGTAATATTTCCGTCCAAAATTGCGGTAAACGCCCTCTTGTATCCCGATATCAAAGCCGAATCAAGCGTTTTGCCCTTTGCAAGTTCTTCCTTAATACGCTCAAAAGTAATTACCTGACAGTCAACACCCATACCGATTGCGAGAATAATACCCGCAATGCCGGGAATTGTAAGCGTTGAGCTGTCACGGAAGCCGAAGTATCCGGAAATTGCCGCCATTGTTCCGGCAATTTGTCCGAGCAGTGCGACTGAAGCAACAAAGCCGGGAAGCCTGTAAAGAACGATCATATATACGGCAATGAGTATAAATGCGATGATTCCGCTTATTATCATTACATTAAGAGCGCCCTCGCCCATTGACGGCGAAATTGTGCTAAACGATTCTCTTTGCAGCGAGAAAGGCAGTGAACCCGCATTGATTTTATCGGCAAGAGCCTTTGCGGCCGCATAATCGTTTTTAAATGAATCCGAAGTGATGGTTGCTTCACCGTTTGTGATAGACTCTTCAACAGTGGGTGCGGATATCACTTCGCCGTCCATACAAATCGCAATAGCGCCGTTGCTTTGAGCTTGCTCTGCGGTAACATCGGCGAAAATCTGCTTACCCTCATCGTTAAATTTCAAAATAACGCAGTTTTCAACCTCACCGGTTTTTTCGTTTGCATATGAAGCGGCAGAAGCTTCTACAATGTGCTCGCCTCTGAGCACAACGTCGTCGGTTGAATATGCCGAACCTTTGCAAAACTCAACCATTGCGGTTTCGCCCAGCTCATCAACCGCCTTTTCGGGGTCAAAATTCTCCTCGTTCGACTGCCACGGAAAACGAACTATAATTCGTTCGTTATCATAGTCAACATATGATTCGTAGTCATAAATGCTGTTTGCCTGCATTCTGACCTTGATGACTTCCATCGCCGCATCAAGCTGATCTTCGGTAACATCGGAGATTTCCCGATATCCCGTAATATTGTTATCATCATCATAAATTGCGGCGCCTACGGGCTTGAACGTAACATCAACACCGCCCTGTATGTCAATACCGAGACGAATCTGGTCGGCGCCCTTGACATGAACTGTGCTTAAATCACCGTACCAATATTCAATGCCGAAAAATACAGAATACGCAAAGGCAAGAATGATGGCAAATACGATGAAAAATACAGGTTTCTTTGTCTTAATCACGATTTGTCCTCCTGAAAATGTAAAAAATACCGTTGTCAATAAATATAGCCTCGGCTTTTTGTTTTTCATAAAACGAGCTAAAGCCGATTCAATCGACATTCACCCTTTAATTATATAGGATACGGCATTGCTTGTCAAGACTTTTTACGGCGGCAAATAAATATTTTTGCCCAAAAAAGCAAAAAACGCCCATAGCATAATACGGACGTTTTTTGTGATTTGAATCAAATGCGCACTTCAATTAAACATTGAACATAAGCTCGCTGTATGTGGGAAACGGCCACATATTCGCAGGCACGGTATTTTCAATTTCATCGGCGATTTTGCGCAATTTTTCCATAGCGGGAATAACTTTTTCGCAGTAACACGCCGCCGAAAGCTTAATATCATTTTCAACCGAGGCAGCCTTGCTTTCCTCGGTTTCAAGCTCGTCGATTGCGGCATAAAGCTCATCATTAAGCTTGTTAAGCTTCTTTGCCATGCGCAATTCAACACAATCTTCCTCAAAGCCGAGCCGCTTTTTGGAATCAACATTCTTACAAAGCTCACCCACATAGCTTATACCGACGGGAAGAATCTGTTTTCTTGCCATGTGCAGCATTGTGAGAGCCTCGATATTTATGCGCTTGCTGTAATTTTCAAGCAAAATTTCCTGACGTGAAAGAATCTCCGCTCTGGTAAATATTTTAAGCTCTTCGAGCATTTCGATATTTTTGTCATCATCATAGCAAAGCAAAGCGTCAACGCTTGTTTTCAAATTCGGCAGCCCTCTGCTTTCGGCTTCTTTTACCCATTCATCGGTATAGTTGTTTCCGCCCCAGATGACCCTTTTATGATTCTTCACCGTTTCCGAGAGCAGTTTATTTAATTCCGATGAAAAATCCTGCGCTTTTTCAAGCCTGTCTGCAAATTTTTTCAGTTCAATCGCAACGGTTGCGTTCATCATGATATTTGCGCATGAAATCGAATCGCCCGAGCCGAGCATTCTAAATTCAAATTTATTGCCGGTAAACGCCATCGGCGAAGTTCTGTTTCTGTCGGTGGTATCTTTCGGGAAATTAGGCAGCGATTCAACCCCGAGCATAAGCTCTTCTCTGTGATTTTTCTTGATAAGCGCACCGCTTTCAAGCGCCTGCAAGATTTTTTCAAGCTCTGCGCCTACAAAAACAGACAAAATCGCAGGCGGTGCTTCGCTTGAACCGAGGCGGCAGTCATTGCTTGCGGAGGCAACTGAAATCCTGAATAGCTCCGGATACTCGTCAACAGCCTTTATGACCGCACAGAGAAACGTTAAAAACATAATATTTTTATGCGGAGTTTTGCCCGGTTCAAGCAAGTTGATTCCGTCATCTGTTGTAAGCGACCAATTGTTGTGCTTGCCCGAACCGTTTACGCTTGCAAAAGGCTTTTCGTGCAAAAGGCACACAAGCCCGTGACGAAGCGCCGTTTTTTTCATAACGTCCATTGTCAGCTGATTCTGGTCTGCCGCAACATTTGCCGAAGCATAAAGCGGCGCAAGCTCGTGCTGTGCCGGAGCACCCTCGTTATGCTTGGTTTTCGCATAAACTCCGAGTTTCCAAAGTTCACGGTCAAGATCACGCATATAGCTGCCGACTCTGCTTTTTATCGAGCCGTAATAATGGTCGTCCATTTCCTGACCTTTCGGCGCTTTTGCCCCGAAAAGGGTGCGCCCTGCGAAGATAAGGTCACAGCGTTTGTCATAAAGCTTTTTATCTATAAGAAAATATTCCTGTTCTGCGCCGACAGTTGCGGTAACACGGCATGAAGTCGTATTCCCGAAAAGGCGCAAAATGCGCAGCGCCTGTGTGTTAATAGCTTCCATTGAGCGAAGCAGCGGTGTTTTTTTATCAAGCACCTCGCCGCCGAAAGAGCAAAAAGCCGTGGGAATGTAAAGCGAATTTTCCTTTACAAAAGCGTCGCTTGTCGGGTCCCATGCGGTATAACCTCTTGCCTCGCAGGTATCACGCAAGCCGCCGGAGGGAAAAGACGAAGCGTCGGGTTCGCCCTTGATAAGCTCTTTTCCGGAAAACTCCATGATCATTCTGCCTGCGGAATTTCTCGAAAGAAAGGCTTCGTGCTTTTCGGCTGTCACGCCCGTCATCGGATGAAACCAATGAGTAAAATGCGTAGCTCCCTGTTCAATCGCCCAATTTTTCATAACATTGGCGACAACATCTGCAACATCGGGTTCAAGCGCCGTTCCGAGTTCTTTAGTTCTCTTCAGCGAAAGATAAACATTTTTCGGCAGTCTGTCGCTCATCACATCGTCATTGAAAACGTGTATGCCGAACTGCTCTTTAATCGAAAAATCATCATTGTCAATATTGTAATTATCAATCATAAATACTCCGTTTTTCCACAAGTTTGCCGCAGCAAGGCTCATGATTTTATGTGTTTTATGTATATTTCTACACAGTATATTTTACAACCGAATTTTCAATTTGTCAATGCCAATAAAAATTTCAGCCCTTATCAACACATTTTGCGGACAAGTGCAAATTTGCGTTAGCTAATTTAACGAAAACGCAAAGAAAAATTACGCATAATCTCAAACAATATTGAAACAATAGAAGTATCATAATTTTGAAAGGAATGCAATTAAATGAATTTTGCCGATTCACAAACACGAATCAATCTTATGCGGGCGTTTGCGGGCGAAAGCATGGCACGAAACAGATACGCCTTTGCCGCCTCGTTATCGGAAAACAGCGGATATCACGTCATCGCCGAAGCTTTCAGGTTTACCGCACATCAGGAAAAAGAGCACGCCGAAGTATTTTACGGCTTTTTGAAAAGCCGATCCGAAAAAAATGTCGATATCGCCGGTGGATACCCCGTTGACAGTCAAACCGATACGGCAGGACTTCTGAGAGCTTCGCAGGCAAACGAATACGAAGAATACGAAACGATTTATCCGCAATTCGGGCAAATTGCCGCTGCCGAGGGCTTTTCGGATATTGCCGCCGCATTTGAAATGATTGCCGAAATCGAAAAAACACACGGCGACCGTTTTGCGAAATTCGCTCAGCTTATCGAAACAGACAGGCTTTTCAAAAGCGACACCGAAGAAACATGGATATGCCTTAACTGCGGAAAAATCCACAAAGGAAAAGCGCCTTTTCAGGTTTGTCCCGTATGCAAAGCAAACATCGGCTATGCGGTGCGGGTGAACACAATCATCGGCGTATAAAGGAAGCGAAAGTATGAATATCAAAAAAATCAAAGCGTTTGAAATTCTCGATTCAAGGGGAAACCCGAGTATAATGACCGAGGTTATCCTCTCAAACGGCATAAAGGGAACAGCTTCTGTTCCCTCGGGCGCTTCAACGGGCAGCAACGAAGCGGCGGAATTGCGTGACGGCGGTGAAAGATACGGCGGATTGGGCGTGCGCTATGCAATATCGAATATAAAAAAAGAAATTGCGCCCTGTCTTAAATCTTTGGACACCTCGGATCTGTTTAAAGTAGATGAAGCGATGATAAAGCTTGACGGAACGGAAAACAAAGGTCGGCTCGGCGCAAATGCAATACTTTCCGTTTCGCTTGCAACGGCACGTGCAAACGCCCTTTCATACGGCATTCCGCTGTTTCGTTATCTCGGCGGAATAAGTGCGGTGACAATGCCCATTCCGATGATGAATATTCTCAACGGCGGCGCTCACGCTTCAAATAATGTCGATATTCAGGAATTTATGATAGCGCCCATCGGTGCGGAAAGCTTTGCGCAGGCTGTGAGAATGTGCAGTGAAATACACAAAGCTTTGGGAAAACTACTGCATAACAAAGGTCTTGCCTGTGGAATAGGTGACGAGGGCGGCTATGCTCCGAACCTTGAAAGCGATGAAGAAGCACTGGAGCTTATCTGCCGTGCAATCAGAGAAGCGCAGTACCCCACAAGCGATGTAAAAATCGCCGTTGACGCTGCGGCAAGCGAATGGCAGCAGGCAGACGGCAACTATGTTTTGAAAAAATCGAAAAAGAAGTTTTCAACACAGCAGCTCATCTCCTATTGGGAAAAGCTTTGCTCCGAATATCCCATATATTCGATTGAAGACCCACTTAGCGAAAACGATTGGAGCGGCTGGCGCACATTAACGGCAAAGCTGGGCGCAAAAATTCAGCTTGTCGGCGACGACCTTTTTGTTACAAACAAAAAGTATTTGAAAAAAGGTTTTGAAATGAATGCCGCAAACGCAATACTCATCAAATACAATCAAATCGGCACGCTCAGCGAAACCGTAGATACTATCAGAACAGCACGCCATAAAGGCTACAAAACCGTAATTTCACACCGTTCCGGCGAAACCGAGGACTCAACGATTGCCGACCTTTGCGTTGCTCTCAACGCAGGGCAAATCAAAAGCGGTGCGCCCTGCCGAAGCGAACGCACCGCCAAATATAACAGATTGCTCCGAATCGAAGCTTTTCTCGGCGAAAATTCGATATATACGCTTTCATAATCCGTATACTCTTGCCTTGCGCTTTTTGTGTATTTTTTGTTAAATTTAGAAAAACTATTGATTTTTCGGAAATACTATGATAAAATTTTATCATAAAAAATATTACAAAAGGAAAACACGGTGATGAGTAACTCAATTTGCGATTCTCTTAAAGCAATCGGTATAGACCTTGAAAGCGGAAAACAGAAATTCGGAGGAAATACCGAGCTTTACCTTATATTTCTCAAAAAGCTTACGGAAAGTGACGATTTAAGCGATCTTGATTTTCACATTTCCAAAGGGAATGTGACGCAGGCGGTTTTTACGGCAAGCGCCCTTTGCGCCGAAAGCCGAAACCTTTGCGCCGACGCTCTGAGCGACTGTCTTGCGGATATTGAAGAAGCTTTAAAGGCAGGAAACATCGACAAGACACAAGAAAGCGCCTTAGCTTTGCGCAATAAGGTAAATGCCGTAAAAAGCGTTTTAAATTCTTTATGAATATGTATCGCCCCGACAAAAAATCGGGGCTTTTTTTGTCAATATCAAACAATTTACAGCAATATCGGCTGAAGCTGCACTTTGTTTAATGTGCACTCGATTGCCGGCATCAGCAAAGAAAAATCGGAAACAAGCGAAGTCTGCTTATTTTTGCAGTCATCTTGAGCAAACGGCACAAAATAGCAGTTTTTGGTATTCATCAGCATTCCGATATTTTTGGCGCTTGCCGAAAGTGCGTCATTTGTCGCAAGGCAGATAAGCACGGGCTTATTGTTGCGCAAATGCGCCTTAACCGCCATTGTAACCGGAGTATCGGTTATTCCCATTGCAAGCTTTGCCATTGTGTTGCCCGTGCAGGGGCAAACCGTTAAGATATCAAAAAGCGACTGCGGGCCGATATGCTCGGCGTCCTCGATAGTCATAATCGCTTTTCTTTTGCAAATTTGCTCGATTTTTTCGATATTTTCATCGGATTTTCCGAAGCGGCTGCTTATCTGCGATGCATTAAAAGACATAATCGGCGTAAGCTCGGCGCCTGCGCTTGCCAACGCCGCTGCCGCTTCAAAAGCTTTTGAAAAAGTGCAAAACGAGCCTGTCATGGCAAAGCCCGTTCTAAGACCTTTAAAATCCATAATTATGTTACTCCCCTTTCGGTAAGTATATTGTCGATGGTATCACATATAATTTTTCCGGCAGTTTGCGCAGCGGTTTTACCCGGCAATGAGAGCGCCCAGACCGTTTTCAGCCCCAAATCGCCTGCCGATTCAAGGTCTACGCCGCCCGGTTTTGAAGCAAGATCTATGATAAGCGCCGACGAATCAACGCTAAAAAGAGCCTCGTGCGATAGAATCCGTGCCGGCACGGTATTATATATCAGCCCGAAATCGGATATTCTTTTCGGTATTTCCGATATCTTGAACGCCTTGCAGCCCATTTGCCTTGCCCAGCAAAGCGCCTCGCATTTCCGTGCGGCAACCGCCACATCTGCGCCGAAACCTTTTAATATAGGTATAAGTGCCCGTGCGATTCTGCCGAAACCGATTATCAAAACTTTAGTTCCGAATAAAGTTATCGGCATTTCCTCAAGCGCCAGCATAACAGCGCCTTCGGCAGTCGGCACGGCATTCATAATGCTAAGCTCCTCACGCTCGTAATAATCGATAACAGACACTTTTTGCTTTTCAAAAAAGCTTTTCATCTCTGTATTGACATTGCCGCCCAAAACAAGCGTATCCGCCTTTAAATACGGCAAAAGCACCGCACAGCAAAGCTCATTGCCCGAAAACGGCGTGCTTATAAAAAGCCCTTCTTTTGCGGCAGGCAGCGGAAGCAAAAATATATCCGCCTTTATGTCACCGCTATCGGCATCAAGCCTTTTTACCGCACTGTCAAACTCAATATCAAGATTTTCAAACCCGATAGTATAGACTGTATTTTGCTTTGAAAGCGACATTGCGGCATATATCTGGCGCAAATCTCCGCCCGCAACAATAACGACTTTATTTTTCATATCAACAAACCCCTTTAAAGTTAGCCTTGAAACGAAATGTGCAATCGCCTCGGTATATATTATGCAAAAATACAGTTTTCGGTGATGTTAAAATCATATAAAAATGCCTCGAAAAAGCTTTTAAAGCACTTCCGAGGCAACTTTAATTATGCATTTTGTTTTTCAAGATATGCAAAGGTTTGTTTCAGGCTTGAAACGCCGATAATATCAATATCATAATCATCTGTATTGAGATTTTTCAGTGACTGCAAGGGAACAATCACTTTTTCAAAGCCCATTCGCTGTACCTCGGCGATTCGCTGCTGTATCCTGCTGATATTGCGCACCTCGCCGCCAAGACCTATCTCACCTACCGCAACAAGATTATCGGGCACGGGCTTATCCATAATCGCAGAATAAACGGCGATGGCAACAGGCAAATCACCGGCAGGCTCATCAAATCTGAAGCCGCCGACAATGTTCAAATACACATCAAGCGATCCGCAGCACACTCCACAGCGTTTTTCAAGCACGGCAAGCAAAATCGCCAAGCGGGAAAAATCAAAGCCGGTTGCGGTTCTTCTCGGTGCGGCAAACGAGCTTTTTGCGGCAAGCGACTGCACCTCGGCAAGAAGCGGACGTGAGCCTTCCATAATGCAGGCTATGCAATTGCCCGAAACGTTTTTCGGTCTGCCCGACAAAAGCATCATCGAAGGCTCGGGCACTTCACGCAATCCCGTATCCGCCATTTCAAAAACGCCGATTTCGTTTGTCGAGCCGAAACGGTTCTTCACCGCACGCAAAATTCGGTAGCTCAAATGCCTTTCGCCCTCAAAATGAAGCACGGCATCGACAATATGCTCCATAACCTTAGGGCCGGCAATGTCGCCGTCTTTATTGACGTGACCGACAATAAATATCGGAATTTCAAGTTCTTTTGCGGTTTTCATAAAAAGATTCGTGCATTCTCTCACTTGGCGCAAACTGCCCTGTGCGGAGGGAATTTCTTCAATGCACATTGTCTGTATGGAATCGATTATCACGATATCCGGACGATTATCGGCAATTGCATTGCAAACTCCCACAGCGTCGGTCAGCGTCATAATATAAAGATTATCACACTCAACCCCAAGCCTTTGAGCACGCAGTTTTATCTGCCTTGCGCTTTCCTCTCCGGAAACATATAAAATAGTATGCTCATTTCCCATATATCGGCAAATTTGCAAAAGCAGCGTACTTTTGCCTATACCCGGTTCTCCTCCCACAAGCACCAAACTTCCCTTGACAAGTCCGCCGCCGAGAACCCTGTCAAGCTCATTCGTGCCCGTGGAATAACGCACCTCGTCAAGCGCTTCTATATCCTTTAAGGTTGACATTTTCAATTCCCGTGAAGAAACCGTTTTCTTTGCGGAAAAAGAAGCCGCCGCAGGTGCGAGCACCTGTTCTTCAAAGGTATTCCACATTCCGCAGCTTTGACATCTGCCATTCCATTTTGAGCTTTCAAATCCGCATTCCGAGCAGACGAACACGGTCTTTTCTTTTTTAGCCATTTTTCATTTCCCTTTTATGTAATAATCAGCTCTGCGAAAGATATTCGCAAAGCCCTGCGTAAATCGTGAACGCAACGCTGCGGCGGTAGCTTTCGTCATTTAAAAGCTCGGCTTCCGTCGGGTTCGACAAAAATCCGCATTCTATCATAACGGTGGGATTTTCGCAAAACCGACACAAAAACAGCTCTTCGCCGCAAAGCTTGATTTCTCTCGTGTTTTCGGGCTGCAAATATTTCACAAAGCTGTTTTGCATTGTCTGCGCAAGAAATTCGCTTTGGGGATTTGTCGAAGAATAAAACATCTGTGCGCCGCAAGCGTCGGTCGTAACATATTGATTTTGATGAATCGACAGGCAAATCGCATTATCGTATTTATTGAAAAGCGCAAGCCTGTTATCCATATCCGATGCTTTTTGATTGGCAATGCCCTCAACGCCGCTGTCATGAATCGAACGGTCGCTATCTCTTGTCACTTCAACATCAAATCCCGAAATTATAAGCAAATCACGCAAATCAAGCATAATATCGAGATTGATACCCTTTTCGGGAACGCCGCTTGCGCTTGAACAGCCGCCGTCAATTCCGCCGTGACCTGCGTCAAGCACAATTACGGGCATTTGAGTTATTTGCGCCGAAGTTTGCCGAAATTTCGGCTCGACTTCGTTTTTTATTCTCTGCGCTCCGAAATATGCGGCAAAATACGCCGCAATCAGCAAAAGGCAAAAAGTGCCCGATTCGACCCTTTTTCGGTTCTTTTTCAGTGCCGAAGCTATACCGTGCAAAAAAGCTTTCATCGCAATTCTCCGTTTCCGCTTTGCAAAAAGCGCACCTGAAAAGCACTTTGCAAAACAGCGATTTTTATTTTGATTATATGAAAAGCTTTTGCGATATATTCACATTTTCAAAAAAGGCGATTAGCATCGCTTTTTTAATCCTTATGCCGATTATAGCATAATTGCGGCAAAAACTCAATACCCAAAAAGGCGCTTTATCGGATTAAAAAACGGAAAATCACGCACTGACGCTAAGCCTTATCGATTTGTCATCAAAAACAATGCGAAAACACTTGAAATCAAGAAAAATATGTAGTAAAATATATCGTGTATTGATATTCTGCATTTTTTGAAAGGGAATAAATTTATATGTCAAAGCTTATAACAGTCGTTGTCCCGTGCTATAACGAGCAAGAGGTTCTTCCTTTATTTTACGATAAAATCCGTGAAGTTATGGACGGTATGATGCAAAAATACGAAATCGATTACGAGCTTTTGTTTATCGATGACGGTTCAAAGGACAAAACGCTCGAAACATTGCGAGGATATGCCAAAGAAAACACTAAGGTTCGGTATATTTCCTTTTCCAGAAATTTCGGAAAAGAAGCGGGAATTTATGCCGGTCTTGAAAACGCCAAAGGCGATTATGTTGTTGTAATCGACGCCGATTTGCAGCATCCGCCGCAGTTTATTCCGCAAATGTACGAAATCGTCACACAAGGCGATTATGACTGTGCAACAACACGCAGAGTGAGCCGCAAGGGCGAATCGAAGGTGCGCTCATGGTTTGCAAGGAAATTCTACAAAATCATGAACAAAATTTCTCAAACCGAAATTGTTGACGGCGCTCAGGATTTTCGCTTTATGAAGCGCAAAATGGTCGATGCTATTCTTTCAATGCCCGAATACAACCGATTTTCCAAGGGTATTTTCAGTTGGGTCGGCTTTAAAACAAAATATATCGAATATGAAAACGTTGAACGTGCCGCAGGCTCAACGGCATGGTCGTTTTGGAAACTGTTTTTGTATTCGCTCGAAGGGATTTTTGCGTTTTCAACCGCACCGCTTGCCATTTCATCGCTTTTGGGTGTGCTTTTCTGCCTGATATCGCTGATAATGATAATCGTAATCATTCTCAAAACGCTGATTTGGGGTGAAGATGTTGCGGGCTTTCCGACAATTATGTGCGTAATGTTTATGCTCGGCGGACTTCAGCTTTTCTGCAACGGCATTCTCGGTCAATATCTTTCAAAAACATATCTCGAATCAAAATCCCGCCCTATTTATCTGACAAGAGAAACCGAGGAAGACGTAAGATAATTTTACACCGGCGCAAACAATTCAATACATCGCTGTTCCCTTGATAACCAGCGTGTAAAACAAGGAGTGTTTTTTACAAATGAAATTACAAGGCGGCTCAAAAGTCGCTTCGCTGACGCAAATTGCGGTGATTGCGGCGATTTATGTCGTGTCAACCGTTTTGATATCTCCCCTTTCATACGGCATTGTACAGCTTAGGTTTTCCGAAGCGCTGATGCTTTTGTGCTGCTACAAGCCCGATTTTTGCGTTGCCCTCACACTGGGCTGCTTTATATCGAATTTATTCAGCCCCATGGCAATTTTTGACATTCCGCTCGGAACTGTCGCAACCTTAATCTCGGCGGTTTTAATGTACAAATGCAAAAGGCTTTATCCTGCGGCGATGATTTGCAGCCTTGTAAACGCCGCTGTCATCGGCATTGAGCTGACGCTTGTTTTTAACGAACCGTTTTGGCTCGCCGCTTTAAGCGTTTTTCTCGGTGAGTTCGCCGTTGTTTTTATAATCGGAGCAGGCGTTTTTTCAAAAATCGAAAACAAGACCGTGTTCAAACGCTATATCGGAATAAGAGAAACCAAGCAAAATCAAGACGAAAACAATTAACGAAACGGAGCTGATTGTGTGGATTCAAAAATGAGGATTGTCACAGCGGCTCTTTTTTTCATTGCGCTTACAGCCGCTTTTCTCGTTATATATACGCAAAGCTCAAACAGCAGGCAAATTCTGCCGAATACGCCCGAAACCTTTGAGAGCCAAACATATGAAAGATATAAAGTTTTTCAAAAGAACGGACTTTACGGCGTTAAAAGCTTTGATGACGAGGTCATTATCGAAGCGCAGTGGGACTATATCTATTCGCCGAAAAACGGCAAATTCATTGTCGGCGAAGAAAAACACGGCAAGACCTACTACGGTGCGCTTGACGAACACGGCTGCGTGATGATTCCCGTTGTGTATAAATCTATCGACGTATTAAACAGCGAGCTTTTGTGCGCCGAAAGCTTTGAAAACAAATTCGCCGTATACGATACCGAGCTAAACGCTTTTTCCGATGAGGAATTTTACGGCATTAAGGAAAACAGCGACGGAAGCTATGATTTTTCGCAAAAAAGCATAGTTTACACAACGGTTGTTTCAAACTCTGATATTTATGTGAATAAGCTTTTAATCAATTGCAACATAAATACAGTATCAAAATATATAGAAATCATTCCGAAAGAGAATATTGACGCAAAAACCGCAAAGGACTATATTCAAATAACGCTTAAATCCTGCGATTTTATCGAGGCACTGTTTTACGGCGATTCAAATGATGATTTTTCGTTTCGCCTTCTCGATGATTCGATTCTGCTCGGCGACAACCCGAATGCGCAGAAAAATTTCAACTCGCTCAATCAAATTTCACCCGAAATCACAAGCGATGAAACGGGCATAAAATACGAATGCAGCGTTGATTTTTCCTATGGTGTTCCCGTTGACGATATTCTCAATACGGGCGAATATATCGACAACAGGTACGAAGTTACGGCACAGCTCAATCTTCAAAAAAGCTTTGAAGGCGATTTTGAAATTACTTCATGTGCATTTTCAAACTCATAACAAAAAGGTATATATATGAACAAAAATCTGCCGACACTGCGTGACAAGGCAAGTCACCTTACAAGGTCGCCCGGTGTTTATATAATGAAAAATTCATCAAATGAGATAATCTATATCGGCAAAGCGAAAAATCTGCACAACCGCGTTTCAAGCTATTTCAGAGAAAACGCCGACCACACTCCCAAAGTTGCGAAAATGGTCAGTCTTGTCGAAGATTTTGAATTTATCGTGACCAACAGCGAATATGAAGCGCTTTTGCTGGAGTGCAGCCTTATAAAGCAGCATTGCCCGAAATATAATATTCTTTTAAAGGACGATAAAGGTTATCACTATATCAAAATCACAAACGACGATTATCCGAGAATCAAAACCGCATTGCAGTATGAAAATGATTCTGCGACGTATCTCGGCCCGTATATCAGCGGCTTTGTCACAAAAAACACCGTAGAAGAGGTCAACCGCATTTTTATGCTGCCGGTCTGCAACAGGAAATTTTCCGAAAAAGACCGTGCAAGACCTTGCCTTAACTACCACATTAAAAGATGCATGGGCGTTTGCACGGGCAAAATTTCGCCGCAGCAATATGCCGAAATTATAGACAGGGCTGTTGACTTTATCAAGGGCGGCAGCAAGGAAACCGTGAAAAAACTGAAAGAAGCTATGAATCTGGCTGCCGAAAATTTGGATTTTGAGCTTGCCGCTTCGCTTCGTGACAAAATTTTTGCAATCGAAAAAGCCGCCGACAGTCAGCTGATTATTGAAGAATCGCTGCGTGACACCGACATTTTTGCCAAAGCGCACAATGTTGACGACTTCTGCATTTCGGTTCTTTCATACCGAAACGGCAGGCTTTTTGACAAGAATACGTTTTTCTTTTCAAACGCCGTTTCCGATGACGTAATGTGCGATTTTATTGCAGCCCATTATGCGCAAACCGATGATATCCCCAAAAGCATTCTTATTGAAAACAGCTTTGACGGAATTGAGCTTTGTAAGCAGCTTTTGCGTGAAAAATCGGGACACGCCGTCAGTTTCACAGTTCCGCAAAAGGGACAGGGCAAGGCTCTTTTGGCGATGTGCAAAAACAATGCTTATGAAGAAATTTCGCTTAAAAAGCGGCGTTTAAGCTCGGAAATCACGGCGCTTGAAGAACTTCAAGCCGCACTTGGTTTGGAAAAAACGCCGCTGTATATCGAAGCTTATGATATTTCAAATCTCTCATCATCGTCAATGGTTGCGGGTATGGTCGTTTTTGAAAACGGCAGACCGCTGAAAAGCGCTTATAAAAAGTTTTCGATAAAGTCAATCGATATACAGAACGATTATGCCAGTATGCGTGAGGTGCTTCAACGGCGCTTTAATCACTATTGCGATGAAAGCGAAAGCGATGTCGGCTTTAAACATCTGCCGGATTTGATTTTTGTAGACGGCGGCAAAGGTCAGGTGAATGCGGTTGAGCCGATTTTGCGCAAAATGGGAATCAAGGTGCCGGTATTCGGCATTGTGAAAAACTCAAAGCACAGAACCCGTGCAATTTCACACAGCGGCGGCGAAATCGATATTTCGTCAAAAAGTAGCGCCTTTATGCTGATAACAAGAATACAGGACGAAATGCACAGGTTTGCAATCACATTTCAGCGCAAAAAGCACTCGAAAGAGAGTCTTGCACCTCTGTTGACATCCGTTAAGGGAATAGGCCCGAAAAAAGCGCAAAATATAATCTTGCACTTCAAAACAAGGCAGGCACTGCGTGACGCCGATGTTGAAGAGCTTGCGCAGGTTGCACATATCGATATAAAAACTGCCGCCGAGCTTGCAAAAATTATTCAAAATATGGCGTGAATGTATGTGCTGAAATGAGGTGAATCAAAAGAGAAGAAATTCCAAATAGCGTTGTAAAACAGCAGATAAATAACGCATTTTGCAACAGAATATTTAAAGATTAAGGCTTTTTGCCAAATGGTATATACCGTTTGACAAAAAGCCTTTTGTATATCAAATCGGCGACAAAATTCACGTTAATTTTACATTTTATACAATATATATATATATATATATTACAATGTGTTTAAGAAATTGGATATTTAATCCAAGAATGAGAGGGAATACTATTATGAAAAGCAGAGCCAAACAAATCGTTACCGTCCTGATGACAATTGCGTTATTACTGTGTCTAACAGCTTGCGGTAGCAAATCCTTTGAATGCGATATTTGCAACGAAGAAAAAACCGGAAAATCATACAAAGCGGAACAGATGGGTGAAGAAATCACAGTTTGCGAAAGTTGCTATAATCAGTTAAAAGAATTAACCGGTAATTAAAAAGTTAATATAGGTTATGGTTAAATACAAAAAAAGCTTTGTTGCCTTTATGGTACTGAGTTTATGTTTTTCTTTGCTGACTTCCTGCTTTTATTTTAAAAGTGATGAAGAATTGATTGAATCCAGAATCGACCGATTCCTTGATGCATATAATTCCGGAGATATGGACGAAGTTTTGGAGTGTTTAGACTCTAAAACAAAAAACACCTTCAAAGCCTCAGCGGCTTTCGGTAATGCTCTCATCGGAAAAACAGGATTTGATTACACTCTTTCGGATTTGTTCAGTTTAAGCATCGGTGTGGTATCAGAGGATGATATTTTAACAGTTTCCGATATATCCATTAGCATGGTGAGTGATGATAAAGCAACAGTTGATGTAACATTGAGTTATAAAGACAAATTGTCTGATATTCAAGAAAAAGCGGTTTTTACTATGGTAAAAGAAGATGGCGATTGGTTTATAAAAAATCTTGAAAATAAATGACGAGGTGTAAATTATGTTCTGTACAAAATGCGGCAGTAAAATAGCACTAAGCGAAAATTTTTGCAAAGTATGCGGTGCAAAGGTTACTGCACAGTGTCCGCAATGCGGCAACAGATTAGAAAACAATGAAAAGTTTTGCACAAAGTGCGGCACGCAAGTCGGCACACAGGTTGCCAAACAGGTTGCTGCGCCCACAGCCGTTGCACCCACAGTTACCACAACTGCACCTGTTCAACAGGGAAACAGCGATACATCTGCAAGCGATTTTTTTCAAGAGCAGAAAAAGTTTCTTTGGGCAAATGTTATCTTGCTTGCGCTTAGTTTGATATTATCATTTACCAAAGTGGTTGGTATAAGGGCAGAATTTTTCGGTTTGTCGGCTTCAGAAAGCACTTCTTTAACCTTTTCGGAAACCGAATATGCAGGTGTTATTTCTTTAATCTTTATTGCGGCATATTTGCCGGCAATTATCTGTATTATACTGCCACTTCTGTCAACGAACAAGAACAATTGGTCGCCCGCAATTTTCATTCCCACAAAAATCGTAACAATACTGTCATTTTGTTGGTTTTTAATGATCTTACTGATATTGATTGCTGAAGGAAAAGATGATTTTTTAAGTTCAATTGTGACAATCAATATTTCTGTATCAGGCTGGCTTTATGTGTTTTCCACAATAGGCGCGCTTGTTTTGGCTTTCAAAAATTCAAATGCTTTAAAACAACATCAGCTTGAATCTGCATTAGCGAAAGCAATGTCACAGCAAAGGTATATTTAATCCGATAAAAAATCAAACAGTTAAAAAAATCGGGCGGCGAATCTCAATAAAGATTCTTTGCCCGATTTTTTTGTCATTTTCTATGGACATTTTTTCAAATTTATGCTATACTGTTCCTTGACAATGAATCCGTCCGAATTTAGCGGACAGAAAGGAATAATATGTTTTTTGAAAAATCCTGCGGTGCAATCGTTTACCGCAAATCACACGGAAACACCGAAATTCTGCTGATTAAGCACATAAACAGCGGTCACTGGTCATTTCCGAAAGGACATATGGAAAAGGACGAAACCGAGCTTGAAACCGCCGCAAGAGAAATCAAGGAGGAAACGGGTGTTGACGTGATTCTCGACCCGACTTTTCGTGAAACCGTGCAGTATTCGCCTAAGAAAGATACAATGAAAGTCGTTGTGTATTTTCTTGCAAAGGCTAAAAATTTCGAGCTTTTTCCGCAAGCCGAAGAAATTTCTCAAATTCGCTGGGTAGATATCGGTCACGCCACGTCGATTCTTACATATGAAAACGACAAAACCATCGTAAACAAGGCAAAGCACGCCATATATTGAGCGAAAATGCGCTTAGTTTTTGACTTTTAAGCAAAAGCTAAGCGCATTTTTGTTGACAAATTGCAAAAATACGGATATAATAAATAATATTCGCAAGGTTATGCAAAGCAACTTGTGAATGCTAAAGGATTTTGAATTTATCTTGTAAAGCGGAGGGGAAAAATGGTTTTTGCAATTGACGCAGGCAACACAAATATCGTTTTGGGCGTATATGATGACGGTAAGCTCGTATTCACATCAAGGCTTTCAACTCAAGCTTCGGATTCGGAAGATGAGTATGCTATTGCCATTAAGAATATTTTTGAGCTGTATTCGATTTGCCCGAACGAATTTGAGGGTGCTATAATATCAAGCGTTGTTCCCCCTTTGAACGCAACTTTGAAAAATGCGCTGAAAAAGCTTCTAAATTGCAAGGTTTACGTCGTTTCACCCGGCATAAAAACAGGACTTAACATCAAGCTCGATAACCCTGCGATTTTGGGCGCCGACCTTGTCTGCGGAGCTGTCGGTGCACTTGAAAAATACAGCGCTCCCTGCATTGTGTTCGATCTCGGAACAGCCACGACCATTTCCGCCATTGACAAAAACAGGTGCTTTCTCGGCGGGTCTATAATCCCCGGCGTACGCATTTCCCTCAACGCACTTTCTAACAGTACCGCACAATTGCCGCAAATCAGCCTTGATGACTACAACGGCGATATAATCGGCAAAAACACCCTTGCTTCCATGCAATCGGGTATTATTCTCGGCACTGCCGGTATGCTTGACGCCTTTATCGAACGCTACCGCACAATTCTCGGCGGTAATGCAGTTGCCATTGCAACCGGCGGTCTTGCTTCGAGCATTGTGAAATATTGCTCGCATGATATTATATGCGATGCAAATCTGCTCCTCGACGGGCTTTACTATATTTACAAAATGAACGCAAAATCCTGAAAAAAATGCATTGCACCCGAAGAAAACGGTCGGGGCAATAGTAGGAGGATTTTTTTATGAACGCAAAAACTCAAAAAATGTCAATCAAAACAATGACCCTCGGAGGACTGCTCACCGCACTTGTCATCATTCTTCAGCTAATGGGATCGTTTATCAAGCTCGGTCAGTTTTCCGTTTCGCTCGTGCTCATACCGATTGTTATCGGCTCTGCAATCGGCGGTCCGTATATGGGCGCATGGTTAGGTGCGGTTTTCGGCGCAACCGTTCTCGCAAGCGGCGATGCGGCGGCATTTCTCGCCGTCAACGCCATAGGTACGGTTATAACCGTTATGGTAAAGGGCGTTGCCTGCGGACTTTTGGCAGGGCTTGTTTACAAAACCGTTTGCAAAAAAAATCAAACCGCCGCCGTAATATGCGCCGCAATCACCTGCCCTTTTATCAATACGCTTGTTTTTATAGGCGGTTGCTTTCTCTTTTTTTATGATACTATTTCAATGTGGGCAAACGGCGCTAATGCAGTGAAATATATTTTTCTTGTGCTGGTTGGAGGAAATTTTCTCTTTGAGCTTGGATTTAACATGATCCTTTGCCCGACAATCACCAAATTACTCGATTATACAAAGAAGAATATATGAAGAATATATAATGATGGGGGCAAGTCCCTTATTGAACAAACAATCGGCAATGAATTTTGCCGATTTTACATATGCATATTATCTTTGCTAAAGCTTTTATCATACAATACCGAAAGGAAAAACAAAAATGTTTAAGGTTATCCACACGCAAAACCGTGCCAGAAGAGGCGTTCTTTCAACAGTACACGGAGAAGTTCAAACACCGGTATTTATGAATGTTGCAACAAGCGCCGCAATAAAGGGCGGCGTTTCATCGCTGGATTTAAAAGAAGTGAAATGTCAGGTTGAGCTGTGCAATACATATCATCTGCATGTGCGCCCCGGCGATGAACTTATAAAAAAAATGGGCGGTTTGCATAAATTTATGAACTGGCAGCGACCCGTCCTCACAGACAGCGGCGGATTTCAAGTATTTTCGCTTGCAAAGTTGCGCAAAATCAAGGAAGAGGGCGTTTACTTCAACTCACATATCGACGGAAAGAAGATATTTATGGGTCCGGAAGAAAGTATGCGCATTCAATCAAACTTAGGCTCAACAATCGCCATGGCGTTTGATGAATGCGTTGAAAATCCCGCAACCTACAAATACGCAAAGCAATCGTGTGAGCGTACTGTTCGTTGGCTAAAGCGCTGCCGTGCCGAAATGCAGCGCCTTAATTCGCTTGAAGACACCATAAACCCGAATCAGCTGCTTTTCGGAATAAATCAAGGCTGTACCTTTGCCGATTTAAGAACATGGCATATGGACGAAATTGCAAAGCTTGACCTTGACGGATACGCACTCGGCGGACTTGCCGTCGGCGAGCCTATTCCCGAAATGTACCGCATTATAGATTGCGTTGAACCGCACATGCCAAAGGACAAGCCCCGTTACTTAATGGGCGTGGGCACGCCCGCAAACATTGTTGAGGCGGTGTATCGGGGAATCGATATGTTCGACTGCGTTATGCCCAGCCGTGACGCAAGGCACGCAACCGTGTTCACCATGAACGGCATTATGCACTTGAAAAATCAGGCTTATATGTATGATGAAAGACCGATTGAAGAGGGCTGTCAATGCCCTGCCTGCAAAAATTTTTCAAGGGCATATCTGCGCCATTTGTTCAAATCGGGCGAACAGCTTTCGGGCAGGCTTGCCGTGCTTCACAACCTGTGGTTTTACAACACGCTTATGGAAAAAATCAGAGAAGCTATCGAAAACGACGCTTATGATGATTTTTATAACGAATACAGAGAAGTTTTGGCAAGGCGAATCTGATAAATATTGCAATATTTGGGAAAGATTTTTTGCAAAAAATACTTTCCCAAATTTTTTTAAAGCACTTGCAACAATTTTTACAATTTGCGACACTTATTATACAGATAAGCTTTATCGTGGGAAATTTCCGATGTTTTAAAACATAAACCTTTTGAAAGGGAAAAACAATGACCGACTATAAAGAAGATATTTCTCTTGCCGTAAAAGGCGACTGTGATGCCTTTGCAAGACTATATGCAGTTATATATAAAGAGCTGTATGCCTTTGCACTGTACAGTCTGCGTAACGAATCCGACGCACAGGACGCTGTAAGCGATGCGGTGATCGACGCATTTGCGGGGATTAAGAGATTGAGAGATGAACAGGCATTCAAGGCATGGTTTTTTAAAATTCTGTCGGCAAAAATCAAAAGAAAACAGAAAGAATATGCCGAAATGCCACAATATGATGAGAACAATGAAGTCGGCGATAATTTTAGCGGATTTGAACGAATCGAGCTTGAATCGGCAATGCAAATTTTGGGCGATGAGGAAAGGCTTGTTCTTACACTTTCGGCAATCGGCGGCTACAAATCAAAGGAAATAGCAAAAATGTGCAAAATGAAAGACGCAACCGTGCGCTCGAAAATCTCACGGGCAAAGCACAAGCTTGCAGACATTTTGCAGCTTGATGAAAGACCAGCTATAAAAAGTCAATACCCAAACAAAAAAATCAAGTAATATTTT
>CAZBAI010000012.1:0-54051 GCA_964490175.1 uncultured Oscillospiraceae bacterium | reverse complement strand
GTTTCATACTGTTTTGTGCCTTGCAGCGTAGCGGAAAGGAATGGTCATAAATATGGAACCGAAGTACAAAAGGATTCTTTTAAAACTCAGCGGCGAAGCGCTTGCGGGTGAAAAAAAAGTGGGACTTGACTATAACGTCATCACCGATATCTGCCAAAGCATTAAAAAATGTGCCGATGTGGGAGTTGAAATCGGAATTGTTGTCGGCGGCGGAAACTTCTGGCGTGGCAGGTCAAGCGGCGGTATGGATCGCACCAGAGCCGACCATATCGGAATGCTTGCAACTGCAATGAACGCACTCGCCGTTGCGGATGTACTTGAAGCTCTCGGCGTTGTTGTCAGGGTGCAAACAGCCATCAGTATGCAGCAGGTTGCCGAACCGTATATCAGAAACCGTGCAATGCGCCATTTGCAAAAGGGTCGTGTCGTTATTTTCGGCTGTGGAACGGGCAATCCTTTCTTCTCGACAGATACGGCTTCGGCGCTTCGTGCCGCCGAAATAGAAGCCGATGTACTTTTAAAGGCAACTATGGTAGACGGTGTATATGATAAAGACCCGAATAAATTCGACGATGCGGTTAAATACAGCAGGCTTACATATACCGAAATGCTTGTTAAAGGGCTGACTGTTATGGACGCAACCTCGGCGGCGCTTTGCAGGGACAATAACATACCGATTATCGTTTTTGACTTGAACAGACCCGATAATATCTTTGACGCTGTCATGGGCAAGGATATCGGAACACTTCTTGAAGTATAACCTAACGCTGATGTCCATATGCCTCTTAGGCGGCGGGTTCCATTTCAAGCTTTCAGCATCGAGTTGTAATCTCCCACTGAAACCCTGTAAGGAGCTAACGCTCCTTTAGCGTTAGGTTGCAATCGTTCGCAAGCTCTGCTCCTTGCAAGCAAAGCAGGAGCGTTGCTCCGATTTAAAATCAAACATTTTTCTGAAAGGAATATATTTAAGATGAAAGAAACAAAAAAACTCACCGAAGACAGAATGAAGAAAACAATCAATGCGCTCGAAAACGAATTTGCGTCAATCAGAGCAGGCAGAGCCAATCCTGCCGTTTTGAATAAAATTACCGTTGATTATTACGGCTCACCCACACCGGTAAACCAGATGGCGGCAGTTTCGGTTTCGGAAGCCAGAATCCTTGTGATTCAACCTTATGACCCGAGCGGACTGAAATCTATTGAGAAGGCTATTCTTGCTTCGGATATCGGAATTACACCCGCAAACGACGGCAAGGTTATCAGGCTGACATTCCCTCAGCTTACGGAAGAGCGCCGCAGAGAGCTTGTTAAGCAGATTAAGAAAAACGGCGAAGATTCAAAGGTTGCCGTGCGCAATATCAGACGTGACGCTATCGACAAATTTAAAGTGATGAAGAAAAATTCCGAAATCACCGAAGATGATATGAAGCAGTGCGAAGATGAGGTTCAAAAGCTTACCGATAAATACTGCGCAGAAATCGATAAAACCGTTTCCGCCAAGGAAAAGGAAATTATGAGCATTTAAACTATGGCAAGAAAAAAAGAAGCTGATATTGCCGCTATTGATAAAAGCAAAATGCCAAGGCACATAGCTTTTATCATGGACGGCAACGGACGATGGGCGAAAAAACGAGGCTTGCCCAGAAAATTCGGGCACGCCGAGGGTGCTAAGACTTTTCGGAAAATATTGCGCTACTGCAAAAGCATCGGCATTGAATATGTTAGCTTTTATGCGTTTTCAACCGAGAACTGGAAAAGACCGAAGGACGAAGTTGACGCTATTATGAATCTTTTCAGGGACTATTTAAAAGACCTTGAAAACTTTCTTGCCGAAGAATGCCGTGCGATTTTCATCGGCGATAAAAGCATTTTTGATGAAGATATAAGGCTGAGTATGTTGGATTTTGAACGGCGCACGGCGCATTGTGACAAGATGACAATGCTGCTTGCCGTAAATTACGGCGGACGTGACGAAATTGTCAACGCCGCAAAGATTCTTGCCGAAAAAGCGAAAAACAATGAAATTTCACCGTCGGATATCAATGAAGAAAGCTTTAATGCACAGCTGTATACCGCCTGTGCGCCCGATGTTGATTTGATGATTCGCCCGAGCGGCGAACAGAGAATCTCGAATTTTTTGCTTTGGCAAAGCGCATATGCCGAATTTTATTATACCGATGTCCTTTGGCCTGACTTTTCACCCAAGCATCTTGACGCTGCCATTGAAGATTTTTCCAACAGAAAGCGCCGATTTGGCGGGGTTTAACCAGTGTAAAGGTATATGCCATTACACAAATTTTAACTGAAACGGAGTTAATTATGGCGAAAAGAATAATTACCGCAATAGTGGCGATTCCGATTGCGATATTTATGCTTATATTGTATAAAACCGTGTTTTTCAACATTGCCGCAGGATTTATCGGCGCAATGATTGCCTTTGAGCTTTTAAGGGCGACCGATTGCCTTGAATGCAAGCCGCTGGCATATTCGACCGTTACGTTTACGGCAATATTTCCGATACTGATGTACCGCTATCTCAAGCACATTCTTCCCTTTTGGGTTGCGCTGTATCTTTTGCTGATGTTTACGCTTATGCTTAAATATTACGAAAAGGTAAAGTACGAAAAGCTTTTCTTTATGGTTGCCGCTTCCTTGCTGATATCGGGTTCTATGTATTGTTTTGTTGATATGACAGCCCTAAGCGCATGCCACGGCATTATTTATCTCACGCTTGCTTTGTGCCTTTCGTGGATTTCGGATTCCGGTGCTTATTTTGTCGGCACATTCTTGGGCAAGCATAAGCTGTGCCCGAATATAAGCCCGAAAAAAACCGTTGAAGGATTTATAGGCGGTATTTTGACCAACGGTATATTCGTTATTGCCTTTAACGTAATCTATGCGCATATCTGCAATTCAAACGGTGTTGACATTCAAGTAAACTACGTTGCTTCATTCCTGCTCGGCGCTGTTTGCTCCGCTGTGGGTCTGCTTGGCGACCTTACCGCTTCAATTATCAAAAGGCAATGCGGCATTAAAGATTACGGCAAGCTTTTCCCCGGTCACGGCGGAATGGTTGACCGATTTGACAGTGTGATGTTTGTGGTTCCGTTTACATACTTTGCACTTCATTTATTTAACATTTATAAATAAACTTTGAGGCAGCCGCTATTTATTATCGGCTGCCGCTGTTCGATTTTAAAGGAAAATATATTATGAAGAATATTTCTGTTTTAGGCTCAACAGGCTCAATCGGCACTCAAACACTTGATGTAGCAAGGGCAAACGGTTATTGCATAAAGGCGCTTGCCGCAAATAACAGTGTTGAGCTTTTGGCAAAACAGGCAATTGAATTTTCTCCGGAAATTGTCTGCATAGGAAATGAGAAAAAATTGCCCGATTTAAAAGCCGCACTTGGCTTTGCAAAATGTAAAATCGTTTGCGGTATTGAGGGACTCTGCGAAATCGCTTCAATGAGCGGTGTGGATATTATGGTCAACGCACTTGTCGGCATGATAGGGCTTTTGCCTACCTTAACGGCAATTGAAAACAAAACCGACATTGCACTTGCCAATAAAGAAACGCTTGTTGCCGGCGGTGAGCTTGTGATAAGCGCCGCTCAAAAAAACAACGTTAAAATTTATCCCATTGACAGTGAGCATTCTGCAATTTTTCAATGTCTTCGGGGAAATGAGCAAAATGCCATCTCAAAGATTATTCTTACCGCTTCCGGCGGCCCTTTTTTCGGCAAAACAAAAGATATGCTGAAAAACGTAACGGTAGCGCAGGCACTTAATCACCCCAATTGGAGCATGGGCAGCAAAATCACCGTTGATTCGGCAACGCTGATGAACAAGGGCTTGGAATTTATTGAAGCAAAATGGCTCTTTAACCTCGATATATCGCAGATTGAAATTGTCGTTCACAGGCAAAGCGTTGTGCATTCGGCAGTTGAATTTGCCGATAATTCCGTAATTGCGCAGCTGGGCGTACCCGATATGAAAATACCCATTCAATATGCCTTGACATATCCGCAAAGGCAAAAATGCAACGTTAAGCCCCTATCGCTTACGGATTACGGCAGTTTGACATTTGAAAAGCCTGATTTTGAAACCTTTGACTGTTTAAGAGCGTGTATAAAAGCAATTGAGTTAGGCGGCGCGTATCCGTGCATTGTAAACGCCGTAAACGAAGAAGCCGTTGCAATGTTTCTTGAAGGAAAAATCGGATTCTTACGCATAGGTGAGCTTAGCATGGCATCTCTTGAAGAATTTTCAAAAACCGAGATATTCTCATATGACGATATAATCAAAGCAGAGAGAGAAGCTCGCCTCTTTGCGGCAAAAACCGCATAATATTGTTTTTTGCGCATAAAACATAAATATATTGATTTAAGGCAATTGAAAGGACAAATATGAAAATTACGACAATTCTGATAGCGCTTGTGGTTTTCGGCGTAATAACCGCAATTCACGAATTTGGGCATTTTATCGTTGCGAAAAAGTGCGATGTTAAAGTATTGAAATTTGCAATCGGCATGGGACCGTGCTTATTAAAAAAGCAAATCGGAGAAACCGAATATTCGCTCAGGCTTTTTCCAATCGGCGGATATTGCTCTATGGAGGGTGAGGACGAAGTCAGCGACAACGAACGTGCTTTCAACAACAAAAAGCCGTGGCAAAGGTTTTTGGTACTCATAGCCGGCGCTACCATGAATATTATCTTGGGGTTTGTGCTCATCATTGCCGTAACTTGCATGGATGAAGATATCTGCGAAAACAAAATCGGCGGTTTTAGGGCAAACGCCACAAGCTCACAGTGCGGCTTGCAAGTTGATGACGAAATCGTTAAAATCGACAATATGCACGTTTTCACCGAAACGGATATTTCTTACAAGCTAAACAACACAACAGACGATACATTCGACTTAACGGTAAAACGAAACGGAAAAACCGTGAAACTCGATGACGTAAAATTCTACCACCAATATTATTATTACTATTTCTATTACGCAAAAACCGATGAACAAACAGGCGAACAAACAATCATCAAAAATCCCGAGGATTATTCTCAAGATGAGCTTTCAACGTTTGAAAAGGTTATTGTAAAAGATATCGAAAACTTAAGTGATGACGAAAAATCATATATAAGGCTTTTTAAAATTTTGACCGATGAAGAACAGGAAAAATATACAAGTCAAGAACTTTCGCAGTTTTTAACGGCGGAAAGCACATTTGATTTTTATATAACCACAAAAGAGAAAACCGTTTTCGGTGTTTTGGGATATTCTATAAAAAAAACCGTTACCTATTCAAGGCTGATTGTTATGACGTTTATCGATTTGCTCAGAGGTAAATACGGCTTAAAGGATATGAGCGGTCCTATCGGCGTTATCGACGTTATAAGCGACGCAACGGAAAGCGGCATTTACGATTTGCTTATAATTGTTATAATTATTACGATAAACGTCGGCGTTTTCAATCTTCTTCCCCTGCCTGCACTTGATGGCGGACGAATCGTTTTTGTGCTTCTTGAAGCTATACGCAAAAAGCCGGTGCCGCCGCAAGCCGAAGGATTTGTGCATTTTGTGGGATTTGCACTGCTGATGCTGCTTACCCTTGTTGTGACCTTTAGCGATATTTCAAAATTTTTCACATAAAAACATATAATCGGAGATTTGTCATGAGAAATGTAAAACCTGTAAATGTTGCCGGCAATGTTCTTGACGGCAAGCATATCTATATTCAATCAATGCTGTCTGTTCCCTCATACGATATCAAGGCAAGCGTTGAGCAAGCCGTTTTGCTTGAAAAAGCCGGCTGTGAAATTATACGTGCCGCCATTCCCGATAAAGAAGCGTTAAAGCTTATCGGCAGTATAAAAGAAAAGGTTTCCGTTCCCCTTGTTGCCGATATTCATTTTGATTATAAGCTTGCAATTGAAGCGGCACATTGCGGCATTGACAAAATCCGCATAAATCCGGGCAATATTGGCGATAAAGACCGTATCAAGGCGGTTGCCGATATATGCAGGCAAAAAGGTATTCCCATAAGAATCGGCGTAAACGGCGGCTCGCTCGAAAAGGATATACTCGAAAAACACAAAAAAATCACCGCCGAGGCGCTTGTTGAAAGCGCAAAACGACACATTGCTTTACTTAATCAATTTGATTTTGACGATATCGTTGTTTCCATAAAAGCTTCAAACGTTCAAACAATGATAGAAAGTTATAGGCTTATGGCAAGCCAAACGCAATATCCGTTGCATCTCGGCGTTACCGAAGCGGGCACCGAGCGAATGGGCGTTTTAAAATCCGCAATAGGCATAGGGTCGCTGCTTGCCGACGGTATCGGCGAAACTATCAGAGTTTCGCTCACCTCTGACCCTGTTAAAGAAATTTACGCCGCAAAGGATATTTTAAAAGCTTTGGGCAAAACAAACGGCTGTGAAATCATTTCATGTCCGACCTGCGGCAGAACGAGAATCGACATTGTAAAATATGCCAATATGATTGAAAATGCCGTAAAAGACCTTGATAAAAATATAAAAATCGCAGTAATGGGCTGCGTTGTAAACGGAATCGGCGAGGGCAAAGAAGCGGATATCGGCATTGCCGGCGGCGATGGCTGTGCCGTACTTTTCAAGCATGGCGAAATTATCAGAAAAATCGATGAAAAAGATATTGTTTCCGAGCTATTAAAGGAAATTGAAGCCTTTTAAGGAGAAATTTTATGACTGTAACTATCGGCGAACTTTTCAAAGCAAATGAGGATTTTATCAAGTCTATTCCCGCAAATATGCTTTCGGCATATGTTTTGAAAATCGCCCACACCGAGGATTTTAAATGTATAAGGCTTACCTTAAAGCTTAGTGAGCTTATATCATATGACGGTATTTGCAGCTTTGAAAAAGAGTGCGCCCGTGCGCTTGATGCAAAAAGCGTTAATGTTGTTTGCAAATATACGCCTGATATGCTTTGCTGTGAATATTGCCCGACGCTGATTTCAAAGCTTAAAACCAAATGCAGCGTCTGCAACGGATATCTTGATGATGCCGATTGCAGATTTGATGCCAAAAAGCTGATTATTAACGTAAAGCACGGCGGCAAACTGCTTGTGGATTCAAACATATGCCGACTTTTAAGCGATTTGATTTATGAGGAATTTTCCGTAAATTATGAAGTCGTGCTTGAAGGTTCGCTTGAATATGACGAAGATGAGCATTTGAAAGCGGTAAGCGAAATTCAAAGCACGCTGCCGAAATATATTGAACCGCAGCCTAAACGCTTTGAAGCCCCTAATTCTTCAAATCTTGAAAATGTCACTGTTTTTGCCCAAAATGTTACACTGCCGTTTAAATTCACCGAAACGGTTGTGATAAAGAATCGCAAAAATTCAAAATCCGCAATGTTCAAAGAATCGCCTATCGACCTTGCCGAGGCAATTAAAAAAAGCGGAAGAGTAACAATTTGCGCCGAGGTGTTTGACAAGGGCGAGGCAGACTGGAAAGAAACCGCCGACGGCAACAATAAACGTATTAAATATTACATAACCGATTATACCGCATCTATCATAGTTTCGGATTTTATCCCCGTTGATTCGGAAACGTGCAAGCTTTATTCAAGTGAATTGAAAAAGGGGCGCTATGTTGTAATTACCGGCAGGCTTGAGTGGGACAATTATTCAAAAGATTATTGCATTAGACCCGACTGTGTGGCAACGGTGAAAAAAGAAATTACAAGGTTAGACAAGGCGCCGATTAAGCGTGTTGAACTGCACGCACATACAACCATGTCGGCTGAAGATGCGATTTGCGGCGCCGATGAGCTGATTGAGCGTGCCGCACTTTGGGGTCACAGCGCAATCGCAATTACAGACCACGGTGTTGTACAAGCCTTTCCAAAAGCGGCGGCAACCGCTTCAAAGGTTAAAAAAAGCGGCAAGGAAATGAAAATTCTTTACGGCTGCGAAGGATATTTGGTTGACGATACAGCCTCGCTGAAAATTCTTTTTGATAAAAACGGCAATATCACAACCGATTCAAGAAGTATTTTCGGCGATATTATCTGCTTTGACTTGGAAACAACGGGACTAAGCCCTAACAAGGACAGAATAACGGAAATAGGCGCTGTTAAAATCCGTGATATGCAGGTAATTGACAGTTTCGGAACGCTTGTCAACCCTGATATGCAAATTTCTCCGAAAATTGTCGAGCTGACCGGAATCACAAACGAAATGGTCGCAAATGCGCCCTCGCAAGAGCAGGCGCTTAATGACTTTTTGCGCTTTTGCGGTGATAACGCCGTGCTTGTGGCGCACAATGCAAGCTTTGATACATCGTTTATCAACGAGGCGCTGAAGCGATTTAATATTGATTTTGAATATATAGCCGCAGATACTGTCGCAATGAGCCGCAGTCTGCACCCCGAACTGACGCGCCACAAGCTTGATACCGTGGCAAAGCATTTGAAATTGGGAAGTTTTAATCACCACAGAGCCGTTGACGATGCAATGATGCTTGCGCAGATTTTTATAAAGATGACGCAACGGCTCATTAAAGAAAACGGATTGAAAACGCTCGGCGAACTTAACACAAAATCAGCACGAATCGATGTGAAAAAGCTCGATTCCTACCATATTGTTTTGCTTGTTAAAAATAAAGTCGGTTTAAAAAATCTCTACAAACTTGTTTCGTACGGCTTTCTTGATTATTACAACAAGACAAGGCGCCGTCCGCTTATACCTAAATCTGTATTGATGGCGCATAAAGAAGGACTGATTATCGGCGCCGCCTGTGAAGCGGGTGAGGTTTTTCAGGCAGTATTCAAGGGCAAAAGCGCAAGTGAAATCGATAAAATTTGTGAGCTTTACGATTATCTTGAAATACAGCCGCATATGAACAACGCTTTTATGATTCGTGACGGGCTTGTTGAAAACGAAAACGAGCTGATTGCGCTTAACAAACAAATCGTAAACTTAGGAAAAAGACTGAATAAGCCGGTTTGCGCTACGTGCGATATTCACTTTTTAGAACCCGATGACGCTATTTATCGAACAGTAATGCAGGCAGGAAAAGGATTTTCGGACTGCCGGTTTCAGCCGCCGCTTTACTATCGCACAACCGAAGAAATGCTTGCCGAATTTGAATATCTCGGTGAGGAAAAAGCATATGAAGTCGTTGTTGCCAACACAAATATGATTGCCGATATGATTGAGGACGGCATAAAGCCGATTCCCGACGGTACATATAACCCCGAAATGGAGGGCAGTGAGGAAAAACTGCGCCAAATCACTCATGAAAAGGCAGAATCGATTTACGGTTCGCCGCTGCCCGATATTGTAGGCACAAGACTCGATACAGAGCTTAATTCGATAATAAAGCACGGCTATGCGGTTTTATATATCATTGCGCAGATGCTCGTGGCATATTCCGAAGAGAACGGATATCTTGTCGGTTCAAGAGGCTCGGTAGGCTCTTCGTTTGTAGCTTCCATGGCGGGAATTTCCGAGGTAAACCCATTGCCGCCGCATTATGTTTGCCCAAAATGCAAGTATTCCGAGTTTGACAACACAGGACAATACGGTTCGGGCTACGATATGCCCGAAAAAAAGTGCCCGAATTGCGGCAATGATTTAAACCGTGACGGACATGATATCCCATTTGCGACATTCCTTGGATTTGACGGCGACAAATGCCCCGATATTGACCTTAACTTCTCGGGTGAGGTGCAAAGCAAGGTTCACCAATATACCGAAACGCTTTTCGGAAAAGAAAATGTATTTAAAGCCGGAACCGTTTCGGCTTATCAGGATAAAACCGCATTCGGCTTTGCGAAAAAATACGCCGAAATGTTTAATTTAGAGCTTTCGCAAACAGAGATTCGCCGCCTTGCGCTCGGATTTTGCGGCGTAAAGCGAACAACGGGTCAACACCCGGGGGGAATGGTCGTTGTGCCTTCAAAATATGAAGTGTATGATTTTACGCCCGTTCAACACCCGGCCGAAGACGCCGATTCCGACATTGTAACAACGCATTATGACTTTCATTCGCTGCATGATACGCTTTTAAAGCTGGACGAGCTTGGACATGATGTGCCGACTATCTACAAGCATTTGGAGGATATGACGGGCATTAAAATTTCCGATGTGCCCACAACCGACCCGAATGTAATCAAAATAATGACCTCGCCCGAGCCGCTTGGCGTTACCGAAGAAGAAATATACAGTAAAACCGGCAGTCTCGGCATACCCGAAATGGGCACAAGCTTTACAAGACAAATGCTGATTGACGCACAGCCTAAACGTTTTTCCGACCTTTTGCAGATTTCGGGCTTGTCGCACGGCACTGATGTTTGGCTCGGAAATGCGCAAGACCTTATCAACAACGGTACCTGCACTATCAGTGAGGTTATCGGAACACGTGATTCTATCATGACCTATCTGATCTATAAGGGACTTGAACCGGGACTTGCGTTTAAAATCACTGAGGCAACGAGAAAAGGCAAGGCAAAAAGCTTTTTTACGCCCGAAATTATTCAGGAAATGAAATCGCACGATGTGCCCGACTGGTATATCGAAAGCTGCTTGAAGATTAAATATATGTTTCCCAAGGCGCACGCTACCGCTTACGTTATATCCGCTATAAAACTCGGCTGGTTTAAAATATACTATCCGCTTGAATTTTATGCGACAACGTTTACCGTTAAAGGCGGTGACTTTGACGTTGCAACCGCCGCTGCCGGAAAAGCGGCTGTTCATGACCTTATCGAAGAGCTTATCGCCAAGGGCAACGAACGCTCGGCAAAGGAAACCGATACGCTTGACACTATGTATCTTGTTAATGAAATGCTCTGCCGCGGATATGAGTTTTTGCCTGTTGATTTATTTAAATCGCACGCTAATAAATTCACTATTGAGGACGGTAAAATCAGAATACCTTTCGGCGCAGTCAGCGGCGTCGGCGCAATTGCCGCACAGAGTATGTATGATACGGTTCAAAAAGGCGGATTTATGTCCGTTGAAGAATTTGCCGTGCAAAGCGGTGCAACAAAAACCACAATTGAACAATTTGAACGCATGGGCGCTTTAGGCAATTTGCCGAAAAGCAGTCAGCTCAGCTTCTTTTGACTTGACATCATCGTGATAGCGTGGTAATATATTACTATGTTAGCACGCTAAAGTGATATTGCAGAACGGAGATATATTTATATGAAATATAATCTTATAACGCCCGAGGGCACAAAGGATATTGTTCTTGATGAATGCTTTATGCGCAGGGATATTGAATACACAATAAGAAAAATGCTTTTGCGCTCGGGCTATCGTGAGGTAATTACGCCGGAGATTGAATTTTACGATGTTTTCAATTCCGATTATTTTGCGCAGGAAGATCTCTATAAGCTTTTTGACCAAAGAGGTCGTATTTTGGTTCTCAGACCGGATTCGACAATGCCGATTGCACGACTTGCCGCAACAAAATTAAAAGATGCGCCTGTACCTTTGCGACTGTTTTATATTCAGGATATTTTCGTCAACAATGCGCCTCATTCTGGTAAGAGCAACCGCATATCGCAAATGGGTGCGGAGCTTATCGGAATAAAATCGAAAATGGCGGATATTGAAATGCTTGCAAACGCCATTGAGATGATGGGCACTTTCTGCAAAAAAGGGTTTAATTTTGAAATAAGCGATGTCGGATATTACAATGCCTTGATTGCAAAGCTTGACATCGACGAGCGACACAAGGAGAAAATCCGCAAAAATATCGAACAGAAGAACTACCCTGCCCTCAATTCGCTGCTTGACAACATCGCCCAAAACGAAATCACCGATACTCTTAAAGAGTTGCCAAAGCTTTTCGGCAGTGCCGATGTGTTTAAAAAAGCACGCTCGCTTTATGTCGATGATGAAATTAACAATGTGCTTTGCGAGCTTGAAAATATGTATAACACCCTTAAAGCAATACGTTTTCCCGGAATACTCACTGTTGATTTGGGCATGGTTACACGTCTTGATTATTATACCGGGCTTGTTTTTAAAGGTTATGCGCCCGAAGTCGGCGACGCATTGCTTTTCGGCGGCAGATATGACAAATTGCTTTCCGAATTCGGAAACGACGCGCCCGCTATCGGCTATGCCGTTAATATTGATTCGCTTGTGAGAATTGCCGCTTCAAATCTTGATTATCCGTCCGCTCCCCCATCCGATTGCCTTATTTATGTTGAAAAAGGCTTTGAGCTTGCGGCGCTCAAAACCGCTTCCGAGCTTAGAAAAAGCGGAAAACGTGTTGAATTTGCATTGCTTGATGATGTTAAAGACGCACGTGAGCTGGCAAAAATCAAGAAAATTAAGAACATGACTATTGTTACAGGTTCAATTCAAAATGATGAAAACAATTCGGAGATGAAATAGATGAGAGCTATCAGAATCGCCCTTACAAAAGGCAGACTTGAAAAAAATACCGTGGCTTTGCTTGAAAAAGCGGGATACAACTGCGACAGCGTTAAATCAAAGGGCAGAAAACTGATTTTGCCGATTTGCGATGAAAATATCGAAATCGTGCTTGCGAAAGCCGCCGACGTTATTACCTATGTCGAACACGGTGTGTGCGATATCGGCGTTGTCGGAAAAGATACGATTTTAGAATACGGCGGAACATATTATGAGATTTTAAATCTCGGCTTCGGGCAATGCAAATTTGCTTTAGCCGCAAAGAAGGATACAGACCTTTATTCCGGCTTTGAAACTAAGGTTATCGCAACTAAATATCCGAATGTTACAAAGCATTTTTTTGATAAAAAAGGAATGGATATCGGCATTGTAAAAATCGAAGGCTCGGTTGAGCTTGCACCCTTGCTCGGTCTTGCCGACGCAATTGTCGATATTGTCGAAACAGGCTCTACATTGCGTGAAAACGGGCTGGAAGTAAAAGAAGATGTTTGCACGATATCCGCAAGAATGATAGTCAATACAGCCAGTATGAAGCTGAGAAAAGATGAAATCGACGCATTTGTTAAGCGTATTGAAAAATTGCTTTGATTATTGAAAGGAAGATGTTTTATGCTTAAAAAAATATATGCAAACGGGAAAAACGAGGTTGAGCTTTTAAACAGTATGGCAAAGCGCTCGGTTTCCGCAAATAAAGAAATAACCGAAATTGTAAGCGCTATTATCGATGATGTTAAAGAAAACGGCGATGAAGCGATAGAGCGCTATACCTTAAAATTCGACAAAAAACTGCCTTGCTTTTTTGAAGTGCCAAGAGATGTCATAAACGACGCTTTGACCGAAGCCGACCCACAATTTGTCGAAGCTCTGCTTAATGCGCAGGAAAACATTGCGCAGTTTCACAATAGGCAGATTGAGCAAAGCTTTATTGACGCAAAGCCCAATGGGGTGATTCTCGGACAAAAACTGCGTGGATTGAACAGGGTCGGACTTTATGTTCCCGGCGGCAGCGCACCGCTGTTTTCATCTGTTTTGATGAATGCGATTCCGGCAAAAATCGCCGGCGTTAAAGAAATCATCATGATAACGCCGCCCCAAAAGGACGGTACGCCGAATCCGGAAATTCTTGTTGCAGCCGCAATATGCGGTGTTGACAGAGTATTTCTCGCAGGGGGCGCTCAGGCAGTTGCCGCACTTGCTTTCGGTACGCAAAGCGTTCCGAAGTGCGATAAAATCGTAGGTCCGGGAAATATTTTTGTTACAAGCGCAAAAAAACTTCTCTACGGCACGGTTGATATTGATATGATTGCAGGTCCGAGTGAAATTCTCGTGCTTGCCGATAATAGCGCAAACGCACAATATATTGCCGCTGATTTGCTTTCGCAAGCCGAGCATGATTCGCTTGCAAGCTCGATTCTTGTCACTACCGACGAAAATCTTGCCGACAAGGTCATTTCACAGGTCGAAACACAGCTTCAAGCGCTTGCAAGAAAAGATATTGCAAGAAACAGCATTGATAATTTCGGTGCGGCTATTGTGTGTGATTCGCTTGAAAAAGCAATTGAAGTTGCAAACCTTATCGCACCCGAGCACCTTGAGGTACACACCGAAAATCCGCTTGAGCTTTTGGGCGCACTTGATAACGCAGGCTCGATATTTCTCGGGCAATATGCACCCGAGGCTTTGGGCGATTATTTCGCAGGTCCCAACCATGTTCTGCCGACTTCCGGAACGGCAAGGTTTTATTCGCCGCTTTCGGTCTATGATTTTATCAAGCGTTCAAGCTATATTTATTATACCGAAGATGCGCTTTTCCAAGCTAAGGACAACATAATCCTCATGGCGGAAAAAGAGGGCTTGGGTGCACACGCAAATTCCGTAAAAATGCGATTTGAATAATTTTTTTTCGGAGATTTATGTTTTATGTATGAGCTTAACAACAAGCTGAAAATGCTTGAAGCATATAACCCTGTTGCGGGCGATTACGCAGTCAGGCTGGATGCAAATGAATCGCCGTATAATATCCCCGACTATATCAAAGAGGATATTGCAAAAAAGATATTTAATCTTTCATTTAACCGTTATCCCGATCCACTGGCTGTAAATGCCGCAAAGGCATTTGCAAAGTTTTATAAGCTTGATTGCGACAACGTTACGTGCTCAAACGGCTCTGATGAAATTATCAGTGTTATCGAAAGCTGTTTTTTTGAAAAGGGCGACAGAATTTTAAGTTTTTCAAACGACTTTTCAATGTATCGTTTTTACGCCTCGCTTTATGAGCTTGAAAATGTTGTTTATCAAAAAAACGAAGATATGACCGTTGATATCGACAAGGTTATAGAAATTTGCAACACGCAGTGCATTAAAGCCGTTATTTTTTCCAACCCTTGCAACCCTACCTCTCTCGGAATCTCGAAAAGCGATGTTTTGCGCTTGATTGAGAGCGTGAGTTGTCTTGTTATCGTTGACGAAGCTTATATGGATTTTTGGAATCAGAGTATTCTTGACAAAATCGGCGATTATGATAACCTTATAATATTGAAAACGTGTTCAAAAGCCGTAGGTCTTGCAGGCATAAGGCTTGGGTTTGCCGTGGCGGGAAACTTGATAACAAATGCTTTGCGCAGCGCTAAATCGCCGTATAATACAGACAGCATTTCACAGCTTGTAGGTCAAACGCTGTTTGAGGAGGAAAAATGGCTTAAAAAAGCCTGCCGTGAAATTATCGACAATACTGCGATTCTTTATGATGAAATTTGCAAAATTTGCAAAACGTTTGATGATATATTGCAAATGCCGAATAAACCGTGTACAAATTTTGTGTATATAAAAACCGATTATTGCGATGAAATCTGCAAAGGGCTGCAAAATGAATCGATTGCCGTGCGCAATTTTAAAACACATTTGCGAATTTGCTGCGGCACCGATTGCGAAAACCGCAAACTTTTAACGGCGCTTGACGAAATATGCAAAAATCTTTCAAAAAAATAATGATTGAAAAGGATGATATTATGCGAACGGCAAAAATCCACAGAACAACCAAAGAAACAGATATCAGCTGTGAAATCGTTCTCGATTCAAGCTCAAAAACCGATATATCAACAGGTATAGGCTTTCTCGACCATATGCTCACCGCATTTTCCGTGCACAGCGGAATATCCGTGACGCTTAAAGCTAAGGGCGATTTGAATGTTGACGGTCACCACACCGCAGAAGATGTCGGAATCGTTCTCGGTCAGTGCTTTGCCAAGGCTCTTTCCGATAAAGGCGGAATCGCACGCTATGGCAGTGCTTATATTCCGATGGACGAGGCTCTCGCCTTTGCCTGCGTTGATATATCAAACCGACCTTATCTTGTTTTTGACTGCGATTTTAAAAACGAGCGAATCGGCGATTTTGAAACCTGCCTTGCGCTTGAATTTTTCAGGGCATTTGCCTTTAACGCACTTATAGCGCTCCATATCAAAGCAATTTACGGCGAAAACGACCATCATAAGTGTGAAGCGATTTTCAAAGCGTGCGCTCACGCTATCAAAGAAGCTGTCGCTGTAAAGGGTGCAAAGGCCGTTACGCTTTCTACAAAGGGTGTTATATAATGATTGCGATTATTGACTACGGCGCAGGGAATATTTTCAGCGTTTGCAATGCGCTTGATCATATCGGCGCTCGATATATAGTCACAGATGACGAAAATGTTATAAGAAATTCCGACGGAATTATTCTGCCCGGCGTCGGCGCTTTTAAATCGGCAATGGATAAGCTCAAATCAAGCGGACTTGTGCCTGTAATTACAGAACAATCGACTGTAAAACCGTTTCTCGGAATTTGTTTAGGTATGCAAATGCTTTTTGAAAAAAGCTATGAATTTGGCGAATGCAAAGGCTTAGGGTTGCTTGGCGGCTATGTTGATTTAATTAAGGATGAAAATTTGCTTGTCCCCCATATGGGTTGGAACAAGCTTGAAATCAACCGAAAATGCCCATTGCTTAAAAATCTGGGCGATAGACCGTATGTGTATTTTGTTCATTCATATAAGGCTGTTTGCTCAGATGATGCGCTGTATGCTTACTGCGAATACGGCTCTTCGGTGCCGGCACTGGTCGGTGACGGAAAATTTGTTTGGGGCGCACAGTTTCATCCCGAAAAAAGCGGCGACATCGGATTAAAAATACTTTCAAATTTTGTTGAAATGATTGGAGAAGCAAATGGTAATTCTTCCTGCAATTGATATTAAAGACGGCAAATGCGTTCGCCTTGTCAAGGGCGATTTTGCAACTGTGCATACCGTTGCCGATAACCACATCGAAACGGCAAGGTCGTTTGAAGAAAAAGGTGCAAAATGGCTGCATATGGTTGACCTTGACGGCGCTAAAGACGGTAGCCGTGTAAATTCGCAAATTTTTTTTGATTGCGCCGAAAACACCTCGCTCAAAATCGAAGTCGGCGGCGGAATACGCACACTTGAAGATGTTGAAATGTATCTTTCAAACGGCATTCAGCGTGTTATCATAGGCTCGGCTGCACTCAAAAATCCCAATCTTGTCAAAATCGCCGCAGCTGAATACGGTGAAAGGATTGCCGTCGGTATTGATGCAAGAAACGGTTTTGTCGCAACAGAGGGCTGGCTTGAAACTTCAGATGTCTATTACATCGACCTTGCTTTAAAAATGGCAGATATCGGCGTTAAAAATTTTATTTTTACCGATATTTCAAAGGACGGCACTTTAAGCGGCGTTAATACAAAGCAGCTCGACGCCCTCAACCGTGCGCTTTATGGCAAAGCAAATGTAATTGCCAGCGGCGGAGTGAAAGACATAGACGATATCAAAATGTGTAAAGCCATAAACCTTTACGGAGTGATTTGCGGAAAATCAATATACAGCGGCTCGCTTGACTTAGATAAAGCCATCGAAATCGCAACTGAAAGGTAGGTAAATATGCTTGCAAAAAGAATAATCCCCTGCCTTGATGTGCGCAACGGCAAAGTTGTAAAAGGCGTAAATTTTGAAGGCGTAAAGGACATCGGCGACCCTGTGCAATGCGCTTATGAATATAATTTGCAAGGTGCTGATGAACTGGTTTTTTACGATATTACCGCCTCATATGAAAAAAGAGAGCTTTTTCTCGATATTGTGGAGCAAACCGCAAAAAAAGTTTTCGTTCCGCTTTGCGTCGGCGGCGGAATCTCGGATATCGACGGATTCCGCAAGGTGTTGCGTGCCGGTGCAGACAAGGTTTCAATCAATTCTTCTGCCGTAAAAAATCCAAAGCTTATTTCAGATGCGGCTTCTGTTTTCGGAAGCCAATGTGTTGTTGTCGGAATTGACGCCAAGCGTGACGGCAACGGCGGATATACCGTTTACATTAACGGCGGCAGAATTGATACAAAGCGTGACCTTGTTTCGTGGGCAAAAGACGTAGAAAGGCTCGGTGCAGGCGAAATTTGCCTTAATTCAATCGATACCGACGGAGTAAAAGGCGGCTTTGATATACAGATGCTCGGCGAAGTTATAAATGCAGTAAAAATCCCCGTAATTGCAAGCGGAGGCGCCGGCAAGCTATCGGACTTTACAGATGTTTTCAAAAAGACAGACTGTTCTGCCGCACTCGCCGCCTCGCTGTTTCACTTCGGTGAGCTGACTGTTTCGCAGGTTAAGGACGAATGCCGAAAAAACGGAATTGAAATGCGATAAGTAAGGTGTAAATATGGAAAATATAATTAAATTTAATATCGATGACTTTTTTAAAAAAGGTGAGCTTATTCCCGCAATTTGCTTTGATGTTGACACAAAAACCGTTTTAATGCTTGCCTATATGAATAAAGAAAGTCTTAAAAAAACGCTTGAAACCGGCTACACGTGGTTTTGGAGCCGTTCACGGCAGGAGTATTGGAACAAGGGCGCAACAAGCGGACATCTGCAAAAGGTGATTTCAATATACGGCGACTGCGACAGCGACACATTGCTTATAAATGTTAAGCAAACCGGCGCTGCATGCCACACAGGAAGTTATTCATGCTTTTTTAACAAAATTTATGAGGAGATATGAAATGAACGTATACAATGAGATTTTTGAGGTTTTAAAGGCAAGAAAAGCAGATTTTGATAACGGTGAAGCTGCGGAAAAGTCATATACGTGTTATCTTTATTCACAAGGTGTTGATAAAATTTGCAAAAAAATCGGCGAAGAAGCCTCCGAAACAATAATTGCGGCAAAAAATAATGATAACCATGAGCTGGCAAACGAAATTAACGATTTGCTTTATCATATTATGGTGCTGGCTGTAAATCAAGGGCTTGAATGGGATGATGTTGAAAAAATTCTTGAAGAGCGAAACGAAAAAATCGGCAACCTTAAAAAGATGAAAGTTGTTGATAAAAACACATGATGAATATGCGTTTGGCTGTTGTAACGGGCGCTTCGAGAGGAATCGGCAAGGCTATTGCCGAAAAGCTTTCGGGTGACGGATATTTTGTCTGCATGATTTGCAATCATAATATCGCATTGGCTGAAAATATCGCAAAAAAAATCGGCGCTCGTTCATACCAATGTGATATTTCCGATGCTTTTACGGTAAAAAATACAGTTGATTTAATATACAATGAATTTTCAAGGATAGATTTGCTTGTCAATAACGCCGGTGTATCATACGAGAATTTGTTTCACTGTGCAAAAAGTGAAGAATTAGAAAAACTTTACGGCACAAATCTGTTTGGAACGTTGAACATGACAAGGGCTGTTTTGCCGATGATGATAAATGCAAAATCCGGAAATATTATCAATGTGGCATCTATATGGGGTGAGGTCGGTGCATCGTGCGAGGTTGATTATTCCGTAACAAAATCGGCGATAATCGGGCTGACAAAGGCGCTTGCCAAAGAGGTAGGTCCGAGCAATATCAGGGTCAACTGCGTTTCACCCGGTGTTATCGATACCGACATGATCTTTAAATTTTCAAATGAGGACAAGAAAAATCTTGCCGATGACACTCCCCTTTCAAGGCTTGGCAATCCGTGCGATATTGCCAATGCCGTAAGCTTTCTCGCAAGCGAGCAGGCTTCGTTCATAACAGGCGAAGTTTTGAGCGTAGGCGGAGGCTTTGCAAAATAAAACTACACCGCATAACGCTTTAAATCGGCGATGTGCGGTGTTTTATTTCAGCATTTGCGAACGCAGTGCGGTCAAAACCTTTTTTTCACGACGTGAAACCTGCACCTGCGTCATGTTCATCAGTTTTGCCGTTTTACTTTGCGTTAAATTTTTGTAATAACGCAGATACAGCATTTTGCGATCCTTCTCATCAAGTTCTTTAAAAATTTGGCGCAGTGCAATCAAATCTCCGATTGTGTTTTCAGGCGACTCGACCGGTATTTCAAAAAATCCGCCGGTTTCGTTTTCCTCATATATATAAACCGGCGGTTTAACGCTTGCCAATGCTTGCGCCGCCTGAGCGCACGTGCATTCGCAAAATACCGCAAGCTCGCCGATTGTCGGCTCAACACCGTGCTCTTTGATATATGCTTCATTCGCACGATTCAGCTTTTGTGCAAGCTCTTTTATGCTTCGTGAAACCTTAATGCTACCGCCCTCACGAAAAAGCCGCTTAATTTCGCCCAAAATTACGGGAACAGCGTATGTTGAGAACATTACACCTCTTGATTCGTCAAAACCACGTGCCGCTTTAAGCAGTCCCATACAGCCGGCTTGGTACAAATCGTCATATTCAATCCCCTTGCCCTTAAAACGATTTGCGCAGTGATGCACAAGTCCGAGATTGTTTTCAACGGTTTTATTGATTTTTCTTTTGTTTTCATCTGTATTTTCATAAGTTTTCATCTTTTCCCAACACCTTGCGCATTATTACACTTGTGCCTTTGCCTAATTTGCTGTAAACTTTCAGCTTATCCATGAAATTTTCCATAACGGCAAAGCCAAGTCCGCTGCGTTCTTCCTCGGGTGCGGTTGTAAACAGCGGTTGCATCGCCTGCTTTACATCTGCAATTCCACAGCCCTTGTCCTTAATTTTTATGTAAATTTCATTGTTTTCAAGGATTCTTGCAACAATTTCAATATTGCCATGCGATTTTCTGTAACCGTGAACAATCGCATTAGTCACCGCTTCGGAAACAGCCGTGCGAATATCGGAAAGCTCATTGATAGTTGGGTCAAGCGGCGTGATAAAAACGGATATCGCAGAGCGTGAAAACGCTTCGTTTTCGGATCTTGCGGGAAAAATCAGCTTCATTTCATTCAATATTTTCATATTTTTCAAACCCCTCTCTTTATCGGTGAATTTGTTATGCTCACAATTCGGTCAAGACCGGACAGCAACATAACTTTTTGAATTTCGGGCGATACATTTTTCACAACAACTCTGCCGCCGTATGCGTTCATTGACTTGCACCTGCCCATAACCAAGCCGATTCCCGAGCTATCCATAAAACTAACCTTACCAAAATCCATCTCCAACAGGCTTGGCGTATATTTGGCAATCGCAATATCAATTGCACTGCGGATTTCTTTTGCGCTGTGGTGATCGATTTCACCGCTTAAAAGCGCAGCAACAACGTTCTTTTTTACATTGATGTATACCGACATTTTTATTCTCCTTTAAAAATTTTAATCTGAATTTTTTTGAAAATGTATATTTATTTTCATAGAATTTACCGCAAATTTACATATCACATCAAATAATGTGTTATATTTACCATGATATTGAAATTTCGGAGGATAATAATACCATGAGTGCAACTATTAAAGATGTAGCACGCACAGCAGGCGTTTCTGTTGCAACTGTTTCACGAGTGCTTAACAATAACTCAAACGTTTCAAAAGGAACAGCTCTGCTTGTAAATAATACCATAAAAGAGCTTGGATACAGCCCGAATTTTCTCGGCAGGAATTTGCGAAAATGCGAAACAAATGTAATTCTTGCAATAATTCCCTCTGCCGAGCACACATTTTACAGTGAGATTTTGCGTGGAATGCAGGTCAAAGCCGCCGAGCTTGGCTATGATATTTTAATTTCCACCAGCAACAGCAATGAAGAAACGGAAAAGCATTTGCTCAATATGCTTTATAACCGCACCGTTGACGCTGTGATTTTGCTCGGAACACGGCTTTCCGCCGATATGCTAAACGACCTTAACAATAAATATTGTGTAACGCTTTGCTGTGAAAGAATTGAAAATACAAACCTTGTCACCGTAAACGTTGACGACTGTGCCGCCGCTTACGATGCCGTTTCCTGCCTTATCAAAAAGGGACATCGCAATATCGGCATGATTTCAACGCAAGGCAAGGCGCTTTCCTCAAAAGACCGTGAAAAAGGCTATCGTGATGCGCTTGACCACTATGGCATTGAATTTCGTGAGGATTATATATACAGGGGAAGCTATGACTACCGTGACGGCGGTTATGCAATTGAACAGTTTATGAAACTTGAAACTAAACCGACAGCGGTATTTGCCGTTTCCGATATGCTTGCCGCAGGTGCAATTAACAAAGCAAGCAAGCTTGGACTGAATGTCGGAAGCGAGTTTTCGATTATCGGATTTGATAATTTATTTTTGTGCGAGATTGTGCGCCCGAGCATTTCGACAATTGAACAGTCCTGCTATCTAATCGGCAGTGTTGCCGTGGAAAAAACAATTGCAAATCTCGCTACGCCACACAAATACAGCGGAAGATTCATAATCGACCACAAGCTTATACTGCGCCAATCAACTGGCGATTGAGCTTAATTTCAGTTTAACTTTTTTTCTGTAAGAAAAATGTCAAAACCGATAACTTATTTAAAATTTATTATTTGTTCACCAATATTTTTTACGCTTTTATCAATTTGATGTTATAATGAACGCAAACTCATCAAAAAAAATACATAATGTGGTGTAAATAATGAAAAAAATAGGAACTGAGCAAATTCCGATTAAAAAAATAACACGGGCAAAGGTGCTCAAAGTAATAAAGAATGAGGGTCCTATTTCAAGAATTGAAATTGCCACACGTCTTGGTCTTACCAAAGCCGCAATTTCGATTATTATTGATGACTTTATCGCCGAAGGTCTGGTTTCGGAAATCGGTTCAAAACTTCGTGATAACAAAACATCACAAGGACGCAGAAAAATACTCGTTGATATCAACGCAAATTATAAATTTGCTTTTGGAATTTTCGCTACCGCTGACTGTATCAGTATGGGTTTTTCAACTCTTTGCGGCGATTCTCTTGACAAGGTCAACATAAAGTTGAACGAAATTGATTTATCAATTGACGGATTTGTAAATTATGTCAAAAACTGCTTTGATAATTTACTTAAAAGCAACTATCTGGAGCATGACAAAATCATCGGAATCGGCGTGGGGTGCGACAGCGGCTTTGCACGCTCTATCGGCATTGACGCTCAAAACTGCCAAGACATAATAGCGCAGGCTTTGTATGAAAAAATACATTTGCCGGTTTGTGTTGAAAACGCAAATCTCACACTTGCCCTTGCAAATATATATTTTCCGAGTAACCGCAGCGAATCGCCTATTCATTCCGCTGTATTTTTGCAATGCTCCGAAAGCTTCGGCATGCTGGAATTTTCAGAATCCGACAGCTCTGACAACACAAATATAAATTGGACTTGCCTTGATAATTACATTATAAATTTCAACGGAAGAAAGTCAAATGAAAGCATTCAAGGTTCGCTTGCAACCGAAATCTCACATGATGCGGTGCGAAAAAAAATTGCCGAGCAGTGCCCTGAATTAAACTCCGAAATTATTGAAATGATTATGCAGGGCTACGGTTCGGACAATGTTCAAAAAGCGATTGATATTAAGAATGAATGCGTTCAAATGTTTGCCGTGTTTCTGTATAATCTTCTGCAAACAAAAAATGTGCAGAAAATCATCCTGCACAAGTTTCACTTTTCCGACTTTGACTATGTTTATTTGCTAAAATACATTGAGATCAACTTTCCGGCAAGCAATGCCGCTTCGGTAATATCACGCAGCAGAATCAACGATAGCTATTCATTCCTCGGCGGTTGTGCAATAGCTTTGAGAGAATTTTTTATCGAAAGCGGCGGTCTTGACCTCAAAATTTAATCTCTGACATCATCCCTCCGCCTAAAAAGGTGGGGGATTTTTCTTGCAAAGCAAGCAGTCGGTTCCCGTTCGATAGTACTGATGTATTAAGGATACGCAGGCTCATTCTCATTGCTAAATTTATTGCTTTGAGAACAATAAAACCCCTAAACCCTTATAAATCAAGGGTTTGGGGGTTCTTTGGAAATGTCACACCATCAATTCGCAAATCAGCTCGGAGAACGCCGTCGGATCCTCAATCTGCATCCCCTCGATAAGAAGTGCCTGATTGTACAACAGCTCGGCATATTTTTTCAGCTTGTCCTTGTCGCTTTCATAAAGTCTTGACATTGCTGCAAAAACAGGGTGCGAAGCATTGATTTCAAGCACACGCTGTGCCTTGACCTTTTCGCTGACATTCGGCATTGAATTAAGCACCTTTTCCATTTCAAGCGAAAGGTCGCCGTCGGTTGTCAGACAAACGGGATGGGTTTTAAGGCGCTGTGAAATGCAAACCTTTGCAACGTTGCCGCCAAGCGATTCCTTAACAAAATCAAGCATTTGCGCATTCATTTCGTTCATATTTTTAATCTCGGCGGATTCTTCATCACTTGAGTCGATATCGCCCGATGAAACACTGCGAAATTCCTTTTCGGAATACGTGTTCATCATCTTCACGGCAAATTCGTCAACATCATCGGTGAAATACAAAATTTCAAAGCCCTTTTCACGAAGCATTTCGGTTTGAGGCAGATTCTCGATTTGGGCGGCATTTGCGCCGGTAGCGTAGTAAATGTACTTTTGTTCTTCCTTCATGCGTGATACATATTCGGCAAGAGTAACCTTTTTGCCCTCAAACGAAGAATCAAACAAGAGCAAATCCTTAACTGCGTCGGCATTTTGTCCAAAGCTTTGATAAATTCCGTATTTCAGCTGCAAGCCGAACGCCTTGAAAAACTCCTCATATTTTTCCCTGTCGTTTTCAAGCATTTTTTTCAGCTCGTTTTTAACGGCACGTTCAATTCCCCTTGCGATAATTTTCAGCTGACGGTCTTGCTGCAAAATCTCTCTGGAAATGTTCAGCGAAAGATCTTCACTGTCAACAACGCCCTTAATAAAGCTGAAATAATCCGGCAAAAGGTCGGCGCATTTATCCATTATCATAACGCCGCTTGAAAACAGCTTCAAGCCCTTTTCATACTGCTTTGAATAAAAATCATAAGGCGCTTTTGAGGGAATATACAAAACCGCATTAAAGGTCGCCGCACCCTCGCTCTTCATGTGAATATGGGCAAGCGGCTCGGAATAATCAAAAAATTTATCACGATAAAAATCGTTATATTCTTTATCCGTAACCTCGGATTTATTCTTTCTCCAGATAGGGATCATGCTGTTTAAAGTGACATTTTCGACGTGTTGTTCAAGCTCGTCGCTGTCTTCCTTTTGCTTTGAAATCACTTTATCCATCTTTATGGGGTATCTGATATAATCCGAATATTTTTTGACGATATCCTGAATGAAGAACTGTTCAAGGAATTTGCTGTATTCGCCCTCTTCGGTATCTTTTTTGATGTTGAGAATAATTTCGGTGCCGGCATTTTCCTTTTCGCACGGCTCGATAGTGTATCCGTCTGCCCCTTGCGATTGCCACATATACGCACAATCGGCATTATAAGAACGACTTTTTACGGTAACGCTGTCGGCAACCATAAACGCCGAGTAAAAGCCTACGCCAAACTGACCGATAATATCTATATTTTCATCAAGCTCGTTATTCTCCTTGAAATTCAAAGAACCGCTTTTTGCGATTGTTCCGAGATTGTTTTCAAGCTCCTCCTTGGTCATTCCGATACCGTTATCGGAAATTTTGAGAATACCGTTTTCCTTATCAATTTCAATATTTATCGCAAAATCATCTCTGTTTAAACCGACATTTTCGTCGGTGAGCGAAATAAAATACAGCTTGTCGATAGCATCGCTTGCGTTGGAAATAAGCTCACGCAAAAAAATCTCTTTATTTGTGTAAATCGAGTTGATCATCAAATCAAGCAAACGCTTGGATTCGGCTTTAAATTCTTTCTTTTCCATTTTTTGTCCTCCTTGCATTTAGCACTCTCTGACGTTGAGTGCTAAATATAGTATAAAGCCTCTCAAATCAAATTTCAAGAGGCTTTATGTATTTTAACATATTATTTACCATTTGTTAATTTCAAGACTTCATTTGCCGCATTCATAATACCGAATTTGGCGCTATGATAAGTCAAGCCGCCCTGCATCCACACAGCAAACGGCTCACGCAAGGGCGCATCGGCTGAAAGCTCGATAGAAGCGCCGCCTGTAAACGTACCCGCCGCCATTATCACCTTGCTGTCATATCCGGGCATATCCCACGGTTCGGGGGTGACAAAGCTGTCAACGGGTGAGCCGAGCTGTATTCCCTTGCAAAAAGCGCACAAGCGTTCGGAATCACCGAGCTTTACCGCTGTGATAATGTCGCTTCTGATTTCGCTTGAATCGGGAATGCATTCATAGCCTGCAAGCGTGAACAGGTGGAAAGCAAAGCTTGCCGATTTGACTGCATTTGCGACAGTTTGAGGAGCGTAGAAGAATCCGAGAAGCATTTCACGGTTTTCACCGAGGGTGCAGCCGACCTCTTTGCCCATTCCAACGCAGGTAAGCCTGTATGAACAAAGCTCGACAAGGTCTTTTCTGCCTGCAATATAGCCGCCGGTTTTTGCAATTCCGCCGCCTGCGTTTTTTATCAGGCTGCCTGCCATAAGGTCGGCACCGTAAAAAGTCGGCTCATGCTCTTGCACAAATTCGCCGTAGCAATTATCAACCATAACGATAGCATTGCTGTTGACAGATTTTACTGCGCAAACGGCTTCTTTTATTTCCTCACAGGAAATCGATTTGCGAAGCGAATACCCTCTTGAGCGCTGTATATATATCATTTTTGCCGTTTTTGCGGCATTTTTTATCGCCTCAATATCAAGAGAACCGTCGGGCAAAAGCTCGATTTGACGGTATTTCACGCCAAAATCTTTCAAAGAGCCGTCCCCTGCTCTGCCCCTGATTCCGATAACCTCGCCTAAAGTATCATACGGTTCGCCCGTTACCGAAACCATAATATCACCGGGACGCAAAACTCCGAAAAGCGCCGTTGAGAGCGAATGTGTTCCCGAAACGAAATTGTGGCGCACTAAAGCGTCTTCACATTCAAACGCATCGGCAAAAACGCTGTCTATAACATCTCTGCCCATATCACCGTAGCCGTAGCCCGTGCTTAAGCCAAGGCAAGCTTCGCTCACACGGTTTTTCACAAATGATTGCAGCACACGTTTTGTGCAAACTTCCAGAATCTTATCCGCTCTTTCAAATTCAGACCTTGCGTTTTTTTCCGCTTGGTCAGCCAAATCAAGCAAGATCTGCGGAAAATCAAATATACCGTCCATATTTTGCCTCCGTTATGCAACTTAAATCAACAAAAAGAAAACGGACTTCACAAATGAAAATCCGATTAGAGCCGTTTTCGGCTTTTTAAATTATATCCCATATATCAAAGCTTGTCAAGAGCATTTAATACGGCGAAAATTTTTAATTTTAAAAAAATTCATATTTTCTCTTGAAAAAAATAACGAAATATGGTATAGTATATGCAGTATATATTTTTTGCATCGGAAAGTGAGGCGTTAAAATGGCTTTGCAGGAATCGGGAGAGATGTATCTTGAAACCATTTACGTTTTAAAAAAACGAACAGGCAGTGTTCGCTCAATTGATATAAGTGAACACATGGGCTACTCGAAGCCGAGCGTCAGCCGTGCAGTCGGCATTTTAAAAGACGGCGGCTATATCGTCATCGACCAAAAGGGATATATTGAGCTGACAGACGCCGGCAGTGAGCTTGCAAAAAAAATTTTTGAAAGGCACACAATTCTGTCAAAAGTCCTTATTTCGCTTGGAATCGACGAAAAAACCGCTTCTGATGACGCTTGCAGGATTGAGCACGTTATAAGTGACAAAACCTTTGATGCAATCAAAAAATACGCGTCAACCCTTTAATTTTGCAAAATTTTACACCACGGTACAACCGTTTTTTTCGGCTGTACCGTGTTTTTTTATTTTGCATGCTCGGCTACCGAAATCGTCAGCTTTTCATCACAAACATCAATCACGGCGCAATCGCCGCTTTTCATTTCACCCTCAAGAATTTTTTGCGATATAAGGCTTTCGGCGTTCATCGATATACGCCGCCTAAGCGGTCTTGCACCGTAAATATCGGTTTCGGGTGCGTTTGCGATATATTCGATTGCCTTGTCGGAAAAGCTTAAACTAATCCCTATATTTTCGGCACGTTTTTGCAAACCGCAAAGCAATCTCTCGGCAATATCGTGCAGCTGCGTCTTGCCTAATTTTTCAAAAACGACAATTGCATCCAGCCTGTTTATCAGTTCGACTTTCAGCGTTTTTTTCACTTCGTCAAGCACTCTTTCTTTTACCGTTTGCGATTGTGACTGCGATTGTGAAAATCCGAGACACTGCATTTTTGTAAAATGCTCCGCTCCGATATTTGAAGTAAGAATAATCACGCAGTTTTTGAAATCGGTTGTTCTTCCGTGCGAGTCGGTTAATGTTCCCTCATCGATAATTTGAAGCAGAATGTTCAAAATATCGGGATGTGCCTTTTCTATTTCATCAAAAAGAACAACGCTGTAAGGATTGCGCCGTACCCTTTCGGTCAGTTGACCCGCCTCTTCAAAGCCGACATAACCCGGAGGCGCTCCGATAAGTCTTGAAACCGAATGCTTTTCCATAAATTCCGACATATCAAAACGTATCATACAATTCGGCGAATCAAACAAAATTTCACTAAGCGCCTTGCAAAGCTCGGTTTTTCCCACACCTGTCGGTCCTAAAAATATAAACGATCCGATAGGGCGTTCTGCCTCTTTCAATCCGACACGGTTTCGCTTTATGGCGTCGCAAACGCCCTTTATGGCATTGTTTTGACCGATTACACGTTCTTTTAGCTTTTTTTCAAGCCCTAATAGGCGCTCGCTTTCCTCACAGCCCAAAGTTTCAACCGGGATTTTAGTCCAAAGCGAAATTACCGAAAAAACTTCGGCGGCATCGACAATTGCCTTTTCGTTTGGCAATATCCCCTGTTTTGTCGGACGTTTTTTCTTTAAATATTGTTTTGAAAGTTCCTGAAGTTCTTCAAGCGAAGAAGCTTCGTCGATATGCTTTGCAACGCTTTGAACCTGCTGTGCCGAAATGCTCGCACCCGAGCACGCTTCATCTATAATATCGATTGCCTTATCGGGCAAAAAGCGGTCGTGAATATATCGATTTGAGCAATATACAGCCGCATGAATCGCTTCGTTTGTGATTTTCACATTATGATATTTTTCATAGCTTCGGCGAAGTCCGCAAAGAATGCGCTCGGTTTGTTCTTCGGAGGGTTCTTCGACGAATATCGGCTGAAAACGTCTTTCAAGCGCCGAATCCTTTTCAATATGGCAACGGTATTCTTCAAGCGTTGTAGCGCCTATCAGCTGTAATTCGCCACGGGCAAGCTGTGGTTTTAAAATGTTTGCCGCATCGATTGCGCCCTCGGCGGCACCCGCACCGACAACGGTGTGCAATTCATCAATAAACAAAATTATATTATCTACCTTTGTTGCCTCGTCAATACAAGCCTTAAGACGTTCTTCAAAATCCCCTCGGTATTTTGCACCTGCAAGCATTGATGGCAAATCGAGTGCGTAAATACGTTTTTCCTTGATTATATCGGGCACATCGCCGCTGATTATCAGTGCGGACAGCCCTTCGACAATTGCCGTTTTGCCAACCCCCGCTTCACCGATAAGGCAAGGATTATTTTTGTTTTTACGTGAAAGTATGCGTATCATACGTGCAATTTCTTTTTCACGGCACAAAACCGGGTCAATGGGCTTTTGCACGGCACACCGGGTTAAATTACGTGAATATTTTGTGAGATTGGGTATCAGCTTCGGCTCAATTTCGGTTATCGGCGAATATCTGCCGTTAGATACATCATTGCAGGCGCAGTCGCAATCGTCCAAAATTTTATTCAAATTACCGCCAAGCTGTTTTATCAGCGATGAAGCGCTGCACGAATCATCTTTTGCAATTGCCGCCAAAAGCTGTTCTGTTCCCGCAAGGGTGTGATTGCTATGCGCCGAAATTGAAATTGCCGACTTTAAAATACGCCGCAGTGCGGGGGTTAAACATTCTTCACCGAGCTTTACATTGTTGCCGCTGCCAACCAGAAAATCAATCTTCTGCCGCAATTGCGATTCTTTTATACCGTTCATCTTCAAAACAGCGCAAGCCACACAGCCGTTTTCGCTCAAAAGCGCCAAAAGCAAATGTTCACTGCCGACATAGGTGTGCCCCATATCGCCTGCCGTTTCGATTGCCGATTTAATTGCCGACGCCGCCTTTTTTGTATAATGCTCAAATTCAATCATAAAAGCCTCCCATTGCAAAAATCCGCCTAATGGCTCTACATCTAATTATGCCGATTATTTATGGAGATATTTGTCAAAACTAATGCAAGGCTTTAAAAAAATTTTAATTCAAAGATTCAGTAACACATTTTTACGTTATCCATATTATGTACTAAGCACAAAACGTAAGTCAAACGCTTGCGATTGCTGCTGAAAATACATTATTTTTAAGGAGTGTTATTATGAATTGCGGATGTAACGGTGGATGCTGGTGGATTATCATTCTTATCCTTATTTTCTTCTGCTGCGGCAACGGCTGTTCTTCTTTTAACGGCAACGGAAGCTGCGGCTGCAACTCGGGCTGCTGCTGAAATTCTTAAAAAAGCGCACAAAAGTACCCCTGCTTTAAAACGGCAGGGGTACTTTGCTTATTTTTAACTCTTTCGTGTAAAGACAAATGCGGAAAACGCCGCCGTGAGAGGCACAGCGCAGATAATTCCTATACTGCCCGATATTGCCTGAACGATTTCAATTGCTATAGTTTCAAGATTGAAAAGATATAAAAGGTCCTTATTATATGCCACGAGCAAAAGCACGGTCACAAGGCTTGAGCCGATATAAGCGAGAATAAGCGTGTTGGTCATTGTGCCGATAGCGTCCTTGCCGATATTCATACCGCTTTTAAACAAGCGTGCAAAGCTTTTATTTTCCATATTGTCGGATAATTCCTGCATGGATGACGCAATCGACATTGCAACGTCCATTATTGCACCGAGAGCGCCGACGACAATGCCGCCCCAAATCACGGCGACAAGGTCGATTTCAACACCGGTATCAAGCAATTTTAAGCTGACAAAATCCTCATCCGAAAGGCCGGTAATTTCAAGCAAAGCGTTCATAATCGCACTGATAATTCCCGAAACGACCAAGCCGCCGATATTGCCGACTATTGCCGAAAGCGTTTTTTTGTCGGCACCGTTGAGCAAAAGCAGTGTTGCAAATGTTATAAATCCGACAACGATAACGGTCGAAACATAAATGTTCATTCCCTTTAAAATTGAAGGGACATAGACAAGAAAAACGGCAAGTGCGGTGATAATAAGCGAAATAATGGTCAATATTCCTTTTTTTCGCCCAATTGCGATTATCAGCGCAAAAAAGAGCAAAACAAGCCAAACAAGACTTGCGCTGCGGTCATATCCGCCGAACTGCCAATTATAATCATTCGTCGAAAAATCGTAAACGCTTGTGACAATAACCTTATCGCCGATTTCAACAGGGTCGAAAACATAGGCGTACATATAATCGATATGCTGAATAGCGTCAATGCTTTTGCCTTTTGAATCGCCGCTTTTAAGCTCTGCCGTAAAACTTATATCCAAAGAAATTATTTCGTTTGTATCAGAACGGTATTTTTCGGTAATACTGTTTTCGTCGATTTTTGTCACAACAGCTGTATAATATACTTCGCTGTCGCCTTTTGCGCTTTTGGCAGGGTGGCAAAGCTTATTGCCGAAAAATATAAACAGTGCGGAAAACACAATCACGCAGAAAACACAAAGGGCGAATTTTCCGTCATTTTTCTCCATATATCAAGACATCTCCAAGATTTTAGTTTAAATAAATGATAACACAGTTTGCAAAAAAAAGCAACAGCGGTATTTTTTTAAAGCGTTTTGCGGATAATTAAATATTAAAGGGGTGAAAAACTTGGCTTATAAAAGACTTATGTTAATTTTTTTGGCAATATCGCTTTGTGCCATGACGTTGCTTGTGCGCACCGCAAGTATAGCCGACGGCACGCTTTATGAAAAATCGCAGACATATGCCGCAAGCCGCACACTGACAGTATATGCCGCAAGCGCAAGGGGCAATATCTACGACTGCAACATGAACATAATCAACAACATATCAAGCGTTAAAAACGCAGTGATTTTGCCGAATGCGCAATCGGTTGAGGCTGTATCGGGTTATGCTTTGGATTATGAAGATTTTTGTAAAAAAGCTTTGTGCGGCAAGCCGTTTTGCACAGAGATTTCTTACGGAGATTATTTTGACAAAAACGTTCATGTTTTCGATATTGCCGCACAAGACGACACTTCAAGCCTATTTACGCACGTTTTGGGCTATTGCGATGAAAGCTCAAACGGCATATGCGGATTGGAATATGCCTTTAACGACATTTTGTCGGAATACAGCCTTGAAAACAGCGTGACATATTGCATAGACGGAAACGGTTCGGTGATAATGGGCGAAAAACAGCAGGTAACGCTTGCCGAAAATGCGCTTGGCGGAATTGTGACAACGCTTGATACGCAGTTTCAGCAAATATGCATTGAAGCGGCAAAAGGATATATCGACAAGGGCGCAATCGTTATTATGGACATAGCTAACGGCGACATAAAAGCGATGGCAAGCTTTCCGACATATTCTTACAGCCAAATCGAAAATGCGCTGAAAGACGCCGATTCGCCGATGATAAACCGTGCGCTTTACAGTTACAGTGTCGGTTCGATTTTCAAGCTGGTTATTGCGGCGGCGGCGATTGACAGCGGACTTGAAGACTTTGTTTACGATTGCACCGGCAATACAAGCGTTGGAGCGCAAACGTTTAAGTGCCACAACATAAACGGTCACGGCGAGCAAACCATGACTCAGGCGCTTGTAAATTCGTGCAACCCTTATTTTATTGAGCTTGGATTGCAAATTGACGAAAAAACTTTGCGCAATTATACTCTTAACTTCGGCTTTGGCAAAAAAATCGAGCTGGCAAAGTCGATTAGCTCTTTTGCAGGCACACTACCACAGACGGAGCAGTTGCAAATCAAAGCGGAAAAAGCGAATTTTTCATTCGGTCAAGGGCTTTTAACGGCAACGCCGCTGCAAATTTGCACAATGACCTGCGCAATTGCCGCTTACGGCGAAATGCCGCAGCCGAGATTATATATCGGCACAACCGACGACGGTGTAAACATTGATATAAAGAACGAAACATCATACAGTTACAGCACAAGCGTTTCGACAGCACGTAAACTGCGTGATTTTATGGACGCTGTTGTAATCGACAATGCAAATTCAAACGCAAGAGCTTTTAACACAAGCTGCGGTGCAAAAACCTCGACTGCGCAAACCGGTCAATATGACGAAAACGGCAATGAATACTGCCACTCGTGGATAACCGGATATTTTCCTTCGCAAAAACCGAGATATGCCGTGACAGTGCTTGTAGAAAACGGCGGTTACGGAAACGAAGCCGCAGCGCCCGTATTTAAGTATATTGCCGAGGAAATAACCTCGCTTGAAGCACAAATCTCAAATGAAAAATAATCTTAAAAGCGCCGTTGTCATCTCGGCGAAAATCGGTGCGGGCATTATCGAAAACGGCGGCGAAATCGAAAGAGCCGAGGACAGCGCTAAGAGAATCTGCCGTGCCTGCGGTGTTGAAAACGCAAGTGTTTTTGCGCTAAATTCGGTAATATTCGTCAGCGGCTCAAATCGGGATTTTTATTTCACACACAGCATAAGAATCAGAGCAATCAAGCCGCACATGGCGGAATTAGAACGCATAAACGACCTTTCAAGGCGAATATGCAGTGGCAGCACAAACCTTAAAAGCGCAGATTATGAGCTTGAAAACACAGCCCTGGGCACATCAGCGCCAAAGGTGCTTTTGGGCGAAATAATCACCGCCGTATCTTTCACACTGTTTTACAGCGGAAGCTTTAAAGATATTCTTTGCGCCATTGGCTTTGCGATAATACTTCACTTTGAAAAAATATGCATTGCAAAAGCTAAAATATCGCCGTATATCGGTTATGCGGCAATCACTTTTGTGCCGTCGTTTGCAATACACATTGCCGAAAGTCTGCAAATGTGTGACACGCCCTTTGCCGTAATTGCCGGCTGTCTTATTTCGATGTTCCCCGGAATAACGCTTGTAAACGCAACGCTGAGTTTACTTTCAAGCAACACAATATCCGCAATACTTCAAATGATAAGCTCAATACTGATAACAATTTCAATAGCGTCCGGCTTTATTTTATCATCGGTTGTATGGGGTGCGCTTTAATGATTTTAAAATTGCTTTTGATAATTTTCGCAAGCTTTGGATTTTCGCTGATTATCAATGCAAATCGCAGGCATTACGCAGCTTGTGCACTGCTCGGCGGCGCAAGCTATTTGATATCGACCGCAATTTTCAACATTTCCGACTCTGTATTGCTAAACAGCGTGATATCCGCAATACTTGTTTCCGCTATTTCGCAAGTTCTGGCACGGATTAAAAAAGCGCCTGCTACCGTATTCTTACTGCCGTCGATTCTTCCTCTCGTTCCCGGGCGAATATTCTTTTATGCAATAAGCCTTGCTATTACACAAGGCTTTGAAAACTCGGCAAAATATTTTTCGCAAACGTTTGAATACGCTTTCGGAATAAGCATAGGAATAATACTCGGCTCGTTTTTGTGCAAAATTTTAATTATCAAAGCAAAATAACGTTTTGCGCTCCGAATTCGTCAATCAACGCCTTGCAAAGTTGCAGAGATATTTTAACGCCGCATTTTTTCGCAAGCACCTGTTTGTTTATATCACCGAGATAAAAGCTCAAAGCGCAATCGCCTTTAAAATCGCCGCAAATTTCAAGAGCTTTGCGCATTGAAGGCGAATTTGCGCTGTCAATTCTAATGCACAGTCTTTTGCCGCAAAGCGCCGATTCCAATTCGTTTTCAAAATAAATACTATCGGCGATAACGCTGACCTTGCGTGAATGATTATCGGAATAGCCCTCTTTTTGCGATACTTTTCCGCAAATAAGATAAATTGCCGAATCTGCAAGGCGCAAAGCAACCTGTCTGTAAAGCTTGGGAAAAACAATACATTCAACTCCGGCTGTGTCATCTTCAACATTCAGAAAACACATTGCCTCGCCGTTTTTTGCGGTATGCTTTTGCATTGAAAGCTGTACTGCGAAAAACGCACACTTATCCTTATCGGCAAAACGTTTTTTTGCACTGTCCTCCGTATTTGTGATATCGCAAAGCTTAGGCAGGCGCATAACCTCGGAAAGCGGCTTATACTTTAGCACAGGGTGTCCCGATATATATATTCCGGTAACGTCCTTTTCCATCCAAAGCAAAGTTTGCCGATTAAATTCTTCGGTGTTTTCGATTTTTTTCTCGTACTTTATCTCCATTGCGTTAAAAAACGAAATTTGACCCTCTATCGCACTGTTGTATGAACCGGGGGCGCTCAAAAATTTTTCGTAATTTTCCAGCATTGTTTTGCGATTTAGGTGCAAACAATCCATAGCGCCTGATTTTATCAGGCTGTCGATTGCACGCTTGTTTATGCCGTAAGGCTCGATTCGCTCGCAAAAGCTCGGAAGAGAAAGATACTTACCGTTTTTGCCTCGCTCCGATATAATAGCGGATATAACGCTTTGTCCGAGATTTTTTATCGCAAGCAAGCCGAACCTTATGCCTTTGCCGTCATAGGTAAAACCCGCTTCGCTTTCGTTGATATCTGGCGGATAAAGCAAATATCCGCAAGATTGCCACTCGTTAATATAATCGGTAAGCTTTTGAGTATTGCTCAAAACGCTTGTCATAAGCGCCGCCATATAATCACCGAAATAATGATATTTTAAATATGCCGTTTGATAGGCAAGCAATGCGTATGCACAAGCGTGCGATTTATTAAAAGCATAAGAAGCAAAGCCTGACATATCGTCAAAAAGCTCGTTTGCATCATTTGGGTCGATACCGTTATTTCGGCAGCCCATAACAAAACTTTCACGCTCTTTTTCCATAACATCGTGCTTTTTCTTTGCCATTGCCCTGCGGACAAGGTCGGCACGCCCGTAAGTATAATTTGCAAGCACACGGCAGATTTCCATAACCTGCTCTTGATAAAGAATACAGCCGTAGGTCACATCGAGAATGCTTTTAAGCTGCGGTATTTTATATTTGATTTTTGCTTTGTCTTGTCTGTTTGCAAGATATTTCGGAATAGCGTCGGCTTCCATAGGTCCGGGTCGGTAAAGCGAAAGACAGGCGGTCAAATCCTCAATGGATTCCGGTTTTAAACTAATGAGAAGAGAGCGCATTCCGGCACTTTCAAACTGAAAAACGCCCATAGTTTTCCCTTGCGAAAGCATTGCGAAAACGCCTTTGTCATCAAGCGGAATATTATCGATATCGAAAGAACCGGTTTTTTTTCCGATTTCATTTACACAATCACGTATAATCGTCAAATTGCGCAAACCGAGAAAGTCCATTTTCAAAAGACCCAAGCTTTCGATATCGCTCATTTCATATTGAGTGATAACCGCTTCGTCGCTTTTGGTCAGCGGAACAAGGTCGCTTACGGGCAATTGCGATATTATAACGCCTGCGGCATGGGTTGAAACGTGCCTCGGCATACCCTCGATTTTCATTGCGGTATCAAGCAATTCGTGCACGTTTTCGTCTGAATCGTAAAGATTCTTCAATTCTCTTTCTTTTTTCAGCGAATCGGATATTGTCGAAAAACCGTTGTTTGAAATAAGTTTTGCCGCAGTGTCGCACACAGCATAGGGCAAGCCCATGGCTCTGCCGGCATCTCTGATAGCGCCCCTTGCTTTCATTGTATCAAACGCACAAATCTGCACGACTTTGTCATTTCCGTAACGCTGTTTTACATAGTCGATAACGCTTTGTCTGCCCTCGATGCAAAAATCAACGTCAAAATCGGGCATACTGACACGTTCGGGGTTTAAAAATCTCTCAAAAAGCAGATTATATTTTATAGGGTCAACGCCGGTTATTCCAATGCAATAGGCGCAAATGCTGCCTGCGCCCGAACCTCTGCCGGGTCCGACGGGAATGCCGTGTTTTTTAGCGTAGTTGATATAATCCCAAACAATCAAAAAATAATCGCAATAGCCCATTGAATTTATCACGGAAAGCTCATATTCAAGCCGTTTTTTTGCAATATCATAGTTTTCTTTATATTTCAGCGCAAGCCCATCATAGCAAAGCTTTTCAAAAAAAGCCTTGTTGTCGCAAACGCCGCTTTTTTCAAATCTCGGCAGTTTGATAACCCCAAATTCAAATTCGACATTGCATCTTTGGGCGATTTTTACGCTGTTTTCCATGGCATTATCATATCCGCCGAAAAGCTTACGCATTTCCTCGGCGGTTTTTATATAAAATTCATCGGTTTTAAAGCTCATCGCATTCGGAGCGTCAACCTTTGAATTTGTTTGAATGCACATCAACACATTTTGCATTTTCGCATCGCTTTTTTCGATATAATGCGCATCGTTTGTGGCAACAAGCGGAATCTTTGTTTCTGCCGAAAGTCTTAAAAGCTTCGGCAAAACCTTCTTTTCAATATCCAGATCGTGATTTTGAATTTCTAAAAAATAGTTGTTTTCGCCGAAAATACTGCGATATGTCAAAGCGCATTCCTTTGCGCCTGCATAATCTCCTTCGGCGATTTTTCGGCACACCTGCCCTGCTGTGCAACCCGATAAGCATATCAGCCCCTTGCCGTATTTTTTCAAAAGCTCGATATCCACTCTGGGCTTGTTGTAAAAACCTTGCGTAAAACTAAGCGAAACAAGCTTTATCAGATTTTGATAGCCTAAGTTATTTTCGCACAACAAAATAAGGTGATACGGAGAATAATCTTCCTTATACACCTTATCGTATCTCGTCCTTTTGGCGACATAAACCTCACAGCCGATAATCGGTTTTATGCCGGCTTTTTTGGCGCATTTGTAAAACTTTATCGCACCGAACATCACGCCGTGGTCGGTGACGGCAACTGCGCTTTGCCCAATACTTTTTACATATTCGACAAGCTTTTCAATGCGGCAGGCACCGTCAAGCAAGCTATATTCACTGTGAAGATGAAGATGGACAAAATCTGACATTTTTCACTCCAAATCCTTTGCAATTTCAATCAATCGGTTCATTCTGTGATTAACGCCCGACCTGCCTATCGGCTTTTCAAGCGCTTCGCCAAGTTCACGCAGGCTCATCTCGGGGTTTTCAATACGCAAAAGCGCAAGCTCACGCAAATCGTTTCCGAGATTATCAAGCGCATTATGCTTAATTATTTTATTGATAGCCGTAATTTGCTTTTGCGAAGCCGACACGATTTTATCGATATTCGCACTGTCGCAATTGGTAATGCGGTTGACGTAATTATTATCGTTTTTATCGATTTTAACAAGCATAACCTGCATTGCCGACTTGGTTGCGCCGACCATTGTCAAAAGCTCTTCAACGCTTTCGCTGTCCTTTGCATAAAGAAAGCAAAGCGAGCGGCGTGTGCTTTTTCGCAAAACAACGCCGCTTAGCTTTTCCGTCAGATCAATAAGCTCGCTTTCAAGCGCAGAGTTATGAATCGCAAATTCAAAATGATACTCTTTTTTGGGGTCCAAAACGCTTCCGCAAGCAAGAAAAGCACCGGATAAAAATGCGTCAACACCGTTTCTTTCGATAAAATCAATATCAAGACCGTTACGCTCATGCGTTATATTAAACTTCTCAAAAACCGCTTGCGTATTATCGATATTATGTATATATCTGAGCTTTTCGCCGCTTTTTTGCACCTTTGAGATAACGGTAAAATCTTTGGAAAAAAACTCTCTCATAAGGCTTTCAAAAAGCTCTGAAGAAGCTTTGCAGCCTGTTGTAAAGCTGATTTGGCTTTCACCGAAATATTTACAAAACATAAAAATGCCGTAAAGGCAGGCAAACCTGCGCTTTGAATCGGTCATATTTTTGCATATTTCGGTTTTTGCCGTATATGAAAACGACAACTTAAAGCCCTCCCTTTACCTGTTTTGCCGAATTGCGAATATTAAAAAAAATCATTTTTGAATATCACGGTGATTTTTACGCACGTTTGAATACTGTGCGGACAAATGTCTGTAAAAATACTCGGCAAAGGTCACCGAACGGTGCTTGCCGCCGGTACAGCCGAAAGCGATAACAATGCGGCTTTTGCCCTCGCTGACATAAAGCGGAATAAGAAAATCTATAAGATCTTCAAGCTTTTTCGCAAGTGTTTGCGACTGCTCAAAGCTCATAACATAATCGCTCACGACAGAATCACAGCCGGTCAGCTTTTTAAGCTCGGGTATATAATAAGGATTCGGCAGACACCTTACGTCGAATATCAAGTCGGCTTCGGAGGCACTGCCGTATTTAAATCCGAATGAAAGCAGGTCGATAATCATCGAATCGCTTTGGCTTTGCAGAAACATTTCCGCAATTTCGGAATGCAGCCTTGCAACCGAAAGCGCAGAGGTATCTATGCTGTAATCCGCCATTTCTTTAAGTGAGCAAAGCTTTTCTCTTTCAATTGATATCGCAACGGCAAGAGAACCGTTGGAAAGCTCGTCTAAAGGATGTCGCCGCCTCGATTCTTTATATCTGTTGAGCAAAACGTCATCGGCTGTATCGAGAAAGAGCACTTTCAGCGGCACGCCCTGTTCTTTAAGCTCGTTTAAATTATCGGAAATATGGTTGATAAGGTCGCCTACTCTGATATCTACGGCGATTGCGACCTTTTCGACGTTTTTGCCGGTCTGTGCGCAGATATCGGCAAATTTCGATATAAGCTGCGGCGGCAGATTATCAACACAATAATACCCCATATCTTCAAGAAAATGCATTACATTCGTCTTGCCCGAGCCGGACATTCCGGTTACAATCAAAAATTCCATAGTTTAGAATATCACCTCAAAATTTCAGGCTCAAGCTCAAGCATAAAGCCCGTTTTTTCAAAAACGGTTTTCTTCACCGCATCGCAAAGCGCCATAATATCGGCAAAATCGGCATTGCCTTTGTTGATGACAAAACCGCTGTGCTTTTGACTGATTTGCGCATCGCCGACCGAAAATCCCTTTAATCCGCATTGCTCTATCAAAAGCGAAGCGTATGAACCGTGCGGTCGTTTAAACATACTGCCGGCGCTCGGATATTCAAGCGGCTGTTTTTCACGCCGCTTGCACATAAGTTCATCCATTTTCGCCTTGATTTCGCTTTTTTCGCCGATTTTCAGGCGCATAGTCACGGCAAGAATAATCATATCACGCCTTTGCATAAAAATGCTTTTGCGATAGGAAAGTGCCATTTCCTCAACGTTTAAGGTTTTCAAATCGCCGTTTTCAAGGCAAAGCGCACTGCTTACTATATCGCCGAGCTGACCGCCGTATGCGCCGGCATTCATAAACAAAGCGCCGCCGACGCTTCCGGGAATGCCATAAGCAAATTCAAGCCCGGAAAGCGAATTTTCATATGCGCAAACACACAGCGATTTAAGCGAAGCACCCGCACCGCAGGTGATTTCGCAGCCGGAGCATTCGATTTGCGCAAGACTGCCGGTAAGCTTTATAACAACGCCGTCAAAGCCCTCATCGCAAACAAGAACATTACTCCCCCGCCCCAAAACAAAATATCGAACGCTGTATTTTTCAAGCATAGATACAAGCTCTTTCAATATTTCGGATTCGCTCACGCAGACAAGCAGTGAGCAGTTTCCGCCGACTTTCATCGTAGTGTGCTCGCAAAGCGGCTCGGCAAGCCTTGCTTCGAGAGCGTTTTTGGTACAAAAATCAATAATATCGGAATGCATTTGTAATAATTTCCTTTTTTAAGCTTAAATTAAATATCGGTTTTTTTGATAATATCGTGAACCTCCATGTCCATTCCGAGATTATCAAGCAGCTCTGCGGCGGCGTTATAGCCGAGTTTTTTATCACGGTTGTTCATAGCGGCAACTTCAAGAATCACCGCAAGGTTACGTCCCGGCTTTACGGGAATTGTTATTGACGGAACATTCACTCCGAGAATCGAGGTGTATTCGTTGTCAACGCCCATTCTGTCATATATTTTGTCCGGATTCCAAATTTCCATTTCGACGATAAGGTCGATTTTTTCCGTAACTTTGATAGCGCCCATACCGAAAAGGCGGCGTGCATTGATAATTCCTATGCCACGCAATTCGAGAAAATGCCTGATATTGTCCGGCGAAGTACCCACAAGCGAAATGTTTGAAACTTTTCTGATTTCTACTGCGTCATCGGCAACAAGCCTATGTCCTCTTTTCACAAGCTCAATTGCGGTTTCGCTTTTACCGACGCCGCTGTCACCGACAATCAGCACGCCCTCGCCGTAAATTTCAATCAAAACGCCGTGGCGTGTAATTCTCGGTGCGAGATTGAGATTCAAAAACGCTATAAGGCTTGCCATAAAGTTTGAGGTCGAATCGCTTGAACGAAGCATGGGCACTTCATATTTTTCGGCAAGCTCCATCATTTCGGGGAAAAGCGGCAGTTCTCTTGTGATGATGAGTGCGGGTATGCCCTGCGCAAAGAGCTTTTCAAGCCTATCTCGGCGCACACGGTCTTCAAGAACCGAAAGGCAGGCAAACTCAACCTTTCCGATAATCTGCAATCTTTCGGGATTAAAGTATTCGTAAAAATCCATAATTTGAAGCCCCGGGCGGTTCACCTCGGTTTCTTCAATCAAAAGCTGCTGCGGGTCTTGCGGAGTATAGAGCACCTCAAGCTTAAATTCATCGATAATTTTTTTGAGCGAAACATTAAATTTTGCCATATATTTTACACTCCCTGAGCCAAAATAATATCCTGATAACGTCATAAAAGCTTCATAATACAAAAAGCTTATGTTTAATTTTATCACAGCTTTTTTTGAATTTCAATATTTTTTATATATTTTTACATTCACAAAAGAAAAGTTTTCAAATTTAGCCCGAAAATATGCAAAAATATTGTTGTATGATAAGTGATAAAAAATACGGCAAAAAAGAACAAAGAAAGGATGTTTTTTAAAATGGGCAAGCTGTTTAAATTTATTACCGGCAGGCTTTTTCTCACAAGCGTTTTCATTCTTGTCCAGATATCGGTGCTGTTTTTTCCGATTTTTACACTTTCGGCGCATTCCGTTGCAATTTATATCACGCTTTATGTCATATCGCTGATTGTGGCGATAAGCGTCGCTTCGGGACATCAAAACCCTTCGTTCAGAATCTCATGGCTTATTTTGATGACGGTATTTCCCGTTTTCGGCTGGCTGTTTTACTATATGTTCTCTTACAGAAAACCTTTTAAGAAAACGCTTTTACGCCTTATGCAAAACAAATCGCAGGTTTGCTCGCTGCAAGGTGAAAATCGAAGCGAAACTTTTAATATCAATTTAAGTTCGGCGGCAAGGCGGCAGATAAACTATCTTGAAAGCACGGTAAAATCAAGGGTGCGCACAAATACGGAAACGACATATTTTGAAAGCGGCGAAGATTTTTTCAAAGTATATCTTCAAAAGCTGAAAAGCGCCGAAGAATTTATATTTATTGAATATTTTATTATCAACGAAGGCTTTATGTGGAACAGTATTCTGGATATACTGAAAGAAAAAGCGGCAAGCGGCGTTACCGTGCGTGTTTTGTATGACGATATGGGCACAATAAACTATTTGCCGCCGTATTACTGCAAAAAGCTCAAATCTTTCGGCATAGACGCTTGCGTTTTCAACCGTTACAGAGCCTCTGTTGACAGCTTTTTAAACAGCAGAGATCACCGAAAAATCACCGTAATCGACGGAAAATGCTGCTTTACCGGCGGCGTTAATTTAAGCGATGAATATATCAACAAAATCACATTGCACGGTCATTGGAAAGACTGTGCGGTTATGCTCTGCGGCGACGCCGTTGATGATATGACGGCAAGCTTTTTGTCGCTTTGGCATTTTGCGAATAACAAAAAAGTTTTGCAAACGGAAGCAAGGTTTTTTTGCGCAAAGCAAGAAAAAAGCGACGGCGTTGCGGTTTGCTTTGAAGATGAGCCTTATGACAGCATTACCGTCGGCAAAAGCCTTTATATGAACCTTATCGGCACGGCGCAAAATCATATTTATATATGCACGCCTTATTTGATTTTGGACAGCGAAATTGCCAAGGCGCTGAAATTAAGCGCACAAAGCGGAGTTGATGTGAAAATCATCACGCCGCACATTCCCGATAAAAAATGGGTGCACGAGGTGACAAGGTCTAATTATGACGCACTGATAGAAAGCGGCGTTGAAATTTACGAATATACCAAAGGCTTTGTTCACTCGAAAATGATTTGCGCCGACGGCGACAGTGCTATCGTTTCGACGGTGAATTTTGATTTCCGAAGTTTTTATATGCATTTTGAAAACGGCGTTTATATGTACAAATCAAAAGCCGTAGCGCAGGTGCAAAACGATTTTGCAAATCTGTTTTCGCAAAGCATGAAAATTTCATATGGGCAATTTAAACCGAAAAATTGCTTTATTGCCGCAAAAATCCGTCTGCTTCGGCTTTTTTCTCCCTTGATGTAGATTTAAGCCAAAAAATTCAGATTTCTTCAAAAAATAAATGCTTTACTTTGGTTGCACAATATGGTAAAATATACAATGTACGTTTGTTTTTTGAAACTGTATTTGTTTTTTTAGGTGTGACATGGCAAAGAAAAGAAAACTCAGAATCGACCGCATTATAATACTTATCGTATTTGCGGCAATAATATTTTATATATTGGCAAAAATGGTTTCGTGTACCGCCGATTTGTTTTCGGGCGGCAACGATAAAGAAAAAGACGCAAAAAGCATTGATACGGTCTATATGTCGGAAAGCGACAGTTCCGATGAAGACGAAAATATGCTGACCGTTGTTATTGACGCAGGTCACGGCGGCGATGATGTCGGCGCTGTTAATTTCGACAACACACGCTATGAAAAGGACGATGTGCTTTGCGTTGCGGCACTTGTAAAATCAGAGCTTGAAAGATACGGCAACATCAAGGTTGTTATGACGAGGAGCGATGACACCTTTATTTCGCTTGAAAAGCGGTGCGAAATCGCAAATGATATCAATGCCGATTTGTTTGTATCGGTGCACCGCAACAGCGCCGATATCGGCAACGGTGTTGAAATATGGATAAACAGTGAAAACAACGCCGATGACGCACTTTTAGCGCAGAAAATATTAAGCAAATTTTCAAGCGATACGATAACCCAAAGCCGAGGCGTTAAAGAGGGCTACCGTGACGATAAAGGCAACGAGCACAACTACTACGTCAATTCCGCAACGCAAATGCCGAGTTGTCTTGTTGAGCTGGGTTTTATCACAGACGACAGCGATAATCTGCTGTTTGACAGATATAAAGAAGAATACGCAAAGGCAATCGCCGAGGGAATTATCGACGCGGCAGATGTGCTCTATGCAGCAAATATACAGTAAATTTAATTTAAAGGAGAACAAAATTATGTTTGGATTCAAAAGCAACATCAAGGAAATTACGGTTTCAATCGAGGGAATGAGCTGCAACCACTGCGTAGCTTCGGTTAAAAAAGCGCTCGGTGAGATAAGCGGCGTAAAAAGCGCTTCGGTAAGCCTTGAAAACAAATCCGCTTTAGTTAAATTCGACCAAGCAAAGTGCGATGAAAAAAGCATTGTCGATTGCATAACAAATCTCGGCTTTAAAGCCTGCGTGAAAAAGTAAGCGATATGTCGGAAAAATTAAGACTGTCTATCGGCAAAATGAGCTGTGTGCGCTGTGCCGCCGCCGTTGAAAAGGCGCTTTGTGCTACAAGCGGTGTAATTTCGGCGCAGGTTTCTTATGCAAGCGCCAAAGCGGATATTGAATTTGACCCTGATATCACCGATATCAAAAAAATCACAAAAGCCGTTGAAAAAGCCGGATACAGCGTAATCGACGACCCAATCACCGCAAATGCGAAAAGGCTGAAATCACTGAAAATCAAATTTATAATTTCGCTGATTTTCGCACTGCCGTTTCTTGTTATGATGTTTTTCATGATGGCTATGCCAAATGCCGAAATAACACACGCTATGCACTCAAACGGCTTGTGGCAGCTTTTGCTGGCGATTCCCGTGCAATTTGTCATCGGTATGCAGTTTTACGTCGGTGCGTTTCATTCGCTCAGAAACGGTTCGCCGAGTATGGACGTTTTAGTCAGCCTCGGTACGACTGCGGCATTCGGATACAGCCTGTACAACCTTATTGCCGGAAAAACGGAATTTTATTTTGAAGGCGCAGTTGTGGTAATCACATTGATTTTGCTCGGCAAAACGCTTGAAACAAACGCAAAATCCAAAACTTCGTCGGCAATTACAAAGCTTATGGATTTAAGCCCGAAAAGCGCCGTTGTTATAAGAAACGGCGAGGAAATCACGATAGGCATTGAAAACGTAGAAATCGGCGATATTGTCGTTGTAAAACCCGGCGCTTCAATCGCCGCAGACGGTATTGTGATATCCGGGCAAACTACGGTTGACGAATCTATGCTGACCGGTGAAAGTATGCCGGTTTTGAAAAAATGCGGCGATAAGGTTTTCGGGGGAACAACCAATTTAAACGGCTCTGTAAACATCAAAGCGCAAAGCGTCGGCAGCGGCACGGTTCTTTCGGAGATCGTGCGAATGGTCGAAACAGCGCAATCTTCAAAAGCGAATATTCAAAACGTTGCCGACAAGGTTTCGGCGATTTTTGTGCCCGCAGTATGCATAATTGCGGTGATTACGCTCGTGCTTTCACTGCTGTTTGATGTGGGAGTTTCCGAAAGCATTTCCCGTGCGGTATCGGTTTTGGTAATCGCCTGCCCCTGCTCGCTTGGGCTGGCTACGCCAACTGCGCTTATGGTGGGCATAGGTTTGGGCGCACAAAACGGTATTTTGATAAAAAATGCCGATACGCTCGAAAAAGCGTGCGAAATAGACGCTGTGATTTTCGACAAAACCGGCACGCTTACCGAAGGCAGACCTACGCTTGAAAAAATCATCACAAACGGCACACTTGATGAAAACGAAGCTTTGAAAATCTGCGCATCGTGCGAAAGGCTTTCGGAGCATCCGCTTGCAAAGGCGATTCTCAGCAATTATGACGGGAATTTTTACGAAATTGAAGAATTTGAAGAAATCGCAGGATTCGGTATACAGGCAAAATTAAACGGCAAAAAAATCACTTTAGGCAAGGCAAAGCATTGCGAATCTGAACTTTATCAAAAGGCGATTGAGCTTGAAAACGCCGCAAATACGGTTTTATATCTTGAAATAAACGATGAACTTTGCGCAGTTTTCGGCGTTGTTGACGCTATCAGAGAAACCTCGGCAGACGCAATAGAGCTTTTGAAAGTAGCCGGCATTGCAACCTTGCTGATAACCGGCGACAATGAGCTGTGCGCCAAGCAAATCGGCACGCAAATCGGCATTGATGAAATTTTTGCGAGAGTTTTGCCTAAAGATAAGCTTGAAAAGGTCGAATACTGTATGGAAAAATACGGCACAACCGCAATGGTCGGTGACGGAATCAACGATGCGCCAGCACTCGCACGCTCGGACATCGGCTTTGCCATGAGCACGGGCACAGATGTTGCCATGGAATCGGGCGATATCGTGCTTGTGGGTGCAAATCCCACACTGGTTGCAAAGGCAATAGTGCTTTCGCAAAAAACCATGCGCAAAATCAAGCAAAACCTGTTTTGGGCGTTTTTCTATAATTCAATCGGTATTCCACTTGCGGCGCTCGGCTTTCTTTCGCCGATAATAGCAGGCTCGGCTATGGCGCTAAGCTCTGTTTCGGTTGTCACAAATTCACTGCTTTTAAAGCGTGCGAAAATTTGATTTTTTTCGTGTCCGTTGACAATTGTGATTTTATCTGATATACTCACTTGTGATAACGTTTTCACAAAACCAAAACGGCACACCGCAACGCCGTAATTTTGCGGCAAAGTACAAATTTTGTGCTTTGAGGACACAATATGGAAAATATAAAAAAAATACACTTAGGCAAGGCAAAATGCGCACTTGATATCACAGACGGAAGCGAGCGAGGCGAATACGTTTGCCAGGATTACATTATCAACAAGCTCGGCAGACCGCACCGCAGTGTAAATCTTATGTACTGCTATTATCCCCTTGACGAAGGCTTTCCCGAAAGGGCAAGCGTTGCTTTCGCAAGCGATGATGTGGGCTTTGCATGGGATTATCCTTATGACGATTATTTCACCTACAAGGGCGGATTAAACGGCGATAAAAACTCACAGCCGTTTGAGCAAATGCGTGATATCAGACGTCACGGACAGGACGTTACCCTAACGCTGACAATTGACCCGAATGTCAGCGACGAGCACCTTATTGCCGTTGCGAACGACCTTAAAACTTTCGGCAGAATGTTTTTGCGCATTAACCATGAGGCGACCGGCAACTGGTTTTCGTTTAACAAGCGTTGCAGTTATGCCGAAGTCGCAGACTTTTTTGTAAGGGCAACCGAGATTTTTCATAAGCACGCTCCGAATGTTAAGCTTATTCTCTGTATAGGCGGAATTGAACACAAAGACGCCGAAAAAATCGAGCGTGAAGAAGAATTTTCACAGGCCGTATGTAAAACCGATATCTGGTCGGTTGATAAATATCCGGCGCTTCACTGGGGCTGGCCTTATGATGTTGCGGAACGTGGTGGAAATACACACGCACGCTATAAAATCAGCGATATGTTTAATCTTACAAAGCGCAGTTATGAGCGTTTTTGCCAAATCAATTCAGGGTTAGCTAAGCCTATGACTTTGGGTGAATTAAATGTTGACGGCGATGTTACCGGAGCGTATGAACAGGCGCAAATGGTTAAAGAGCTTTACGATACGGTAAAAAATGAAAATGCGCAGTGGCTGACCTCAATCACTTTCTATCAATTCCGTGACAGAGGCAGGCTCGGCCTTGAAATTCAAGACCCTTCAAATGCCGATTGCGGATTTGAACAGCCGGAGCTTTCGGTATACAAAAACATTTTGCATGATGAATATTTTATGCCACAAATTACGCAATTAGAAGATGTGCAATTGCCCGTAACGCTTCGTTGGGGCGGTGCGGAAGACGCCGAGGGTCTTGAAATTGCGCTTTGCTTTGAAAAGAACCCCACATTCTGTGAGGCATATTTTAACGATGATTCAAACCTTATGCTGGAAATTAACGGAAAATGGTTTTATAAATCACCCGAATGCAAATGCGTTGACTTTATGCCCGCTTTCTATGAAAAGCCGCTTGAACGTGCAGCAGATTTGACCTTGAAGATTTTTGCGCCGCCTTTCTCGGGAGAAAACGACCTTGAAGCCGAAAACGGCGATATGAACACATATACAACAATTAACGCTCTGCCCGATATCAGAGTGAGATTTGAACCTACCGAGCTTTAATATATTGAGGAAAAAACGCTATGAAAATCGTCACATGGAATGTCAACGGTCTGCGTGCGTGCATGACCAAAGGCTTTATGGATTATTTTAACAGTGCAAATGCCGATATTTTCTGCGTTCAGGAAACCAAAATGCAAAAACAGCAGGCTGATTTCGATTTTTCGCACTATAGCGATTATTGGAACAGCGCCGAAAAAAAAGGCTATTCCGGAACGGCGGTTTTCGGCGTGCAAAAGCCGTTGAACGTTTCTTATGGAATCGGCATTGAAAAGCACGATAAAGAAGGCAGGGTCATCACTTGCGAATATGAAAAATTCTTTCTTGTAAACGTCTATACGCCTAACTCGCAAAAAGAGCTTGCAAGGCTCGACTACCGTATGGATTGGGAGGACGATTTTAAGGATTATCTTTGCTTGCTTGACAAAACAAAGCCTGTTATCTGCTGCGGCGATTTAAACGTCGCACACAACGAAATTGACCTTAAAAATCCGAAAACAAATACGAAAAACGCAGGCTTTACGCCGCAAGAGCGCCAAAAACTTTCCGCAATTTTAGACAGCGGCTTTACCGATGCTTTCAGGTTGCTTTATCCCGATAAAGAGCACGCCTATACTTGGTGGAGCTATATGAACAAATCCCGTGAGAGGAACGCAGGCTGGCGAATTGATTATTTTCTTGTTTCAAACAGGATTGAAAAATATATCGACGATGTAGTAATACGCAACGATATTTTCGGCAGCGACCACTGCCCTGTCGAACTTTTGCTTAAGGACAGTATTTTTAATTAAATCGGCGCTTTTTATCTCGCAGAAAGGTATATAAAAAAATGAAAAAATTGCTTTTGGCGGCGGCTGTTTCGGTTAATGCCGCATTGCTTTGCTCATGCTCGGGCACGTTGAATACAGCCGGTGCTTCATCGCTTGAAATTCAGGCAAACGGCTGCGTTATATCAATTTGCACAGGTACGGGCAATGATGAATATGACGATTTTGTCGATGCGTGCAGCGGTGTGGTTCACAAAGGTGAGCTTGACACTTGCCATTTCGGCGATATCAGGCTTACATATGTTATCGACGGTAAGGATGTTGTGCTTTATCCCTGCACCGATGAGGATTGCAACTATATTGCCGTGGGCGATTGCGTTGACGGTAAGTATGAATATATTAAGGTCAGCGATGATGACCGCAAGTTGATTTTTGATTTTATCGATGCATATGCGCAATAAGCATAAAAAATCACAGTATCTTTGCTGCTGCATTTGCGAAAAAGGCGTGCTGCCGCAAAATGATGACTGCGTGCTCGTATCTAACAAGGTTATTACCGACGGTGAATGCGTTTTAAATCCGAACGGCGATTTTTTTATAGCCGTTGCCGACGGCGTATCGAACTCGCAAAACGGCGCAATTGCTTCAAAAACAACGTTGCGGCTTTTATCGGACGCTAATGCTTTTTCAAAAAAAAAGCTTGGCAAGCTTGTGCTTGATATTCACGAAAAAATCATAAAAATTTCAAAAAAAGATTATCACGGTTTGGATATGCAAACAACGCTTTGCGCATTGCTGATAAGCAAAAACGCAACGCCCTGTTATGCAAACGTGGGCGATTCAAGGCTCTATCGCTTTAGAAACAATTGCCTTGAACAGATATCGAAAGACCAATCTTTTGTTGAAATGCTTTATGATAACGGAAAAATCTCGCACGAGCAAAAGCGTATTCATTCCGAACGCAATCTTGTTTTGGCGGCTATAGGTGCGAAAAACGGCTGCATTGAGCCTCAAATCGGCGAAATTTCCGACAATTTTGAGCTTGGCGATATTTTAATGCTGTGCACGGACGGGCTGACCGATTATGTCTATGATGACGATATTGAAGCAACGCTTGCACTGCCGCTTCCGCTTGACCGCCGTTTGCGGTGCCTTTATGAGCTTGCATTAAAGAACGGCTCGCAGGATAATATTTCGATTGTACTGCTCGTAAAATCCGCATAGCGCACAATCATACACAAAAAAACAGCGCAGACTTTATGCATTATTTTTGCAAAATAAAGTCTGCGCTTTAATTTTTCAGTTTTCTTCGCCCGATTGCAATTCTTTGTTTGCATTGCCGAGTGAAAGCAGTATCATCAGCGATGCGATTGTGCCGACAGCGATAACCTTAGCCAGCGAAGCCGTGCCCGAATCGCTCATTGCCGCCGCAATAAACAAAAGCGCAACACCCGATAATCCTATTATATCATTTACCCTTTTCATTTAAATCACCTTCAAAATCAAGATAGAGCTTTTTTAAGCTCAACGTGATTTTAACACCGATTCAAAAAAAGGTCAAGCTATATCAGAACGGTTTTCGGTACAGTAAAAATATATTGCCCGTATATTCACTTACAGTACCGTTTTCGGTACAGATGTCATCGCTTTATTTCGATGATTTTTTAAAATGTTTTCTTTCAGCGGCGATATACAGTGCATAAGTCAGCATAAAAACCGACGGCAACAGCACAATATCACCGATACGTGTATAAAGAGATTTTGTCGATATTTTCGCAAAATCCGCCTTTACGGCATCACTTGTCAGCGCAACGGCACTTGTTATAACGTTGCCGTGATTGTCGATAATCGAAGTGATTGCCGTACTGCTCGCACGCAGCACATAGCGGTTGTTTTCAATCGCCCTTAAAATTGCGTGCGCATGGTGCTGATACAGTGCGGGACTTTCGCCAAACCACGAGTCGTTGCTTATAAGAGTTATCACCAAAGCGCCGTTTGAAACGGTATCCCGCACGATATTCGGATATATCGATTCGTAGCAGATGACGCCGCCTATCACGCCGTTTGATGTCGAAATTGCGCCGTTTTCCTCGCCCGGCGTAATGTATCCGATGATTTCAAAAAGCTCGGGACAGTGCTTTTCCAAAAAATCTGAAAAAGGAACATATTCACCCAAAGGAACAAGCACCTGCTTGTGATACGGCTGCGATATCTCCCCTGTCGGCTCAATACAGACAAGCGAATTGTAAACATTTCCGTTTTCTTCGTAAAACACGCCCGTTATGAGTACAACATCATTTTTATTTGCAAAATCGGTCAGCATATTCAGCGAATTTTCGTCTTGATAAAGCCGAAACGGTGCTGCTGTTTCGGGGAAAACAACAAATTCGGTGTTTTCGTCGATAAGATTTTCCGCCAAGCTTATGTAAGTCAAAATAATTTCCTCACGACTGCTGCGCCACTTTGAAAGCCCCGAAAAATTGCCCTGAACGACAACGGCATTGCATTTTTGCGGCGCATTATCGTCACTATTGAGTGAAACTACGCCGTAAAGTGTATTTGCGCCGAACAATATCAAGGCGCAAAGTGCATAGCAAACACTTTTTTTCGGTGATTTTGCATTTTGCAGTGCAATGCAAAGCATGCAGTTGAACAGCACAATAATCAGCGAAACAAAAAGCCCGCCAAGCAAGCTTGCGCTTTGAACAAATGCTTTAAACGGCGTTGCGATAACACAAAGCCTTGCCCACGGAAACGACAGCGGAGTAAACGATTGAGTTAAATATTCACCCAAAATATACAAAAATGCAAAGGTAACGCAATCTGTCATTGCCCCTTTTGAAATTATTTTTGATAAGCTTAGCGGCACAGCATAATATATTCCGAGCAAAAGCGAAGCAAACGCAACGCCTGCCAAAATCAACACACACGCAAAAACTTTCGACATTTTTTCTTCCAGCACCGGCGAAAGCTCAAGCAACCAAAGCATAAGGGTTGAATAAAGCGAAAATCCGTATATAAAAAACGAAAAAAATGCTTGGCGGAAATTTAAATTGCACATATACCTTGTTTTGGCGAAAAACATCGGCATAAGCGAAAAAAAGCACAAAAACCAAAGCTTTTCAAACGAAAACGATATTGAGGTCAAAGCGCCGGATAAAGCACACAAGGCGACTGACTTTAAAAAGTATCTGCCTTTTTGCAAAAAACCACCTCACTTCAATAAAGCATATTCTGCATTATACAACAAAATCAACTTAAAGTAAAGGCATATTGTATTAAATTTGCTGAATCTGCTTGCAATGAAGTCTGCAATATGTTATAATAACCTCAAAGCAATCAGTTTTATAACCTTAAAGCAATCAGTTTTATCTATATCAATAATTATCTATATCAATAATGGGGAAGATATATGGAAATATCTCTGCTGGATACGACCTTGCGTGATGGGGCACAGTGTGAAAACGTTTCGTTTTCGGTAAGCGACAAGCTGAAAACCCTGAAATTACTCGATTCTTTCGGCATTAACTATATCGAGGCGGGCACTCCGGCTTCAAACAAAACCGACCGTGAAGTGTTTGAAAAGGCAAGCCGAATTAAGCTAAAAAACTCAAAACTTTGCGCTTTCGGCAGCACGGTGCGCAAAAGCCTTTTGCCCGAAAATGACGAAAACTTAAAAGCGCTTATCGACAGCAATGCCGAAGTTATTTGCGTATGCGGCAAGGCAAGCGAGGCGCAGGCGCTTGAAATCATCGGCATATCGGGGCGTGATAATCTAAAACTTATCACCGCAACGGTTGAATATATCAAAAAAAATAACCGTGAGGTGATTTTTGACGCCGAGCATTTTTTCGATTCATACAAGGTCAACCGTGAATATGCAATCAAAGTTGTAGAAGCGGCGGTTGCCGGCAATGCCGATATAATCTGCCTTTGTGATACAAACGGCGGCTGTTTGCCGGATGATGTTTTCGCAATTGTCAAAGAAGTTGTAAAGCGCTTTAAAAGCACTAAAATCGGCGTTCACTGCCATGATGACACCGGCTGTGCCGTTGCAAACTCACTTGCGGCAATCAAGGCAGGTGCGATGCACATACAAGGCACTTTCAACGGTATCGGCGAACGGTGCGGAAACGCCAATCTTTCAACACTGATACCCAATATCATGCTGAAAACCGATTTTGAAGTGCAAGGTCGGCTAAGCGCTTTAAGTTTGACGGCAAAAACCCTTGCCGAAATCGCCAACAAGCCGATTCACTCAAACAAGCCCTATGTCGGACGCAGCGCATTTGCACATAAGGGCGGCTTGCACACCGACGGAATGCTTAAAGAAAGTTCATCATACGAGCACATCGACCCTGCCCTTGTCGGCAATCAACGGCGTTTTCTCATGAGCGAGGTTTCCGGCAGAAGTACCGTGCTTGCAAAATGCAGCGAGCTTACGCACGACAAGGCTATTACAAAAGCATCGCCCGAGGTTCGCCTGATTCTCGAAAAAATCAAGGAAATGGAACACTTAGGTTACAGCTTTGAAGCCGCCGATGCAAGCTTTGAGCTTATCGTGCTGAATGCACTTTCCAAATATAAACCGCATTTTAAATTGATTTTATATAAGGTTATCGACGAATATCCCTGCATTGACGGCGAATTGCAATCAAGTGCTACCATAAAAATCGCCGTAAACGGCGAAAGCGAAATTACCGCATCACTCGGCAACGGACCCGTAAACGCACTCGACCTTGCTCTGCGCAAGGCATTGAGCGTGTTTTATCCGCAGGTGCGAAATATGTATCTTGCCGATTATAAGGTGCGTGTGCTTGACGAAAACAATGCGACAGCTTCACTCACAAGGGTAATTATCGAAAGCACCGATGGCGTGCGCCAGTGGTCAACCGTCGGCGTTTCACCCGATATAATCGAAGCAAGCCTTATCGCACTGATTGATTCGGTTGAATATTTTCTTCACAATACAAATCAGGAAGAACAATAATATACAAAAAGACCAGCTATAAAAAGTCAATACCCAAACAAAAAAATCAAGTAATATTTTGA
>CAZBAI010000011.1:0-56557 GCA_964490175.1 uncultured Oscillospiraceae bacterium | reverse complement strand
CCAAAAGGTTCGGAAATCTTGACGGAAGAACGGTAGGCTCTTGCAAACGGTCATCGAAATTTGATCTGAAATCAACTGTATCTTTGTTGATATCGGTAAGCATTTCAAGCGAAATTTTAGACAGCTTTGCCTCGGTATAACGATAAGCGGCGGCAGGGTATCCGTCAATTGAACCGAAGTTTCCCTGACCGTGAATCAGCGGAAAACGCAATGAAAAATCCTGCGCAAGGCGCACAAGTGCGTCATAAACCGAAGCGTCGCCGTGCGGATGATATCTACCCAAAACCGAACCTACGGTATCGGCGCATTTTCTCGTCGCCTTATCCGGCGTAAGTCCGTTTTCAAACATTGTATAAAGAATACGTCTGTGAACAGGCTTTAATCCATCTCTTACATCAGGCAAAGCTCTGTCCGTAATTACGGACATTGAATATTCGATAAAAGATTGACGCATCTCTTTATCAATATCAACATCAATAACCTTTGTTTTGTTGTTAATGAAATAATTTTCGTTGTTGTTTATTTCACTCAAAATCGTGTCACAACCTTTTTTATTTTTTATTTTGTTTTTGAAATATCTTTGAAAAGATTTTCAAGATTATTTTTGAAAATTTCCTTTAGTTTTGTATATTCCTCATCATTCAAAATACTTTTCGGAATTATATAAAAAATCGATTTTTTCTCATAAAGAATAAAAAGATTTTCGTTTTCAACAACTTTTACATTGTCAATTTTAAGATTCATAACCGTTATCGGCGGATGAATATAACTTTCAAGCTCTTTTTCATAAGCTTCATCGGTTTCCATCTCTTCACGCAAAGCTTTTTTGTCCTCTTCGGAAACAAAAATTTCAGAGGCAAGTTTTAAATATGTATCGAAAACTTTCAATTCATATTTATCTTTTTCAATATCTCCCTTGATATCATCAAGAGAACGCCCGAAATTTTTTTTCAAAAGTCTTGCATTATTCCAAATGATAAAAATAAGTGACAAGCACACAAGAATTATCAAAATACAGCTCGACATAAATTCCGGATAAACTACCGCCTGATATACATTATAAATTGAAACAGCCAGCAGCAATACGGTGAAAACAATGTTGCGTTTTTTTGCAAACATTTTTTGAAACAATACAAATCCCGATTTATATGTTTCAATATCAATGCTGTATTCTTTTACAAGCAAAGGCTGTTCATCATCAATATTTTCAAGCCCTAAAGTATTTTTACTTTCCATTGAAATTCCTTTAAATAATACAAATAGTAAATTTATATATCTATATTAACTGCATATTTTGCATTTTTCTCAATAAAATTCTTTCTTGGCGATACCTTATCTCCCATAAGAATAGTAAAGGTTTCATCGGCTTTAACAGCGTCAAGAAGTTCAACACGCTTCATAATACGGTGTTTCGGATCCATTGTTGTTTCCCAAAGCTGTTCGGAGTCCATCTCACCAAGACCTTTATATCTTTGCACATTAACTTTATACTTACCGTTTTCCGAAAGTTCGGATATAAATTTATCACGCTCTTCATCACTGTAAGCATATTTCACATTTTGACCTCTATGAATTTTAAACAGCGGAGGCTGCGCAAGATAAATATTGCCGTTTGTAATCAAAGGACGCATAAATCTGAAGAAAAACGTTAAAAGCAATGTTCTGATATGCGCACCGTCAACGTCGGCATCCGCCATGATAATAACCTTGCCGTAGCGCAATTTTGAAATATCAAAATCCTCACCGATGCCCGTTCCCAAAGCGGTAACAACAGGCTGTAATTTATCATTGCCGTAAATTCTGTCGATTTTAGCCTTTTCAACGTTGAGCATTTTACCCCAAAGCGGCAAAATTGCCTGATAACGCCTATCTCTGCCGTTTGCCGCAGAACCGCCCGCAGAATCACCCTCGACTATATAAATTTCAGTAAATTCGGCATCTCTTTCAGAACAGTCTACCAATTTTCCCGGCAATGAAGCACTTTCAAGCGCACTTTTTCTTCTTGTAAGCTCTCTTGCACGTTTTGCGGCTTCTCTTGCCTTTTGAGCGTTTATGCTTTTATCGAAAATAGCCCTTGCAACCGACGGATTTTCTTCAAGAAAATTCATCAATTTTTCACTTACAAGCTTTTCAACAAAGGGTTTTACCTCGGGATTACCGAGCCTGCCTTTAGTTTGTCCTTCAAATTCGCAATTTGTAAGTTTAACCGAAACGACAGCTGTCAAACCTTCTCTTACATCATCACCCAAAAGTTTGTCGTTTTCCTTCAACAAACCGAATTTTTTACCGTATTCGTTTATAACCTTTGTCAGCGAATTTTTATAAGCATTTTCATGTGTACCGCCGTCTGTTGTGTGAATATTGTTTGCAAATGAAAGTATAAGTTCGTTATAGCTGTCGTTATACTGCATGGCAATTTCGCAAATCATATCTTCCTGAACGCCGGAAAAATATATAACATTATCGGATATAGGGTCTAAATCTCTGGTTTTGAGCATATGCTCGACAAATTGTCTTATACCGCCCTCATAATGCAAAACTTCGCTTTTTATATCGTTTTCATCACGTAAATCCGAAAAAACAATTTTTATTCCCGCATTCAAAAATGCCTGTTCTCTAAGTCGCTGCAACAAAATTTCATAATCGTAAACAGTTGTTTCAAAAATTTCACTGTCGGCTTTAAATCTTACGGTTGTGCCGGTTTTTTCGGTTTCACCTATAATTTCAATGGGTTTGTCGTAGTTTCCTCTGTTAAATTTTTGATGATGAATATGTTTTCCGTCATAAACCCAAAATTCCAGCCATTCCGAAAGGGCATTAACTACCGAAGCACCGACGCCGTGCAAACCGCCTGCAACCTTATATCCGCCGCCGCCGAATTTTCCTCCTGCGTGCAAAACGGTATAAACAACAGTTGCTGCGGAAATTTTTTCAGTCGGATGAATACCGGTAGGAATACCTCGTCCGTTATCGCTAACTTCAATAATATTATCTTTTAAAATATCAACCCTGATTTCACTGCAATAACCGGCAAGCGCCTCGTCGATTGCGTTATCCACAATTTCATAAACAAGGTGATGCAAGCCCCTTGCACCTGTTGAACCGATATACATACCCGGTCTGACTCTTACCGCCTCAAGCCCCTCAAGCACCTGAATTTGACTTGCGCCGTAATCATCTTCAACATTAAAATTTACATTCAATTCTTCTGACAAAATATTCCCTCCAAAAAATATATCATTAATTTTTATTGTATCTTTTTAAAAGCGTTGCACATGAAAGCGAAGTTATATATATTTTTTCGCATTCTTTATTTTTGCAAATTACAAAGCTTTTAGGCATATCAAGTGAAACATTTATTATTCTGTTTTCTTTCGTTGATTTTTTGAAAAACTCTCTCGTAATCTTACCGACAGAGGTATTTTCCAAATCAAAAATGCCTACAATATCCTTTGAATTTATCGCAACATCATTTCCTAAATGTATATACATATCAACATATTACCATTTGTAAAATAAATTTGATTATTTCAACGCTTTGTAGCTTCCGTTTTCAACATAAAAAATCTTTCCCTTTTTATATTTCAAAATATCGTTTGCATCACAGCAGGTAATAAAAATCTGCATATTTTCGACAATATTTAAAATAAAGCTTCTTCGTTGAGAATCCAGCTCGGAAAAAACATCATCAAGCAAAACGATTGGCGTTTCACGACATTCGTTTGAAAAAATCAGAGCCTCGGCAATTTTCATGCACAAAGCAATGCTTCTGTTTTGCCCCTGCGAACCAAAATCACGTGAATTAAGCCCGTTTATCTTAGTTATAAGGTCATCTCGGTGAATGCCGAAGGTTGTAAAGCCTAAACGCTTGTCATCTTCAAAATGTTCCTGCATTTTTTTATGATACAAATTGTATATTTCTTTTTCATCAGTACTATTTGTATTATTAAATACACAAGAATTAAGTGAAATTTCAAGTTTTTCGCCGCCGCTTATTTTTTCATAAAGCTCATTGCAATAAATTTGCAATTGATTTACATATGCAAGCCGCATTTTAGAAATATAAGTACCTATTTTGCAAAGCTGGTCATCCCAAATTTCAAAATCGCAATCAATACTTTCAAAGCGATTTTTCAGCATACAGTTGCGTTGTGCCAATATTTTTGAATAGCTGTTTATAGCGCCTATATACTTAGGTTTTATTTGAGATATACCCAAATCAAGAAAAATTCTTCGCTTTTCGGGCGAACCTTTTGAAAGTTCCAAATCCTCCGGTGTAAATATTATACACATAAAGCGCTCGAAAAGCTGGGAATTTTTTGTAATATCAACGCCGTTTATGCTGACTTTTTTTTCTTTAATTGCGCCTTTTTTCGTCTTATATGAAAATTTGCTGACACGATTCTGCGAATTTACGTCAATTTCGGCGCAAAACAATTCTTCTCCCAGCTTAATATTATCTTTTTCTTTGCTTCCTCGAAAGCTTCTGCATCCTGTAAAAAGCCAAATTGCCTCTAAAAGGTTGGTTTTGCCTTGTGCATTTTTTCCTGTAATAATATTAAGCCTTTTATCGGGAAAAATTTCCACAGATTCGAGATTTCTGAAATTTTCTACCTTAATTCTCTCAATTTGCATAGCACAATCGAACTATTCTACCAATAGAATGATTTGATTTGAAATATTCACTTCATCGCCGCTTCTGATTTTTTTTCCTCTTTGCAAAACGGTTTCACCGTTGACTTTAACATCACCGGAAAGAATTATTTCTTTTGCGATTCCGCCTGTATCCGCAATTGCGGAAAATTTCAAAAGCTGGTCAAGTTTAATATACTCTGTGTTGATTTTAATTTTTTCTCTTTCCATATTCAAAACCTATGCGCTTATTTTAAAAAATTATTTTGACGCCAGCTGAACGGGAAGCACCAAAAATGTAAAGCTGTCACCATCGGCGGGAACTATTTTTATCGGGCTTAAAGGTCCGTTCATTTGCAATTTAACCTTGTCGCTTTCGCAAGCGCGCAAAGCTTCTAAAAGATATCTGTTGTTAAATCCTATTTCAAAGCAATTTCCCGAAAGGTCAATTTCCATTTCATCGGAAAATTTACCCACACCGGTTTTGCACAAAAGTGAAAGAGAGCCGTTTTCAAATTTACATCTTACAGGCGCTTTATGTTTTTCACTGATAATAAGACCGCATCTGTCAAGCATATCAATAAGATTTTTAACTTTTATAACGGCTTCTGTTGAAAAGTTTTTCGGAATGCTGACTTTATAATTATAAAATTCACCTTCAAGCAGCCTTGAAATAACGCTGTAACCGTTTATTTCAAATATAATATGCTTTTTGCCGACAAAAATAACGCAATCGTTTTTTGAATTTTCGTCAAGCAATTTTTCAACCTCGGAAAGAGCTTTGGACGGAACTACAAATTTATAATTATTGTTGATATTAACGCTTTCCGTTCTCAGTGCGAGTTTATAATTATCGATTGCTACAAGATTGAAAGAGCCGTTTTCAATGTCAAAAAGCTCACCTGTGAGTATAGGTTTTTTAGTATCGGTAGATACCGCAAAAATAGTCTGTTTTATCATGTTTTTCAAAACATACTGCGGCAATTTAATAAAATCGGTTTTGTCAATTTCGGGAATATCGGGATATTCCTGCGAGGAAATTGCGGAAATGCTGTATTCTGCAACGCCGCTTTTTACGTTTACGTTCAAATTTTCATCAACGTTCACCGAAATAAGACTTTCCGGCATTTTTCTTATAATTTCATTGAAAATATTACCTGAAACAACAAATTCACCGTTGCCGCTTGTTACGGCTTCTATCTCCTTTTTTATTCCCAAATTAAGGTCGTATCCCGTAAATTCAAGAGCATTTTCCGAAACCTTGATTTTAATTCCCTCAAGCGCTTCAATGCTCGTTTTTTGGCTTACGGCTCTGGAAACGTTGCTTAGTGCTTCATACAGATTTTGTTTTTCACATTCAAATTTCATAATTAAATTTATTCTCCGAAAAATTGATATATAAGATAAAATAATATAATATATATTTTTTAGTAGTAGCAGTAGTAGTGTTTATATATTTGAAAAGTGTGTTTTATAGTTTAAAATAGGCGTTTTTTTATTAACATCGCTTTGGTTTGCAAATTCTTGAAAAGTTAGAAGCTTGATTTTTGAAAAAATTACTCTTGAAACAGTTGAAGATTTTTGCAAAGGTTTTAAAATAAAGTTAAAAATATTGTTGAATAAAGATTTTTTCAACTTTTGTGTTGATGTTAAATAAAAAATTAAGTTGAAAGATTGAAAAAAACCCACAAAACAAAAGAAAAAATCAAAAAAAACTTAAGTTGAAAAATCAGCGGTTTTTATCTCTGATATTTTTAATAATATCGTCAACGATTTCTTTCAAATGTGCGTCTTTACTGAGGTTTGCTTCAATGCTGTTTATAGCATAAACCATTGTTGAATGATCTCTTCCGCCAAATTCCGTTCCTATGCAAACAAGTGACATTTGTGTGATTTCACGCACAACGTATATTGCGACTTTTCGTGCGGTTGAAATTTGTGAAGAACGTTTATTTGAACGAATATCATCGGGGGTAACGCCGTAGATATTTGCTACCTCGCCTATAATTTTTTCAACCGTAACGGGAATGGGCTGGTCATCATTAAGAATATCTCTGATAACGCTTTGAGCCATCGCCATTGAAGGCGGACTTCCCGCAAGATGCTTTAATGCTTTAAGTTTTTTAACCGCACCCTCAAGCTGCCTTATATTGGACTTTAACCTGTTCGCTATAAATTCGGTAACATCATTTGGAATTTTAATGTCAAGCAACTCGGCTTTACGGTTAATAATCGCAATTCTCGTTTCAAAATCGGGGATTGAAATATCGGCGATAAGCCCGGATTCAAAACGATTACGTAAACGGTCGGAAAGGGTTTTTATATCTTTAGGGGGTCGGTCGGAAGTGAGAACTATTTGTTTGTTTGCCTGATAAAGCTCGTTAAATGTGTGGAAAAATTCAAGCTGTGTACTTTCTCTTCCCGCCAAAAATTGAACGTCATCAAGCAAAAGCAGGTCGCATTTGCGGAATTTTTCTCTTATAGGTGCGGTGTTTTTAGCTTGAATTGCACTGATAAGCTCGTTTGCGAAAGTTTCGGCAGTGACAAAAATAATGTTTATATCGGGATTTTTTTTCTTAATCTCGTTCATAATCGCCGTGAGAAGATGAGTTTTTCCCAAACCGGAGGGTCCGTATATAAACAAAGGATTATAGTCCTTATTATTCATATTTTTCGCAACGGCAGTGCAGGCGGCATAAGCAAATTCATTTGATCTGCCGACGATAAATGTATCAAAGGTGTAATCATAATTTGCATACTCATAGCTCTGCTCGAGCTCGCTGTTGCGGATATCGATAGCATCGATATCAACAGGCTCGCTCGGCGTTTGTTCGTCTTCGATAATGATTTTTATTTCAACATCGAATCCGAGAGTTTCACTGAAAGCTTCGAGAAGAAGCTTTTCATAATTGTTGAGGGTTATTGTTTTTTGAAATTCCGATTGAACCATAAATATTGCGGTGTTGTTTTTAAACTCAACAGGCTCTAAGGAATTTATCCATAATTTCATCGCAACGTCGCCTACACCGCCGATTTCACGGCAATAATTTTTGACAACCTCGAATAAATCCGTAAAAGAATCCATTTTTTTAATCCTTTCTGAAAAAAATTCAAAAGAAAAATATTTAAACAAAGCTTGATTTAAAGCTATTTTAACACGCATACCATTATATCATATATTCTCTGATTTTACAAGCTTTTTCAGCTTAAATTTTGAAAAATTAACGTAAAATTTGAAATTGAAAATTATGCGTTTTTTGAGCACATTTTTTAAAGGTATTCAAAAAATGATTAAAAACGCAATTTAAAAAGACTTCGGCAATAATGATTTATCAACGATATTAAAGGATTTTTTTGTAAAATATGATAAAAACGAAGTGGTGAAAAACGCTTTAGATGTTGTATTTGTGAATTTTTAGAAAAAATACTTGACACGGACAACAGTTTATTATATACTGTATTATCGCAGGGTTATGGATTGATATTTTTTGTAATATTTGTGTTTTAGCATATACCATATACCGATTTTAATTTTAATTTTAAATTTAATTTTTGAAGGAGGAAAAATTTATGAAAAGAACATATCAGCCCAAGAAGCTCCAAAGAAAAAAAGAGCACGGATTTATGAAGAGAATGTCTACTAAGAATGGCAGAAAGGTTCTCGCACGCAGAAGAGCAAAGAACAGAGCAAGACTTAGTTATTGATTTTTTCTGAGGGAGCAGACCACATAATTTTAATGTGGTCTTTTCTTGTATTTTCAGCAATAATCAATCAGACGGTAAATTATGTATTATACAAAAATTATAAATGAAAATTCCTCGTTTCTTTACCTTTACAGGCGGGGAAAAAAACTTTTTTCGGATAATGCCGTCATTTATTACAAGGCGAATAAATGTCCTTTTAACCGTTTGGGAATCACTGCGGGAAAAAAAATAGGAAATTCCGTGCACAGAAACAGGGCAAAGCGCATAATCAGGCAGGCTTATAGGGAAAATGAATTAAAACTTCCCATAGGTTTTGATATAGTAATTGTTGCAAGAAGCGGAATTTGTAATTTGAAATCGCAAGTTTTCAGCGAATATATCGGCAAAACGCTTGTAAGTGCACTTGAAAAAGAAATATGATGAAAAAAATTTTTTTGAAAATGATAAAATTTTATCAAAAGAATATTTCTTCCTTGAAAATGTACCCTACTTGTAGGTTTTATCCGAGTTGCTCTGCCTATGCATATGAAGCGATTGAAAGGTTCGGCGCATTTAAAGGATTATATCTTGCTTTAAAAAGGTTTTTTAGATGCAATCCCCTTTTTAAAGGCGGTTTTGATCCCGTTCCGCAGGAATTTTCGATATTTTCAAGAAAGAAATATACAGAACAAAATAATAAGGAATGATTGAGAGGATATACATTTGGAAAAGCTGTTTGGTTCAATATTGGGACCCGTAATGCGCTTTATTTATAATATTTGCGGAAATTACGGTCTTTCGATTGTACTTTTTACAATATTCACAAAGCTTATTATGTATTATTGGACAAGAAAATCACATATAAGCTCGGCAAAAATGTCAAAACTCACTCCTAAGCTTAATCAGCTAAGAAAACAATATGCAAATAATCAGGAAAAGCTTTTGGAGGAACAACAAAAACTTTATAAGGAAGAGGGCTATAATCAGTTTTCCGGATGTACTACTCTCCTTATACAATTTCCGATTCTTTTCGGCGTTTTGGATGTTGTATACAGACCGATAACGCATATTATTAAATATTCAAAATCGATTATAAGCGAAGTTACAAACATTTTAACCACCGTATTTATAGCGGAGGGAAAATCGGGATATGACGCAAATCTCGCAAAATATGCCGATGAATTGCAAAATTTCGGAATTACGGCTTCAAACTTGAAAAACCGTCCCGAACTTGAAATTATAAAGCTTTCAAAAAATCCCGAACTTTGCAGTGATATTTTCGGTGAAAAATTTGCCGACTTTTTTAATAAGGTTAATGAATTTGGTTCGACAAATACATTTTTGGGTATTGATTTGAGTCAGACACCGACCTTTAAACCCGAAACTTGGAATGCAGCTGCGATTGCTCTTGCGATGATTCCGATCCTTTCCGGACTTGTGCAGATTATTATGACGATTTATACCCAATATCGTCAAAGAAAAAATAATCCCGAAGCAATGCAGGGAATGGGATGTATGAACATTATGCTTTATATAATGCCGCTTTTCTCTGTGTATTTGGCACTTTCTTTCCCTGCCGGCGTAGGTTTTTATTGGCTTTGTTCGTCGCTTTTCTCCTTTATGATAACGATTTTCCTTTATTTGTATTACACTCCGAAACGTGTTGACGCAATTATAGAAAAAGATAAAATCAAAGCAAAAAATAAAAAACCGAGCAGATTTGAAATTATGCTTGAAGAGCAGCGCAAATTGCTTGAAGAGCAAAACGGCGTTTCATCGAAAAGAGGCGCTAATGACGATGAAAAGAAAATGTCACGCTCGGAATTGCAGGCTTATAACAGAAAGCTTATAAACGACGCAAGAAAACGTATGGCGGAAAAATACGGCGATGATTATGAGGAAGAATGATTTTTGTATTTTTATTCATTTGTCAGGCAAATGAAAAATATATAGGAGATGATTTTTATGGTCAAAATTTTTGAAGCAAAAACCGTTGAAGAAGCAAAGAATGCCGCAGCAGCCGAATTTGGCGTTGAGCAGGAAAGAATTACTTTCAACGTTATCGAAGAGCCTAAAAAAGGTTTGTTCGGAATGAGAGGTACAGCAAAATTAGAGGCAAGCTTTGAGCCTTCACGTGCGGAAATCGCAAGGGACTATATTCTTTCGATTACGGAAAAAATGGGACTTGAAATGACTGCGCAAATTGAAGAAAACGATGAGGGCGCTGTAATTACCCTTGAAGGCGAATGCGCCGGAACTATTATCGGAAAACGCGGAGAAACTCTCGACGCTATTCAATATTTGGCTTCAATGGTCTGCAATAAAGGTCAAAAGGATTATTATCGTATTACTGTTGACAGCAAGGGATATCGTGAAAAGAGAAAGAATATTCTTATAGAGCTTGCTAACAAGATTGCGAAAAATGTTATTAAAACAGGTTATTCCGCAACTCTTGAACCGATGAATCCCTATGAGCGCAGGATTATTCATTCTGCCGTTTCCGAAATTGAAGGTGTAAATTCACGCTCTGTGGGTGAAGAACCTTACAGAAAGGTAATTATTTCTTCGGATAATCCCAGACATTCTTCAAATCGACGTCACGATAACGGAAGAAACCGTAATTTTAACCGTGATTCAAGAGATAAAAAGCGCAAGGAAAATTTTGAACCGAAATCACTCGATTTGAAAACAAGCTTTGAAAAGGATTATAAACGTCCCAAGCCGGAGGACAATCTTAACGCCGGTCTTTATGGAAAAATCGAATTTTAATTTGTAAAGAATTATACGGCTGCGAAAGTTTCGTAGCCGTATTTTAATATAGATTTGTATAATTTTATATACAATATACAAATAGTAAAATTTATATTTTTACATACAGTAAAATATCGTTAAAAAAATACAATTTGTAGGTGTTTATATTGAGTAATAACACAATCGCCGCAATATCAACAGCGATGATGAACAGTGGAATTTCCGTTGTGAGAATATCGGGTGACAAGGCATTTGCCATTGCAGACAGGATATTTAGGTCGGCAAACGGCAAAATTCCCAGCAAAATGAACGGTTATACCTGCACATTCGGGCATATAGTTTTTGATGAGAAAACTTTAGATGAATGTGTTTTGACGGTGTTTAAAGCTCCGAAGAGCTATACCGGGGAGAATATGGTTGAAATATCATGTCACGGCGGTGTATATGTCACTCAACAAGTTTTGCGTGCCTGCTTGATGTCGGGCGCTGTGGCTGCTTCGGGCGGTGAATTTACAAAAAGAGCGTTTTTAAACGGAAAAATGGATCTGACACGTGCCGAATCGGTTATAGATATAATTTCAGCAGAGAGTGAAAATGAGTTAAAATACGCAAATTCATTGCATGAGGGTGCTTTATTTAGAAGAATTGAGAGTATTTCCGATCAGTTGACAAAAATTCTCGGTGATTTGGCGGCGTGGGCGGATTTTCCCGAGGAGGATTTGCCGGAACTTGACCATGATGCGTTGAAAAATCGCTTGAATGAGATATTGGAAAATCTTTCGCAGCTTGTTTCAACATATGATTACGGCAAAATAATAAGAAACGGAATTGACACGGTAATTGTAGGCAAGCCGAATGTCGGAAAATCGACATTGATGAACATTTTAAGCGGATTTGAGCGCAGTATTGTAAGTGAATTTGCCGGCACAACCAGAGATTGCGTTGAAGAAAGCGTGCGCCTTGGAAATGTTACTTTGCGGTTGAGCGATACCGCAGGTATGCATAATACTGCTGATTATGTCGAGAGCGTTGGCGTAAAAATTGCCGAAAAAAAGCTTGATAATGCCGAACTTGTGCTTGCGGTTTTTGATTATTCACGTCCCCTTGATGATGAAGATAATGAATTATTATCCAAAATAATGAATAAAAATTCAATAATTATCATTAACAAAACCGATTGTGTAAGGAAACTTAATATTGATTATTTTAAAGAAAAATTTGAAAATGTTGTTGAAATTTCGGCGGCAAACAATTGCGGTACGGATACTCTTATAAATATGATTGAAAATATGTTTTCGCTCGGAAAAATCAATTTTTCAAATGGAATTATTGCAAATCAAAGGCAGTGGGCTTGTGCTGTAAATGCGAAAAATGCTCTTGAAAATGCTTTGAGTGCCGCACGTGAAAATATGACATATGACATTTTGACGGTACTTATTGAAGAAGCTGCCGAGGAAATTGCAAAGCTCAAAGGTGAATCACTTAGTGAAAATGTTGTGAATGAAGTATTTTCACGTTTTTGCGTAGGTAAATAAATAGGAGAGATAAATTTTGGAAAAGTATTATATGGGCAGCTTTGATGTTGCCGTAATCGGTGCGGGACACGCAGGAATTGAAGCCGCTCTTGCTAGCGCACGGCTTGGCTGTTCAACGGCGATGTTTACGATTTCGCTTGACCAAATTGCAAATATGCCCTGCAACCCTTCTATCGGCGGCACTGCAAAGGGTCATCTTGTGCGTGAAATTGACGCTTTGGGCGGCGAAATGGGCAAAGCTGCCGATAAATGCAGCATACAGTCAAGAATGCTTAACCGTGGAAAAGGACCTGCGGTTCACAGCTTGAGGGCGCAGGCTGACAGGGTTTTATATCATTCATATATGAAAAAAGTTTGTGAGAATCAGCCGAATTTACATATTAAGCAGGCTGAAGTTGCGCAAATTTTGTTTGAAAATAATCAGGTTGTCGGTGTTGTGACGTCACTTGGCGCAATATATAATGTTAAAGCTGTAATAATTGCTTCCGGCACATATTTAAAAGGTAAAATTCACGTTGGCGAAGTTAATTACGAAAGCGGTCCGGACAACGTTTTGCCGCCTAAACAGCTTTCAAAGTGTCTTACCGAGGCGAACATTACATTGCGCAGATTTAAAACCGGAACGCCATGCAGAGTGCACCGCCGCTCAATTGATTTTTCTGCTATGGAAGTGCAGCACGGTGATGAAAATATTGTGCCTTTTTCCTTTAAAACTCGGGATATTATAGAAAATAAAGCCGATTGTTACATAACATATACAAATGAAAATACACATAGAGTTATCAGAGAAAATCTGCATAGATCACCGTTATATTCGGGCAGAATCGAGGGCGTAGGTCCGAGATATTGTCCATCTATCGAGGACAAAGTCGTTCGTTTTCCCGATAAGGAAAGGCACCAGATTTTCGTTGAACCTATGGGTCTTGATACAGATGAATATTATTTGCAGGGAATGTCATCTTCGTTGCCTGAGGATGTTCAGCTTGCTTTTTTGCGTACCGTTAAAGGCTTGGAAAATGTTGAAATAATGCGCCCTGCTTATGCAATTGAATACGATTGCTGTGATTCTACCGAGTTGAAATTGAGCTTGGAATTTAAAAAAATCAGCGGACTTTACGGTGCAGGGCAGTTTAACGGCAGTTCGGGATACGAAGAGGCTGCGGCACAGGGTCTTGTTGCAGGAATCAACGCTGCAAGGAAAATTAAAGGATTACAGCCGATAATTTTTGAGCGTTCACAGTCATATATAGGCACTTTGATTGACGATCTTGTCACAAAAGGCGTTTCCGACCCTTACAGAATGATGACTTCACGCAGTGAATACCGTTTGATTTTGCGGCAGGATAATGCGGATTTAAGGCTTGTGCCTTTGGGATATGAAATAGGACTTGTTTCAAAAGCCGAATATGACGCATTGTGTGATAAAATCAGCAAAATCAATCACGAAATCGACAGAGTTTCGCACACAAATATTGCGCCTGATGAGTCTATAAACGAATTTTTGCTTAAAGAAGGCACATCGGCGCTTTCAACCGGAACGAAATTGGCAGATTTAATTAGGCGTCCGCAACTCGGATATAATGATTTAAAGCCTTTTGACAAATTCAGACCGCAGCTTCCGGAAGATGTTTGCGAGCAGGTTGAATTGCAAATTAAGTATAAAGGCTATATTGAAAAACAACTTGATTTGGTTGAAAGAATGAAAAAACTTGAAGAGAAAATACTCCCCGAAGATTTTGATTATGCGCAAATCAAGGGACTACGCCTTGAAGCTGCCGAAAAGCTGACAAAGCTTGCACCGCATAACATAGGTCAAGCATCGAGAATAACAGGCGTTTCCCCTGCTGATATTACGGTTTTGATGGTTTATTTTGAACAAAATTGGAGATAATTTTATGCTTAGAGAATATGGTGAATTGATTGAAATTTCGGAAATGTGCGGAATTAAGCTTGATAAAGAGCTTTACAAAAAGCTTGATTTATATGCCGAAATTTTAACCGAATACAATAAAAAAATCAATCTGACAGCTATTATGTCGCCGGATGAAATGTATATTAAGCATTTTCTTGATTCGATGATTGTGTGCACTGTGCTGGATTTTCCCGAAAATGCTTCGGTTATAGACATCGGAAGTGGTGCGGGTTTTCCGCTTATTCCCATGAAACTCTATCGCCCTGATTTGAAAATTACTTTGCTTGACAGTTTGAAAAAACGTACTGATTTTTTGAAAATATTGACCGCCGAGCTTGATATTTCGGCTGATATTGTTACTGACAGAGCCGAAAATGCGGCAAAATCAGAAAAATACAGAGAAAAATATGATTTTTGTGTTGCAAGAGCTGTAGCCCCGTTGTCATTGCTTTGTGAATATTGTTTGCCTTTTGTAAAGGTCGGCGGCAATTTTATTGCGCTGAAAGGACCTTCCGAGGACGCTTTTGAAAAGAAAAAAGTTTTTGCCGAACTTGGAAGTGAAGTTTACGGACAAAATGATTATACATTGCCTAACGGCGATTCGAGAAGAATAATTATTTCACGAAAAATCTTGCAAATTTCGAGCAGATATCCGAGAAACAGCAATCAGATTATAAAACATCCATTGGAATAATAGAATATTTGAGTTGTTGCAGTCGTGTTGTATCGAAATTTTAATGAATATTTTTATAGAAATTGCATTCTGTTCAATTTATAATTAGAACAGAATGTTATTTTTTTGAAAGGAAGATATATATGGCTGTTTTTTGTTCGTTGAAAGAAAAGGTTATCGGCAAAATTATTCAATTGGAGGTTGACAGTATAAATCCTAATCCTCTTCAACCGAGGCGAAGCTTTGATGAAACCGAATTGTGTTTGCTTGCCGAAAGTATTCGACAAAACGGAATTATACATCCTCTTGCCGTGCGAAAATTGAAAAACGGAAAGTACGAATTGATCGCCGGCGAAAGAAGATTGAGAGCGGCGAAGATTATTGGGATGCAGTATGTTCCGTGCGTTGTGAGCGACATTAATGAGCGAAGTTCTGCAATTATGGCGCTTGTGGAAAATATTCAGCGTTCTGATTTGAATTATTTTGATGAAGCATATGCTATTGCGAAATTGATTGAATTTTACGGAATGACACAGGAAGACGCTGCTATTAAACTTGGCAAGGCACAGAGTACGATTGCAAATAAATTGCGGCTTCTTCGATTTTCTGAAGATGAAATGACCAAAATACTGAATTATGGCTTGACTGAACGTCATGCACGCTGTTTGCTGCGAATTGACGATATTGAAATTCGTGATAAGATGATTGATACGGTTTTTCAAAAGAAAATGAATGTTGAAAAAACCGAAGAATTTGTTGAGGACTACCTTATAAAAAAATCCGATGATGAAAAATTTAAAAAACGGTGCATTGTTTTAAAAGATGTCAGACTATTTGTTAATACTATAAACCGTGCGGTTGAAACCATGCGTGCCGCCGGAATTATGGCAGAGGCAAGCAAAACTAAATCCGAGCATTATATTGAATATGTTGTAAAAATTCCTGTCGATTAGAAAATGTTCCACGTGAAACATTGAAAATTTTGTCGAGAATACCATACAAAATATTTGTTCGTAATAATATCACGGCAAATCCAATCGGCAAAAATATCAGCGTTTGTGGAATTTTAACAAAACAAGCAACGTAAAATCTTGCAAAATAGTATTGAAAAAGTAGAAATGTCGAAAATTGTTTCACGTGAAACAATTTTGAAAATTTGTGTTGCATTTTGAAAGGATAGATGGTATAATGATTGTACAACCAATTTCATCTAAAAGAGGTGTGCTGATGGGTACAATCTATGCTGTAGCAAATCAAAAAGGCGGTGTCGGAAAATCCACAACTGTTGTTAATCTTGCCGCATATCTGGGCTCTGTCGGCAAAAAAGTGCTTTGCATCGACCTTGATGCGCAGGGCAACACCACAACAAGCTTTGGCATCAAGAAAAAAACGCTTAGCGTCACCACATATGATGTGCTCATCGGTCAGCGACGTATTCAAGAGGCAATGATAGAAACCGAATATGAAGGCGTTACTGTTGTTCCGGCAACATCATCACTCGTTGGCGGGGATATTGACCTCGTTGAACTCGAAGATAGGGCACGGCGGCTTCAAAGCCAATTACTGACGTGCAGAATTGGGTTTGACTATATTTTTATCGACTGTCCCCCATCGCTGAGCTTGCTGACGTTAAACGGCTTCGTTGCGGCAGATTATGTAATTGTGCCGATGAAATGCGAACCGTTATCGCTTGAGGGTCTTGCACAATTGTGGGAAACAGTTCGCCATGTCAAGCAAAGATATAATCCTAAGCTTGATATTAAGGGCATATTATTTACGATGTTTGACCCAAGATTGAACTTGACGTTACATATTGTCAACGAGGTGAAAAAGCACTTTCCGAACAGGGTGTTTGAAACTACAATTCCCAGAAATGTACGAATTTCCGAGGCTCCCAGCTTTGGAAAACCTGTTATGTATTATGATGCCACATCAAAAGGCGCAGAGGCTTATGAAATGCTCGGAAGAGAGCTTCTCGGAGATAAAGCACCGCCGATATCAAATAAACGAAAAAAATTCGGACGATAGGAGTGTGAGATATGGCAAAAAAATTTGAACTCGGCAACGGATTTGAATCTTTGTTTGATGATAATTCCGTTGATCTTTCGGTTGTACAGTCGATGAATCCTTCATTGATTGAGCCAAATAAAAAGCAACCGAGGCGGGATTTTGACTCGTCATCGATAGACGAACTTGCAGATTCAATCAAAATTCACGGAATTATCTCCCCTATTGTCGTGCGACCTGTGGGCGAGGGATTTTATCAGATTGTTGCAGGTGAAAGACGTTGGCGTGCCGCAAAGCGCTTGGGGTTGAGTGAAGTGCCTGTAATTGTGAAAGAATATGACGATAAAACCGCCATGCAGATTGCGCTGATTGAAAACTTGCAGCGTGAAAACTTAAATCCCATTGAGGAAGCGCTTGGATATAAACAGCTTGCCGATGAATTTGAAATGAAGCAGGAGGATATTGCGAAAACCGTCGGAAAATCTCGTTCTGCCGTTGCAAATTCGTTGAGATTGCTCAATCTGCCCGAGGAAATCAGGGAGATGCTCTCCAAAGGTATGTTAAGCACCGGTCATGCAAAAGTGCTTGCGGGCATGGATGATGAGGAAGCAATGATTGAACTTGCAACAAAGGCTTGTGACGGAAAAATGACTGTGCGTGATGTTGAAAGAGCGTGCAGCGCTGTGCAAAATAAGTCGGAAAAGCCCGAAATTCCCACATATTTTAAAGAAACTGAAATTGCCATGAGAGAAAGACTCGGCAGAAAAGTTTCAATTTCATACGGAAAAAATAAAGGTGCACTTAAAATCGAATTTTACGATGAAGACGACCTTGCCGCAATTGCCGAAGTTTTATGTGATAAATTTTAATTTTGAAAAGAGGTTATATATATGCTTGATATCAAGCTTATCAGAGAAATGCCCGATGAGGTTAAGGCAAAGCTTAAAACGAGAAATGCCGATTATGATGCCGTTATTGACGAAATTTTGGCGATAGACATTGAACGCCGCAAAATTTCAACATCAACAGACGAACTTAAAGCTCAGCAAAATAAAGTATCAAAAGAAATACCCGCAATCAAAAAGCAAGGCGGAGATGTTTCCGAAATTATGGCGCAAATGAAAGAACTTTCCGCTGAAATCAAACAAAACGATACGGTAATTTCAGAGCTTGAAGCAAAGCAGAAAAATCTGTTGCTTTCAGTGCCTAATATTCCTGCCGATTCTACGCCGATTGGTAAGGATGACAGCGAAAACGTTGAAATCAGACGTTGGGGCGAACCTAAAAACTTTGATTTTGAGCCAAAGGCACACTGGGATATCGGCAAGGATCTCGAAATTCTTGACCCCGAAACCGCCGGAAAGGTAACGGGAACGAGATTCCACTTTTACCGTGGTCTTGGTGCGAAGCTTGAGCGTGCGGTTATAAATTACTATCTCAACACGCACAGCGAGAACGGATATACCGAAATTTTTCCTCCGTTTATCGTAAATAAAGATTCTATGACGGGCACAGGTCAGCTGCCGAAATTTGCCGATCAGGCTTTCAAGCTTGAGGGTTGGGACTATTACCTGATACCCACGGCCGAAGTTCCGGTTACAAATATGCATAGGGACGAGATTATATTTGAAGACAAGCTTCCCTTGAAATATTGTGCGTATTCCGCTTGCTTCCGTTCAGAAGCAGGTGCCGCCGGACGTGATCAGCGAGGACTAATTCGTCAGCATCAATTCAATAAAGTTGAGCTTGTGAAATTCACAACGCCCGAAACATCTTTTGATGAGCTTGAAAAGCTCACAAACGATGCGGAAAGGGTTCTTCAGGGGCTTGGATTGCCGTATCGTGTTGTTGCTCTTTCTACCGGCGATATCGGATTTTCCAGCGCAAAAACATATGATATTGAGGTTTGGATGCCATCATATAACCGTTATGTGGAAATTTCAAGCTGCTCGAATTTCCTTGATTATCAGGCAAGGCGTGCCGGAATCAAATACAAAAAGGATATAAAATCAAAGGCAGAGTTTGTTCACACCTTGAACGGTTCGGGAGTTGCAATCGGCAGAACCGTTGCGGCAATTCTCGAAAATTTCCAAAATGATGACGGAAGCGTGACCGTTCCCGAAGTTTTGCGTCCGTATATTGGTACAGATGTTATTAAAAAGTAACTAAAATCGACATTTGTAAAATTCAAATTAATAATACCGCCGATAATGCGAAACAAAAGCAATAAATCGGCGGTATTTTTTACTACAAAACAAAATTTCGTTGAAAAAACGTTAGCATTTCATCAATATGTTTGTATTGACTTTTTTTCTGCTTTGAGTTATAATATTTAGAATACAAAAAATGTTGTATTTTGCATTTTTAACGGATTTGGAGGAGCTTTGTATGTTTGACAATTACAGTGATAAATTTGCAAAGGAAGGTCTTACCTTCGATGATGTTCTGCTGATTCCCGCAGAATCCGATGTTACGCCTAATATGATTGATTTGAGAAGCAAGCTTACATCGAATATTACATTAAACACGCCTATTCTTACCGCCGCAATGGATACTGTTACCGAAGCAAAAATGGCAATTGCCATGGCAAGAGAGGGCGGTATCGGCATTATTCACAAGAATATGTCGATTGAAAAGCAATTTGATGAGGTTGATAAGGTTAAAAGAAGTGAAAACGGCGTTATAATGAATCCTTTTTCGCTTACTCCCGACCATTATGTTACCGACGCAAATGAGCTTATGGGCAAATTTAAAATTTCCGGTGTGCCGATTGTCGATGAAAACGGCAAGCTGGTCGGTATATTGACAAACCGTGATTTATGCTTTATGACCGATTATAACGTTAAAATCGGCGAGGTTATGACTAAGGAAAACCTTGTTACAGGTCCTGTCGGAACAACTCTTGAAGAGGCTCAGCAGATTCTGAGAAAACATAAAATCGAAAAGCTTCCTCTTGTTGATGAAAAAGGCTATCTGAAAGGTCTTATCACAATTAAGGATATTGAAAAAGCAGTTAAATACCCCAATTCCGCTCGTGACAGCAAGGGTAGGTTGCTTTGCGGTGCGGCAATCGGCGTTACGGCGAATGTGCTTGAACGTGCCGCCGCACTTATTGACGCACAGGTTGATGTGCTTGTTCTTGACAGCGCACACGGACACAGTGCCAATATAATGAATTGCCTTAAAAAAGTTAAGGCGGCATATCCCAACACGCCCGTTATTGCCGGCAATATTGCGACAGCCGAAGCCGCCAAAGCTTTGATTGAAGCCGGTGCGGATGCGGTTAAGGTCGGAATAGGTCCGGGTTCTATCTGCACGACACGTGTTGTTGCGGGTATAGGCGTGCCGCAAATTACCGCAATTTATGATGTTGCCTGCGTTGCAAAGCAATATGGCATTCCCGTAATTGCCGACGGCGGAATCAAATATTCCGGCGATATCGTAAAAGCATTGGCTGCGGGCGCAAATGTTGTAATGCTCGGCAGCTTGCTGGCAGGTTGTGAAGAAGCGCCCGGTGCGACCGAAATTTATCAGGGACGTCAATTCAAGGTATATAGAGGAATGGGAAGTATCGGCGCTATGGAGTGCGGCAGCAAGGACAGATATTTCCAAGAAAACTCCAGAAAGCTCGTTCCCGAGGGCGTTGAAGGTCGTGTGCCCTATAAGGGAGCTGTTGCGGATTCGATTTTCCAGCTTATCGGCGGCATTAGGGCAGGCATGGGCTATTGCGGATGTCAAACAATTGAGGCACTTCACGATAAAGCAAGGTTTGTTAAAATTACGGGTGCAGGTCTTAAAGAAAGTCATCCTCACGATATCTATATCACAAAAGAAGCCCCGAACTATTCTGTTCAGATTTAAGTTTGCACAAACAAAAATACCTCGAGCAAATTTGCCGAGGTATTTTTTTGTCTGTATTTACCGATTTTTAAGCTTGATATTTAAAGCAGGGCATATATTCAAGCTTAAACAAATTCGCTTTGTGAAGTCTATCGATTTTTTTCTTGATATCGCAAGGCGGTTCAATATTTTGCCGAATATAGTCATCAAGCTGTTTATAACTGAAGCCGAGATTGTCCTCATCGGTTTTGCCGCACAAACCGTCGCTTGGTACTTTTTCGATAAATTTAGCCGAAAGACCCAGCTCTTTGCCGATTTGCAAAACCTCGTGCACGGTAAAGCAAGACAGGGGCGAAAAATCGCCGACGCTGTCGCCGTATCGTGTTGAATATCCGATATAATCCTCCGAATAATTGCAGGTGTTGCACACTCTGCCGTTTTGCGATTGGCTAACGGCATAAAGCGTTGCCATTCTGATTCTCGGCGGCAGATTCACAATTGTTTGGCGTGAAAGCTCAAAACTGTCGGCAATGCCGCTAAGAACGCCGTTTACGGCATTTTCAATATTTATGACAAAATGCTTTATATCCAGTTCTTTGCATAAATCATAGGCATAATCAATGTCGCTTTGCTTGCCGTTTGGCATTAAAACGCCGATAACACGCTCTTTTCCGAGGGCTTTTACGCAAAGTGCGGCGGCAACCGAAGAATCCTTTCCGCCGGAAATGCCAATCACCGCATTGCAGTCTTTTCCGTTTTCTTCAAACCAATTTTTTACCCATTCACAGCATTTTTCCAATGCGTCGCTTGCATTAAAGTTATACATAGCATATTTCCTTTCATATGTCATTCGACAAAGTTTCTTCAAAAACATATTGACTTGCTTTAAATATCAAGGTCTTATCAACAAAAGCGTCGGCAAAAATTCCGTTTTCTCTGTATTCTTCTTCGTAGATTTTGCCGTTTTCTCTGATTTTTGCAAGCAAGCCGACATTATCATACGGAATAAGCAGTTTTAACCTTGTTGCTGTATTTTCAAGATTTTTTGCAATCAGCTCACAAAGCCTTTCAAGCCCATATCCTGTTTTTGCGCTGATTTTAACCGTGTTTGTGTCTTCTTCAATCGGAAAATCGGCACAAAGCTCATCACATTTGTTAAAGGCGCATATAACGGGTATTCCGTTACAGCCAAGCTCGGATAAAAGCTGTTCGGTAACCTTAGCTTGCTCGGCGCAATCATCGTTTGAAGCGTCGATAACATGGATAATTACATCGGCAGAAGCTGCCTCTTCAAGCGTTGATTTAAACGCTTCGACAAGATGATGCGGAAGTCGGCTTATCAAACCTACCGTATCGGTCAGCAGAACGGTTCTGCCATCACAAAGCTCAATCCCTCTCGAAACGGTATCAAGCGTTGCAAAAAGTTTGTTTTCCGCCAAAACATCGGCATTTGTCAATTTGTTTAACAGCGTTGATTTGCCGACATTGGTGTATCCGACAATCGCCGCTGTAAGCACATTATCTTTTTTTCGGCGAGAACGCAAAAAATTGCGGTGCTTTTCCAATTCGGCAAGGTCGCTTTCAAGGGCGCTTATGCGGCTTCGGATGTGCCTTTTGTCGGTTTCGAGTTTGGTTTCACCCGGACCTCGTGTGCCGATACCGCCGCCAAGACGTGAAAGTGATTTGCCTTGCCCGACAAGTCTTGGCAAAGAATATCGCAGCTGCGCAAGCTCAACCTGAACCTTGCCTTCTGCGGTTTTTGCACGCTGTGCGAAAATATCGAGAATAAGCATTGTGCGGTCGATAGTGCGTACGCCGGTTTCGTTTTCAATATTGCGTATCTGCGAGCCGCTCAGCTCACAGTCGAAAATAAGCAGATTTACATCAAGGGCTTCAAGCTGTTCGGTGATTTCTTCAAGCCGACCCTTGCCTATGCAAGTTGCCGTATCATAACTTTCTCGCCGCTGAACGGCAACGCCGAGCGTTTCGGCATTTGCGGTTTTTGCAAGTTCGCTCAATTCCGCAAGGGATTTTTCGGCGTCATATTCGCCGATATCAACGCAGATAAGAAACGCTTTGTCTGATGTGATTTCGTTTTCAAACATAAATACTCTCCGTAAAACATATATCAAAAAATGCAATAAGACTTTGTTGCAGTCGCTTTGGCTTTATTATACCGCAACAAATTGCCAAAGTCAAATTATCTCTTGTAAAATCGGCGTATATATGATAAAATATTGCCGAAAGAGCAGGTGCGATTTTTATGGATTATTACGCAAAGGGTTCAAATATAATTTTAAGGCAAAGCGATTTTGATTTGGCACAAACGCTTGATTGCGGGCAGGCGTTTCGTTGGAAATACACAGGCGATATCTGGCAGGGCTTTTGCCTTGACAGATACCTTGAAATATCGCAAAACGGCGATGTTTTCACGTTTTATAACACATCAGAGCAAGCTTTTCTTGAATTTTGGGCGAATTATTTTGATTTGTATTACGATTACGGAGAGCTTAAAAAAAGATTTTCGCAAACCTGCCCGATTTTGAAAGAAGCGTGCGCTAAAGTGGGCGGAATACGCATTTTGCGCCAAGATTTTTGGGAAACGCTTATATCTTTTATTTTTTCGCAGCAAAACAATATACCGAGAATAAAAAAAATAATTTTTTCAATGTGTGAAATGTTTTTTGGCTTTCCGAGCGCCGAAACGCTGAAAAATTGCACCGTTGAGGATTTGGCGCCGCTTCGCAGCGGTTTTAGGGCGAAATATGTTCTTGATGCGGTTCGGGCGTTTAACAGCGCCGAAATCACCGAAAAAGCGCTTACAGATATGTCAACGTCGCAGGCAAAAGCGGCTTTAATGCAGATAAAGGGCGTAGGTCCTAAGGTTGCAAGCTGTGTTTTGCTGTTTTCGTTGCACAAAACCGACGCTTTCCCCGTTGATGTTTGGATGGAAAGAATACTGCGTGAGCATTATCCGAACGGTTTTCCGCAAAGTCTTTGTGATGTGGGCGGAATAGCTCAGCAATATCTTTTTCACTATTTTCGACAAAAAGCGTTGGGTAATGCAAATCAGGCAAATGCGCAGTTAGTGTGATAAAAGCGTGAAATTTAAAAAAACGATTGCACAAAGCGGTAAATTGTAGTATAATTTTTTTAAAGAATATAAAGCGAAATTTTTTCAGCAGAGAGGGGCGTTGCAACGGTATGCTGATACCTGAAAAAAGGAAAATAGCAGTGCTTGTTTCGGGGGTAAACGAAGAATATCAGCACAGCATTGTCAGCGGCATTATAGACTATGCCAAAATTGTAAAATATGACGTTTATGTTTTCACCTCGTTTGCCGAGGGCGTTCACGCAATAAATCACGATTTGGGTGAAACCAGCGTTTTCGGAATCCCCGATTTTAAACGCTTTGATGGGATTATTTTGCTTTCAAACACGATTCAGGCTCACGATTCGGTTAAAAAAATCGTTCAAAGCGTTTCCAAACTTGATATTCCCGTTGTTGATGTTGACAACAAGCTTGACAACGGCTATTGCATTGAAATCGACAATGAAAAAGCAATGCGCAGTTTGGTTGAGCATTTTGTTGATTATCATAAATGCAGAAGAATCAATTTTATTGCAGGCTCACCTAATAATCCCGAAGCAAATGCAAGGCTTAAAGCATATAAAGACGTTTTGACCGAACACGGAATCGCCGTTGAAGAAAAAAGAATATTTAACGGCAATTTTGTCAGAGAAAAAGGGCGTGAGGCGATTGAGGCGTTTATAAAATCCGAGCTTGAATTTCCCGAAGCAATCGTTTGCGCAAACGATACAATGGCGCTTGCCGCACACATGGCGCTTTGCGAAAACGGATATCGTGTTCCCGAAGACGTTTTGCTTTGCGGATTTGACAATTTAAAGGAATCGCAGTCGCTGATTCCGCAGATGACAACGGTAAACCGACCCTTGCGTGAAGTTGGCGAGCTTGCGTGCAAAATCATACACAATGCGGTAAACGGCGTTGCCATGCCGCAGGTGCAAAGTCTTGAATCTTCGCCTGTATTTACCGAAACCTGCGGTTGCCCGAGGCATAACCACAAAAGCGTTATGGAGATTCTTTATGCCCAATATGAAAAGGCGGAAACGCTTTCGGGCTTTATTACAAGCGCAAATCAAATGGCTCAGTCGCTTACCGAAAATGCCAACGATGATAATGCGGATATTGTAACGACGCTGTTGCCGTATGTTTCGCAAATTTCGTGCGATGGGCTGTATATTTGCCTTAGCGAAAATTGGTGCGAAAGTTATGATGAAGATTCGGAAGAAGAAATTTCGCCCATAAGGTGCAGTTATACAGACACAATGAAAGCGGTGCTCTCTTACGAAAACGGCGAGCTTGTTTCATACGGCAACTTTTTAAAATCGGATATAATTCCAAATAGCGCACGTGAATGTGAAGAGAGCCGCAGTTTTATTATTTCGCCGATTCATTTCGGCGGGCGCTGTTTTGGGTATTTTGCAATCAGCAACAGCGATTTTCTCGATAAAAGCGTTATGTATCATTCTTGGCTGATGAATATTGCGAATTATCTTGAAAATTATCGCAAGCAAAATATGCTTAAAACAATGCTGACAACGCTTGATTCGCTCTATATTCGTGACCAGCTCACCGGACTTTATAACCGAAGAGGCTTTTACAGGTTTGCAAAGCAGTGCTATGAACAAAACAGGCAGTGCACGATTTTGTTTTACGATTTTGACAATTTAAAGGAAATTAACGACGCTTACGGACATGACGGCGGCGATTCGGCGCTCAAGCGCTTTGCTTCGGTGCTTGTAGGTGTTTCAAGCGATGATATTATCCCCTCTCGCTTCGGCGGTGATGAATTTGTGGTATATTGCTCGGGCTTTGACGAAGAAGCGGCATCACGCTTTTGCGAAATGATTGATAGCAAGGTTAGAGAATATAACGCTTTGAGCGAAGAAGCTTATGATATTTTTCTCAGCTGCGGAACCTGCACTGTCGGTGCGGACACAAAGCTTACGCTTGAAGAATGCATTGATTATGCCGACGGCAGAATGTATAAGGCAAAATACAACAAAAAGGTAAAAAACAAAAAGTAAACTTTAATCTTTAAAATAACAAAACCCCTTGCGGATTTTTTAATCCTCAAGGGGTTAAGATTTTTTTAAATTACAGTGTAATATCGATATATTTTCCGTCCAAAACGTCTTTTAAATATGCTCCGTATTGGTTTTTCTTCATCACTTCGTAAGCCGCTTCGACATCGCTGCGGGCAATCCAACCCTCATGATATGCGATTTCTTCAAGACAGGCGACCTTGCGGTGTTGGTGCGCCTCAACGGTTCTTACAAAATTCGTGGCGTCAACAAGCGATTCATGCGTGCCTGTATCAAGCCAAGTGAAGCCCTGACCGAGCAGCACAACGTTAAGCTCGCCTTGTTCAAGATAAATTCGGTTGAGGTCGGTAATTTCCAACTCCCCTCTTGCAGAGGGTTTTAAATTCTTCGCATAATCGACAACACGGTTATCATAAAAATAAAGTCCCGTAACGCAGTAGTTGCTTTTCGGATTTTTAGGTTTTTCTTCAATGCTTACAGCCTTGCCGTTTCGGTCAAACTCAACAATTCCGAAACGTTCGGGATCATCAACATAATAGCCGAAGACCGTTGCGCCTTTTTCATTTGCGGCGGCAGCCTTTAAGCGTTTTTTCAGCCCGTGACCGCAGAATATATTGTCGCCCAAAATCATGGCAACGCTGTCGGAACCGATAAAATCCGCACCGATAATAAACGCCTGTGCAAGTCCGTCGGGACTGGGTTGAACGGCGTAGGAAAGATTTATGCCGAATTGGTGACCGTCACCCAAAAGCTCTTCAAATCTGGGTGTGTCGGCAGGGGTTGATATAATCAAAATATCACGGATTCCCGATTGCATTAAAACGGAAAGCGGATAATAAATCATAGGCTTGTCATAAATCGGAAGAAGTTGTTTTGACGTTACCTTTGTCAGCGGATAAAGCCTTGTGCCTGAACCGCCTGCAAGAATAATACCTTTCATAATTAAATCCTTTCAAAAATACAAATTTTTTAACAGCTAAAAGCTTATCTGTTAAGGTTAATAGATTATAATAGCGAGAACGTGGTTGATAATTGCGATTACAAGTGCGGCGGTTATCATGCCTTGTGAGCCGGTGTAACCGATTTTCTTTGCACGTGAGCTTGCAAGGCCAACTAAAATGTAGGTTACAAGCGGAATCAAAAATGCGAAAACGAGCGCTACCGTTGCCTGTGTTTTGACTTTTTTCGACTCTTGAATATACATAGGGTCATTGGGGTTTGCAAAGTTTTGATACGGATTTTGCATATACGGCGGCGTTGTGTTTTGTGTATAGGGATATTGGTTTTGTCCGTATTGCCCGTATTGTGTTTGGTTATATTGGTTGTATTGCGGTTGATTGTATTGATTATATTGATTTTGTCCGTATGGAGCTTGTGAATACGGGGCGGATTGATTGCTTTGATAATCCGATTCAATGCGAACCGAAGATGACGTTTGCGCAGATGAGGTTTCTCCGACATTGGGCATTGTTGCGTTTGCGGAAGAGTTGTTCTGTGTGGGGTTTATAAGTCCGCATTGCTGACACATCGGCTGACCCGGCATTACGGGAGAGGAACATTTCGGGCAGGGAACGGTGTTTTTTAAATTTGAAGCGCTTGCAGTGCCGCAAAAAGGGCATGAAACAAGGCTGTCATCATATTGATTGCCGCAAAAAGTGCAAATCATTGTATTTTTCTCCTTTATACTGTATTTTGCGTTTGCTTTGATTGATATTTAAAAAGCCTAATCGGCTTGACTTTTCGGCAAAGATTCGGGCATCACATCGGCATTATCTTTGTCAGTATTTTTATCTGTGTTTTCTTCGGGAATTTGTGGGTGAAGCGACATATACGCTGCGGTTTCGCACGGGAGGTTTTTGTTTGAAAGCCGCACTCTTACAGCTTCGGTGAAGAGTTTATAGCAGACGGCAAAAATCGGGATAAACAAGATCATTCCGATAAAGCCGAAAAGACCGCCGCCGGTCAAAATTGCGAATAAAGTCCAAAACGTCGGCAAGCCGAGCTTGTTGCCCAAAATTTTCGGTCCTAAAACATTTCCGTCAAATTGTTGCAAAACCAAAATGAATATCGAAAACCAAACCGCTTTAATGGGGTCGGTGAGCAAAAGCAGCAAAATACACGGAATTGCGCCGATAAACGGACCGAAAAACGGAATTACGTTTGTTACGCCGACAATTACGCTTATCAAAACGGCAAAGGGCATTTTCATAATGCTCACGCCTATAAAGCACATTATGCCGATTATAAAAGAATCAACAACTTTTCCGGATATAAAGTCGATAATCGTATGATCGAACATATCGACAATTTCAAGCATTCGGTCACAGCGTTTGGTCGGAATAAAGCCATAGCAGATTTTCCGCATTTGTGCCAACAGAGTTTCTTTATTATACAAAAGATAAACCGAAATCAGCAATCCGCACAAGGCGTCGGCAACACCCAAAACAAACGAAATTGCGCTTGCGCCTAAATTTACGGCGGCATCAATTACGGCGTCGATTTGGGGCGAAAGCTTTTCGAGAAGAGCCGTTGCGTAGGAGCGGCTGTCGGAAATGCCTTGAATTATGTAATCGTAAATGTGGGGATTTATATCACGAAGATTGCCGGCGGCGTTTGTCAGGTTGTCCCAATATCCCGAAAAATTCGCCGAAAAGCTGACGTAGCTGTCGATAAGCGCAGGGACTATTGTTGCAACCAGCGCAATTATAAGCAAAATCGAAACGGTCAACGTTAAAAAAACGCTTAAAACACGCAAAAATTTTTTTCTTTCCCTTTTACGGCAAACGATTTTGCGCAAATGTTTTTCAAAAAAGCACATTACGGGATTGAGCAGATAAGCAATCACAACACCCCATATTATCGGCGAAAATACCGAAACTATGTTTGCAACGTATGTAACGAACGAGCGCCACTTGAACAGCAAGCCGACCATTGCAAGGCAAATCGCAAAAACAATTACAACGTATGTCGAAATCGTTAATCCCTTTTTGGTAAATTCGATTTTTCGTTTCATATATTCCACCGCCGGTCATATTTAAAAATTCCAACAAAAACGGGCGTCGCTTTAAAACAGCGCAAAAGCGCAAACCTATCTACATTAAGTATAACTATTATAAAAAGACTGTATTATAATTTTGTGTTAATTTTGCGTTAATAAAAAAATACTGCCGAAAATATTTGAAAAAACCTTGCAAATCAGCGGCGTTGATGTTATAATGAATGCGTATGGGTTTTTCAAAAATCTGTAAATTTTATAAAGCAGGAGGTGCTTTACACTCTATGAACAATGACTTTTTATCGGAATATCTGATACTTGCCGCCGACGGCACGGAAATTTCCGCAACAAGCGAAAATGCCGAAGAAACAAGCGCCGCTTCAAAGGATTTTGACGTAACACCTGCCGAAACCGTTCTTCTCGGTTTATCAACGGTTTTTGTCGGGCTTGTTGTAATCATCATCATTTGCAAAATTACGGGATTTTTCTGCAATCTCGGCAATACGAACGAGGAAAAAGAAGAAACAGACCGTGTTTCGGTTAAAAACGTCGCACAGCCTATAAAATCCGAAATTGCCGCCGAGATCGACAAAGGCGAACTTTTAGCCGCAATTTCAACGGCAATCGCCGAATTTGAAGGCACAGATGTTGCCGGAATCAAAGTTATATCTATCAAAAAAGTTTAAATTACTGCATTTTTGATATGCAGAGAAACGGAGTATTTACTGTTATGAAAAAATATCGTGTCAATGTCAACGGAACAGCCTATGAGGTTGAAATCGAAGAGATGAGTGCAAGCGAGGTAAGCGCCGCCGCTGCCGCACCCGCAGCACCGCAGGCATCTGCCGCACCCACAGCACCCGCCGCAGCCGGCTCTCTTACCGTAAAGTGCCCCATGCCGGGAACGATCCTCAGCGTGAACGTCAGCGCCGGTCAGAGCGTTAAAAAGGGCGATATTCTTATGATTTTAGAGGCCATGAAGATGGAAAACGAAATTCTTGCTTCGCAAGACGGAACGGTAGCTTCCGTAAACGTGTCAAAGGGCGCAGCCGTTGAAAGCGGTGACGTGCTCTGCACCTTGAACTAAGCCGTGGCAAAGGAGCTTTTATATGGACAAAATTGTAAGCTTTCTTGAACAGACCGGCTTTGCCGCAATTGCCGACGAACCGAAATGTCTGATTATGATTGCCATTTCATGCGTGCTTTTGTTTTTGGCAATTAAAAAGCAGTTTGAACCTATGCTGCTGCTGCCGATAGCTTTCGGTATGCTTTTGACAAATATTCCCGGCGCAACACTCTATCATGAAGAGTTTTTCAAATGTGTGACAGAGTCCGGCGCATATACCGTTGATTGGGACGCTTTCCGAAATTTGGAGTTCGGGCTTATCGACTATTTGTATTTAGGCGTTAAATTCGGTATTTATCCGTGCTTGATTTTTGTCGGCATAGGCGCTATGACCGACTTCGGACCGCTTATTTCAAATCCCAAGAGCCTGCTTTTGGGTGCGGCGGCACAGCTCGGTATTTTCGTTACATTTATTTGCGCTATTCAGTTTTTGGGCTTTGACGAGCTTGAGGCCTCTTCAATCGGCATTATCGGCGGCGCCGACGGCCCTACCGCAATTCTTGTTACAAGCAAGCTTGCGCCCGAGCTTTTAGGCCCGATTGCCGTTGCCGCATATTCATATATGGCGCTTGTTCCCGTAATTCAGCCCCCTATTATGAAGCTTTTGACGACGAAAAAAGAGCGCTCTATTGTAATGAAACAGCTCAGAACCGTTTCCAAGACGGAAAAAATCATATTCCCCATAGTCGTTACGATTTTTGTTGCGACATTCCTCCCCGATGCGGCTCCCCTTATCGGCTGCCTTATGCTCGGAAACCTCGCAAAGGAATCGGGCGTTGTTGAAAGGCTCAGCAAAACAGCCGCTAACGAGCTTATCAATATAGTAACTATCTTTTTGGGCATTTCCGTCGGTGCAACCGCTACTGCGGAAACGTTTCTTACCTCAAAAACGCTCGGAATACTTCTTCTCGGCGTATGCGCATTCGCAATCGGCTCTGCCGGCGGCGTTTTGCTTGCAAAGTTTATGAACCTTTTCACAAAGAACAAGATAAATCCCCTTATCGGCTCTGCCGGTGTTTCCGCTGTTCCCATGGCCGCACGTGTTTCGCAAAAAGTCGGTCAGGAGGAAAACCCCGGAAACTTCCTGCTTATGCACGCAATGGGAGCGAACGTTGCCGGCGTAATCGGTTCGGCGATTGCCGCAGGTGTATTCCTTGCGCTGTTCGGCTAAGATTTTTGCAATTGCCATAAAATTAAAGGAGAACACATATGTCTACAAGACTTAAAATCACCGATACGATTCTTCGTGATGCGCACCAGTCGCAGGCGGCAACTCGTATGACCCTTGAAGATATGCTGCCCGGCTGTGAGCTGCTTGACGCTGTCGGCTTCTATTCGCTTGAATGCTGGGGCGGCGCTACGTTTGATGCGTGTATGCGTTTCCTCAACGAGGACCCATGGGAAAGACTGCGTGCATTGCGCAAGGCTTTGCCCAACACCAAGCTTCAAATGCTTCTTAGGGGACAAAATATTTTAGGCTATAAGCATTATGCCGATGACGTTGTTGAGCAGTTTTGCTGCAAATCAATCGAAAACGGTATCGATATTATCAGAATTTTCGATGCCCTTAACGATACAAGAAATATGGAAGCGGCGATGAAATACACAAAAAAATACGGTGGAACGTGTGAAGCCGCAATCAGCTACACAACAAGCCCCGTGCATGACGAAGCGTATTTTATCAAGCTTGCAAAAGAGCTTGAGCAAATGGGTGCGGATATTATCTGCATTAAAGATATGGCAAATCTTTTGCTCCCCTATGACGCATTTTCGCTTGTTTCCAAGATGAAAAAAGAAATCGGCGTGCCTATACATCTGCACACCCACAACACCACGGGCACAGGCGATATGGTATATTTAATGGCGGCACAGGCAGGTGTTGATATTGTCGATACCGCACTTTCGCCGCTGGCAAACGGCACCTCACAGCCTGCCACCGAAGCGCTTGTCGCAACCTTGAAGGGAACCGAGCGTGACACCGGGCTTGATATGGAGGCACTCTCCAAGGCGGCGGCGTATTTCAGAGGCGTTGCCGATTCGCTCAAAGAGAGGGGCAGCCTTGACTCAAAGGTTTTGCGTGTTGATACAAATACTTTGCTGTATCAAGTCCCCGGCGGAATGCTTTCAAACTTGATTTCACAGTTAAAGCAAGCCAAGGCAGAGGAAAAATACTATGAGGTTTTGGAGGAAGTGCCGAGAGTAAGAAAAGATTTCGGATATCCTCCGCTGGTTACTCCCACAAGTCAAATTGTCGGCTCACAGGCTGTCCTTAACGTTCTCATGGGCAGATATAAGAGCTTTCCGAAAGAATCTAAGGGCTTGCTTAGGGGCGAATACGGACGTGTGCCGGGTGAAGTAAACGAAGAAATTCGCAAAGCCGCTATCGGCGACGATGAGATTATCACCTGCCGTCCGGCAGACCTTATCGAGCCGGAGCTTGACAAATACAAAGAAGAAGCGAAAGAATTTGCAAAAAGCGAGGAGGACGTGCTCAGCTACGCACTTTTCCCTGCTGTTGCAAAAAAATTCTTTGAAGTGCGTGACGGTAAAAAACAGTCCGCAGAGCCTGTTGCGGCTTCGGACAAGCAAAGCGTGCAAACCGATGCAAACGGCGTTCGCACTCTGTATGTTCGTGATATGACCGTATAACTATGTCGCTGATGTCCCTCGCCTAAAAGGCGAGGGACATCTTGCTTAAGTTATATATCTGTATTTATCGGCATAAAAAGCCCTCCTACGGTTTATTTCGTTGTACCGTAGGAGGGTTTTTGTTGACTGTATTTTACCGAATCTGTTTGATTTAATTTAAAATATTGGGGGGAAAAACAGCAAGTCTTTCGGCATTAGGATTCTAAATTTGCCTGCGCTTTTGCAATTTTAAATTTTGCCGTGCGCCGATTTAGGGCAAAGGTGTAATATACCATCAGCGCAAAGAAAATACCGATGAAGAAGGGAAACAGCCACAAGCCGACTTTTTGTGCGAAAACGCCGAAAATAAGCGGCGTTGCGAGAATGCCGAAATATGCTCCGGTAAGCTGAATACCCATTACCGATTGGGATATATCCGCACCGAAATTTTCAGGCGTAAGATACATCATGTTCGGGTATATCGCTCCGTTTCCCGTGCCGACCAAAAACAGCCCGATGGTTGCGAGAATCGGATTTTTGCCAAAAAGCAACAGCATTGCTGCCGCAAATGTTGTAAATTGCCCTGCGGCAATTATTTTATGCGGAGTGAATTTGTTTGAAGCCACGCCGGATAAAAATCTGCCAAGCGTTATTCCCACATAATAAAACGTAATCGCCCTTGCCGCCTTTTCGGGATTAAGCCCTCTTGCGCCGACAAGGAACGTACTTCCCCACACGCCGCAAAGAAACTCAATTGAGCAGGATGCAAGAAAAACCATTGCCGCCGCACGGATATCGGCACGCTTGACAAGCGAAAAAAACGAGAGCGTGACCGGTGGCACATCGTCATATTCGGTTGCCGTGTGCTTAACTTTTTTCCACACGGGCAGTGTGAAAATGACTATAACCGAAATCGCCAGTTGAATGAAAAACGCACTGCGATAGCCCTTGTGCCAGTTTGAATTATCGGCAAGCGCCATGGACATAAGATATGGGCTGAGCGATACGCCCACGCCGTAAAAGCAATGCAAAAAGCTCATGTGCGTGGCTTTGTAATGCAGTGCGACATAATTGTTAAGCCCCGAATCAATAGCGCCTGCACCCGCACCAAGCGGAATTGCAAACAGGCACAGCCACAAAAAGCTTTTCGATATGCTGAATCCGAAAAGCGCAATTGCGGTGAGCGCCGTTGAAGTTGCCGCAACAAGCGCTGTTCCGTAGCGCTTGATGAGCCTTGCGGACACCATGCTCGATATCATTGTGCAAACCGATATCAGCACGGACAAAATGTTCAAAAACGACACCGGCAAATCCATATCAACATAAATCGCCGGCCATGCCGCACCAAGGAGCGAATCGGGTATGCCCAAACTGACAAATGCAATATATATTATTATAAGAAGAAGCGTCGCCATAAATTTCTCCGTTTAAACAGCATTAAAGAATTTCAAGCAGCATTTTTGCCGCTTTGTAGACATCGCCGCAGCCAAGCGTTATGACAAGGTCGCCTTTATTTGCGTTTTTTGCGATATATTCGCAAACCTTTTTAAAGTTTTCAAGCTTTTCTTCATTGCTCGGAATGTGCCCGTCGTTATCTTCAAACCAGAGCGCATTTTCGATTTTTTTGCCCAAATCGTGTGTATATATGTTATAGGTGTTTTTCTCTCTCGAACCCATAATATCCGTCAAAACGACCCTGTCGGCAAGGCTTAAAGCTTTTGCAAAATCATCAAGAAGAATGTGCGTGCGTGAAAATGTAAACGGCTGAAAAACAGCCCACACATTGTTATAGCCCATTTCCTTTGCCGCCGAAAGCGTAGCTTCGATTTCGGCGGGGTGGTGCGCATAGTCATCAACAACTCTAATGCCGTGCTTTTCGCCTATAAGCTCAAATCTGCGCTTTGCGCCTGCAAACTCTCTCAGCGCTTTAACGATAAATTCGCTGTCGCATTTGAGATACCGTGCGCTTGCAACTGCCGCCAGCGCATTTAAAATATTGTGCCTGCCTGCGATGTTGAGTGTAATTTCGCAAAGCGGAATGCCGTTTTCGTAAACTTCGAAAACCGTTTGCATATTGTCGTTTTTGTGTATATTATCGGCATAATAGTCATTGGTTTTTGCCAATCCGAATGAAATCATATCACGGTTTTTTACCGATTTTACAACATCAACGGTATTGGCGTCGTCGCCGTTAAAAATTACCGCTTTATTTGCCATGTTGCAGAATTTTTCAAATGAATTTTTAATGTTTTCAAGCGTTTTAAAATAATCAAGATGGTCGGCGTCAACATTTAAAACAACCGCAATATCAGGATACAGTTTCAAAAACGTATCGACAAATTCGCACGCTTCGCAAACCAAAATGTCGCTTTTTCCCGCTCTGCCGCTTCCGCCGATGCACGGTATTTTTCCGCCGACAACCGCCGAAATATCCATATTTGCAGTCATAAAAATCTGCGTTATCATAGATGTTGTCGTGGTTTTTCCGTGTGTTCCGCAAACGCACAGCGCATTGTCGTAGCAGCTTGTGACATAGCCCAAAAGTTCGCTGCGCTCAAGCACATCGGCACCGCTTTGCTTTGCGGCAACAAGTTCTTCGTTATCTGCCATAATCGCCGCAGAATATACTATAAGGTCTGCGCCGACGATATTTTCCGCCCTTTGCCCCATAAAGACTTTAATGCCCATTTTGCGCACAGCCTCAAGGGTTTCGGTTTCGTTATTGTCCGAGCCTGTCAAAAAATATCCCTGCGAATGCAAAATCTGCGCCAGCGGATACATTCCCGAGCCGCCTATTCCGATAAAATGAATATGTTTTTTTCCGTCTAAAATATTTTTTTTCATAAAAATCTCCTGTCATATAGCGGATTTTGACCTCTGCTTAAAATCATGTTATGCATAAATCCCGTTGTGCGTGAAATAATACTTTTGCAAACCACAGCAAACGGAGATATTATATGCAAATAACGGATATAAAAATCAGAAAACTGATAAACGAAGAAAGGTTGCGTGGCGTTGTTTCGATAACGCTGGATAATCTTATCGCCGTTCACGATATAAAAATAGTGCAGGGCGATGAGCGGCTTTTTGTCGCAATGCCGTCAAGGCGAGATGAAAACGGCGTATTCAGAGATGTCGTGCATCCTGTTTCAAGCGTTTTGCGCAATGCAATCGAAAGTGAAGTTATTGAAAAATACGAAAAAATGCTTGCCGAAAAAACGTCATAGCAAAAGTTTTGCCTTTAATATTCCTATCTGCGTTTTTGAATCGCAGATTTTGCCGCTAAGAACAAGCTTTACAGCTTCGTCAAGCGGCATTTTTACTACATCGAGAAATTCGCCGTCATCTAAATTCTGCGTGTTTTGCTTTAAATTGAGTGCAAGATAGAGGTGAATTTTTTCGCTAACATAAGCCGGCGTCGGATAAATCTCACCCAAGTATTCATATTTCCCGGCGCTCATTCCGACCTCTTCACGCAATTCACGCAAGCCGCAGTCATAATGGCTTTCACCTTTTTCAAGCTTGCCGGCAGGCAGTTCAAGCAGCGCCTTGCCCATGGGATAGCGAAACTGCCTGACCATAAAAACAGTGCCGTCGGAATCTATCGGAATAACACACACGCCGCCCGAATGGTGCACAACCTCACGTGTGGCGATATTGCCGTTTTCAAGCTCAACTTCATCACGGCTGACGCTGATTATTTTGCCTTCAAAAAAGCTCTGCGTTTTAAGCATTTTTTCTTCAAGATGCATTCGATTCATCTCCCTTTTCGTTTTCCGTATTATTGTTTTCCGTATTAGTGTTTTCAAGCGGCGTTTTGTCCTCAAAATTTTCATTTTCGGCAGCTGCATCTTTTTCAAAGTTTTCAAGCTGCGATTTTTCATATGCTTTGCAAGCGCTTGCAAACGTTGTGTCATAATCATAAAAATGTGTGTGAACAGCCAATCTGTCACGCTTTTTGGAGAATTTGCAAACTGCCATATAAATCGCAAAAAGCGCCGCTCCCGCCAAGGTGATTATTATTCCCTCAAAAAGACCGTATGTGCGATATTCAAACACAATTTCGTTTGATTGTCCCGCAGGGACTCTTACCGCCATAAATCCGTTGGAAACTTTTTCGATTTCAACAGATTCGCCGTTGACCTTTGCGGAAAATCCCCTATCATACGGCACGCTGAAGAACACAAGCTCATCGCTTTCAAGGTCGATTTTTGCGCTGAATCCCTTTGAATCGTATTCAAAATCGTAGCAGGAAACTGCGGCTCTGTCAAGGCAATCATTCAAATAATCGTCACTGCTTGTTTGGCGCAAAGCCTCATCGGGTATTTTTTCGAGAATATCGCCGTATTTTTCAATCTGTTTGGAGCTGAGCACCATTGCTTTCATCAAGATATTGTCCTTAACGGCGTCGGCTTTGTCCTCAAACTGCGGTTTTGTTATATAGTAATCATAGGTAAAGCCCATGGGCACATAATATTCATTTTTGTAAATATCGAAATTGCCCTGCGTATCGTAATAGACAAATCCGGGCATATCGCATTCGCTGTCGCTTGTATCAAAATAATACTGAACGGATAAAAGTCCCCTGATGGCGTAAACGTTTTGATCCGGGCGTGAAGCGACATCTCTTTGAACGCCGATGGACTCATAAAAATCCATAATCGAAGTGTTTACAACACTGTGGAAGCAACGCATTGAGGAGTATCCCCACAGCATTGTGTAATTATCGTTGTTGGCATCGGCACGCCAAAATCCGTTTGAATCGTCCTCAAGCTCAAAAGAATCGATACTGCCGATAGTGTTTTGAACATACGGCTTGGGGTACGGTCCTGCCGAAATACAGTAAATTGTGACTGTAAAGGTGCTGAGTATGCAGGCGATTATCGTAAAGCTGACCGCTTTTGTCAGGTAATCGGCGCACTTTTTTCGGTGCCTTATCAGGTAAACGAGCATTATCAGCATACAAACGCAAAGCGCAAGCGTTATCCAAAAATACGCAGGATATTCGGGAAGCTTTGCAAAAACCGTTTCGCCGTCTACAAGCGAGGGCAAAACGCCCACAACGGCAAAGCAGGCAAGTGCGAAAAAGCACACGGAGATGCCTTTTTTAAAGCTGATTTGCCTGTTGTCCAGCGCATATGCGGTCATCATTGCCATTATCAAAATCGGCATATAATACCAGCGTGCGTAATATGATGAGTTGAACATATAAAACGCACTGTTAAGTATCGGTATAAACGCCATAAAGGTGCAAACCGCCGTCAGCTTTGTTGCCCAGTGCTTTTTCTTTGCGTGCATAAAGCTTATCACGCCGGCTAATGAGAACATCGGCAAATATCCGCCTATCGACGCCCATTTTGCGCTTGAAGAGCTGAAAAGATTCGGGCGTGCGGGCACATCGGGCAGCATGAAAAAGCTTTGCAAAATTCGCAAAATTCTCAATTTATCGTTATACGCTACCATATCATAGCCCAAAAGCCGCTCGGATATACGGTAATTTCCCAAAAGTGCAATTGCAGAGGGCGCAAGAATAAATCCGGCAAGCATCGTTCCGATTATCGCTTCAAGCGCAAGCGTTGCAAATTTCTTCAAATTTGTTTTAAAATCGGGGCTTTGACATCTCACAATATAATATATTACAAGAAAAACCGCTTGACCTGTGAAGAAAAAGTAATTGACCGTTGCCATTAAAGCAACGCTTAAAGCAAAAACGCCTTTGCGGTTGTTGTTGATATGCTCTTCCATTGCAATCAGCATCAGCGGAAACAGAGCGGTAACATCGTGGAAATGGTTAAAGAATATGTTGTAGAGCTGAAAGCCCGAAAAAGCGTAAAGCATTCCGCCGACAAACGCCGCCTGACGGCTTTTCACAAATCTGCGGATATATGCATATGCTGTTAATGCGGCGGTTGCCGTTTTCAGGCAAAGCAAAAAAGGCATGAAATATACCGTCCAAGAATCGGGGAACGGGATAGTCAGCCAAAAAAACGGGCTGCCGAACAAATAAAACGAATATGAGGTCATCAAATCAGAGCCTAAATCCGTTGTCCAACTCCAGCCTATTTCGCCGCTGCGAAGCGCCTTGTGCAAAAGATAGGAGAACGGAATTTGCTGAGCATTATAATCACCGTAATACAAAAAAATACCTTTATTGTATATCACAGTCGGCAAAAGCGCAAACATAAAAATCAAAAATGCGGCGCAAAAAACCTTTCCGTACATTTCTTTATGGTTTGCATCTGTCAAAAGCTTGCTTTGTTTCATTTAAGTTTTCCCCTTTCAAGATTTCGGCGTCAAAGCTCGGCAAGGCTTATCAGCACGCCTTTCGGCGTGATATCCGCAATGGCATAGCAGCCGCTGAGCGCACTGCCGGGGTTTAACAGGTAAAGCCCATTGTCATATTCATAATGCGGAATATGTGTATGCCCGAAAAACGCAAGGTCGCAGCCTCGCTGCCGTGTCGCATTCTTTATCCCCCCAAGACCGTGCTTTACACCGCTGATGTGCCCATGCTCGGCATAGATTTTGTGCCCGCATATGTCGATTATATCGGCGCTTGGACTTAGCGAAGCAAAATCGCAGTTGCCCGCTATGTGCTTATAGCGTTCAAGTCCGTTTCCCAAAATTGTTTTGTGAATTTCTTCGTGTGATATAATCAACCTGTCAAAATCACGTTCGCCGTCACCTAAATGCAGGTAAAGGTCGGCGTTCGGGTGAAGCGTGTATATATCCTCAAGGCGATTAAATGCACCGTGCGAATCGGAAAAAACGATTATTTTCATATAAAAATCCTTTGCATAAATTTAATTTTGCCGCATTGCAAAATTCTATATCAATTTATTATAGCATAAACTGTAAAAAAAGCAAATATCAAATTTGCAAAAACCATATACAAATTTAGGAGGATTTAACCTTGAACAACAGCAATTTTGACGAAAAAAGTGCCGACGCACTGTTTGATGTGGCTGCCAAAAAGCTCGGCATACCGAAATCACGCTTAAAAAGCGAATTTGCAAGCGGAAACTTCGACTCGGCGCTGAAGAATATGAGCAAAGAAGAAAGCGCAAAGCTGAATGCGGCAATAAACAACCCCGAACTGGTGCAAAAGCTTGTCAGCTCTCCGCAAATGAAAGCGCTTTATGAAAAAATTTCAAAAAAGAAATAATATAACATGGACGATATGATGTCTAAGCTTGCGCAAATCATGTCGGATAAAGAAAGCCGCAAACAGCTTGAAGAACTTGCGCAAATGCTTTCCGAGGAGATAAATTCAAGCGAAAAGGGCGCTGATGCAAGCGATGTTTCCGAACAGAGCGTGCCGGATTTTGCGGCAATATCAAAGCTTTTAAGCGCCTTTGAAAACAGCGGCGGCGACAATAAAAACAGCCAATTGCTGTTGGCGTTGCGTGCGCACCTTTGTCCTTCAAGGCAAGAGCGAATCGACCGTGCAATAAAGCTTATGCGAGCTATCGACATAGCCAAAGCCGCCAAAGAAAGCGGCTTGCTTGAAAATTTGATTTGACAGAGCAAGAAATAGAGGGAGGCTTGAAAGGATATTATGCCGCAAATCGGACAATTCGGTTCTGTGCAGGGCAATAATACGCCTGCTTATTCCTCACGCATTCGCAATCAGCCCGAGGATTTTGAAGAAAAAAGCGAGAGCGTTTCGCCAAAGGCAAACGAAAACTTTGCGCAAAGCGTTTTGCCGAATATTGTACAGCGGCTTTTCGGTGACGAAAAAATCGATTTTGAAAGGCTTCTTCTCGTCGTGCTGATTATTTTGCTGGCAAGCGACGGTGCTGACCTTACTTTGCTGCTTGCCTTGGGTTATTTGCTGATTTAGGGTGACGCTTGTCAGCTTTGCACGTGCCATTTTAAAGATAAGGAGAGAAATATACATAATGAAAATATTGCTGATAAGAAAGGATATGCCCGTACCCGATGATTTTACGCCGCAGCTTTTTGAGGTTTCAAGCGGAATTTTTATGGACAGATGTGCTGCGATTTGTATGCGGCGAATGGTTTATGCCGCCGCAAGCTGCAATGTCAAGCTGCGCATAATATCCGCATACAGAAGTTCTATACGCCAAAAAGAGCTTGTTGATGAGGATATTCGTATAAATATGCTAAAGGGTATGAGCCGTGAAAGCGCAACTGCCCACACTAAAAAAACCCTTGCAATGCCTAACGAAAGCGAACATAACGCAGGGCTTGCCGCCGACCTTTCCGGTGCGGACTGCCGTTTTGATTTGTCGCCTGATTTTGCAAAAACACCCGAATATCGCTGGCTTGTATCAAACGCTTACAGATTCGGTTATATTCTCCGTTATCCCGCAGACAAAGTTAAAATCACCGGCATTGATTTTGAGCCGTGGCACTTTCGATATGTCGGAGCGCCGCACGCAGAAAATATTACAAAACGTAAAATATCGCTTGAAGAATACTTGTCGTACTGTCCGTGACATATACGATTTGTACATATCGGTTAAAAATATACAAACAATTGAAATTTGCGGCACAAAAATACCGATTTAAAATCGGCACGGCGATGTTGCAAACAAAAAAGCAAATCACTTGAAAATGTTTTCAAGGATTTGCTTTTTGTTTATTTAAAAAATATTGCAATTGTAAAGCAGAACGTAGTAGCCCTCGGCAATGAGATAGCTTGTACCGGTAAATCCGTTTGCGGGATCTATAAGCGCATTGTTTGAATTCATAATGTCGTTATATTCCGCAGGAGAGAGCAATACAAAATAATTCTCTGCACCGTCTTGATCTTCATACCAGCTTGAAGCGGTTTGATAATCATAGATATAATAGCTGTTTTGTGTAAGAGATATGCTCCTAACGGGAATTTGCGAATCGGTGAGCAGTGTTATCGCATTTGCGTTCCAAAATGTCGCATATCCGTAATCGAGCGAAAATCCAAGCTCTTGTTCAAACGCCTGCAAGTTTTTCGCAATGCGGCAAATCCCCTCGTTTTGCCCCTCGTCGGGAGCAAAATCGGAAATATCCTTTGCGGTGACAGCGCCCGCAAGCACAAGCGGAATCACAAAAATCATCGCACAGCGTTTTATCGGACAAGTATCATACAAAATTTTTGCCAAAATAAATGTGCAGATTATCGAGGTGCAAAGAATCGGACTTAACCTCCAGTTTGCGCTGGCAAGAAGCCCCAAAATAAAGCCGAGCATGATAAGTGCGCTCATAAAATGGTGGAACAAAAGCACTATGCGCATTTTGCGGTTTTCGATTTTTTTGTAAAGCAGCAGTGCGATTATCGGGGCAACAACCAAAATCAGGCAAACAATAACTTTAATCAGTCCGATTATCCCCTCTTTGGATATAAAGTGCATACCGCCTTTTAAATCAACGCCGAAAAGCGTTGTCCAGTGAAGGTAAAAAGCTTCAAAGTTGTTTATCCATTCGGTCATATCCGAAAAGCCGGAATATGCGGATTCATAAGCGGCAGGAATATCCTTTGAGATTTTTGCGCACACAACATAGCCCAAAGCCGCACCGATTATAATGACGGCACCGATGATTATATTGCCGAAATAATTGTAAGCGTCCTTGGATTTTTGCGTGGAAAAGAACCTTTCGGCAACAACGGCGGCAAATGCGGGGAGAAGAAAAATCGTCAACGATTCAATCTGGTTCAATCCCGTTAAAAAGCACCATAAAAACAGCAAAAAAGCCGATATTGCGAACGAAACACGCTTTTTTGAGCTGGATTCAAGTTTGTCTATACAGCTTGATATCAGGCAAATTCCGACAAAGGCGAACAATAATCCGAGGCTGTAATAAATGATATGGTCCCAAAAAATTTCACGCAATTTTGTGCTTCCCGAAACCAAAAGCAAAGTAAAAGCCGTGGTAAGTGAGCGCCAACGCAAATTCATCCCGATTTTTTTCAGCATACAGGCAAGCGATATTGTAAAAATCAAAAAGAACGTCAGCATTCCCAGCGAATGCGCTTTCATACTTACGCCGAACATTGCAACAAACGGCAGCATTATGAGATGTCCGCCAAAGGGCAATATACAGGCATAATGAAAATCTTTACTGAAAATCGAACCCGATTCGAGCGTTGCCTGCGCCCAAAGAATCGTGTCGGTCGTGTCACTGTGAACAAAGCCTTTTGCGGGAAAGAGTATATAGTAACCAATCAGCCCGACAACGGCGGCAAGCAACAGTAAAAATAAACAATCCACCACTGTATGGAGCTTTATTTTTGATTTCGACCTTGCGTTTTGCGCACAAAGTGCGAGCCACGGCGCTTTGTTGCGCACTTTGTGTTTTATAGCCCAAAGCGGGCTGAAAAATTCAGGCTCGGGCTTTTCCGGTTCAAGCAAGGCACGCACTTCGTCATCAGTCGGCTTTTGTTTTTCGGTGTTTTCCGTATTAGGTTTTTCAAAATCCATTTTATGTAAAGAGAGCCTTTCGTAAAATTTTTATCATGCAAGCGCACAAACACACATCGAGCGCTTAACACACTCAATTATACAAATATTTATAACATATGTCAAGCCTGAGCTTTGCAAAATGCCGTTTCCCATAATTTTGCGGCGGTAGTTCAAAGCGTTGACACAAACAGCATGGCATAAATTTTGCAAAATTTAAGTGAGCGCTGCGTTTGGCAACGCTCACTTTTTTAATTTTAAAAGATATTAAATATCTTTTTTAAACAGACCGTGCCTATTGCAATACCAATAGATTGTTCCGCTTCCGCAACGCTTTATGCGAGTTTCGGCGTTTCCCTCGGGGTAAAACTTCACCGTTTGAACACGGTCATCGGTAACAAAAGCGGCAAAAGAAACGTAATGCTCTTTTGTCATAGGGTGGCAAATTGTAAGAAATCGCTCGTCCTCTACATCTTCAATATTAAGAATATGCTCAGCGTCCGCCTTTTCGGCTTCAAGCGCAGGCAAGGTGATTCCGCAGCAGCTTATCAATGCGTCGCCGATGCTGTAAATTGCGTTTGCGCAGACAGGGCAAACATAAAATTTTGTGTGTGCCATATTTAAAGATTTGTTTTGGTTGATGATATATTCTCCGTTCATCAATTCAACAACGGATACGCCTAAAGCTTCGGCAAGCGGTTCAAGCAGGCAAATATCCGGCAAGCCTTTGGCACACTCCCACTTGGAAACGGTTTTATCGCTGACACCGAGTTTATCGCCAAGCGCACTTTGTGTAAGTCCTTTCTTTTTGCGCAGTGTTTTAATCGCTGCCGCCGTAACGTAAGAATCCATAGTTTTCACCTCTTTTCTTCGTTATGCATTGTAGCATGATATTGCATTGCGGTCAACCTACGCTACGTAGAGCGGTGCGTTTTAACAGCATAACCATGTCGCAGATGTCCATATGCCTCTTAGGCGGCGGTTTTGCCACGTTGAATGACGGGGCAAGCGCCTTGTTGAAAAAAGCTTGGCGGTTTGCTCCTTTCTTTAGCGAAAATAATTTGCGTTTACCTCTTTTATTTTTCTTTAATATGTGTTATAATAACCTTAAAACTTTAAAATCACAATAAAAGGAGGGCAAAAATATGCCTTTTATTAACCTGAAAACGACAACTGCCATCTCCTTACAGCAGGAGGAGGCACTGCGAAAGGGCTTTTTTGAAGCCTGTAAGGTTGCTTCAAAGCCCGAAAGCTATGTAATGCTCGGGTTTGAAGAAAATTGCCGCTTGTATTTCAGAGGTTCAAACGAAAACTGCGCATATATTGAAGTAAACCTCTTAGGCAGTGCGTCAGGCTCGACATACGGCAAAATGACGGCGATTTTAACCGATGTTGTATGCAAGCAGTTGAGCCTTTCGCCGGACAGAGTTTACGTCAAATATTCCGAAACGCCGTATTGGGGCTTTTCGGGCTCGAATTTTTAAATCGGCAGAAAGGAAAAATTATCATGAAAATTAAAAAACTTGCCGCACTGGCACTTGGACTTATGCTGATGTTACAAGCCGTTGCCTGCGCTGACAATGACGATTCAAGCACAGCTTCACCGCAGTCCTCTCAATCAAGCGAGAGCGACTCTACATCGCAAGTATCTTACGAAATCGCTCCCGACGAAAGCTGGGAGCCGGCAGAAAGTGAGGATTTACCTAAGCTTATGGAAAGTTATATCGACGATGCCGCAATTGAGCGTTCAATACTCAATGTCGGCGACACATCAAGGCTGGTCAACGCAATGAAGAGAGCCAAAAACGGCGAAGCTATTACCGTAGCGACTATCGGCGGCTCTATTACGCAAGGCTCTTCCGCTTCACAGACAACGCTTTCATATTCGTATCTTTTCTATGAATGGTGGGTATCGGCGTTCCAAAACGGCAACATCAATTATGTTAATGCGGGTATCGGCGCTACCGATTCATACATAGGCGTACACAGAGTTCAAAAGGACGTTATCGACCAAAATCCCGATGTTGTAATTGTAGAATTTTCCGTAAACGACACCGTATCGGACTTGAATCAAAAAACTTATGACAGCCTTGTTCGCAGACTTCTTTCTTGCGAATCGCAGCCGGCGGTAATTTTGCTTTTCACAACGCAGGAAAACGGAACGAGCTTCCAAAATATTCACAGTCAAATCGGATACGCATACAATCTGCCCATGATAAGCTACAAGGACGTTGTTCTTGAAGATATTTCAAACGGAAAATATGCTTGGACGGATATTTCGCCCGACAACATTCACCCCAACACCGCAGGTCACAATATAATCGGCGAGCTTTTGTATGCTTATCTTAATTCCGTACTTGACGATATCGATACGCTTTCCGACGAAAAAACTTCGTTTGAAACCGCAAGCTATACCGAAGACCTTTATGCAAACGGCGTGCTTTATGACAGCACAAACATCACCCCCACAGCTGCGGACGGTTTTGAAGAATCATCGGTTTCATATCAATTCCCCAATGATTGGACTGCCGAAGTCGGCGGAAGCATAACATTTGAGGTCGAAGCGAAAAACATCGGAATTATGTATTACAAAACGGTTGACGGCAAAAGCGGAGCTTATGAAGTTTATGTAGACGGTGAGCTTGCCGCCACACTTGACGGTGATTTTACCGGCGGATGGGGCGATTATGCACAAGCCGATGAGGTTTACACTTCAAGCGAATCCGCAACGCACACTGTTGAAATCAAGCCTACTATTCTCGACCAAAACACAAAGTTTTCCGTGCTCGGTCTTTTAGTCAGCTAAGCACGATTTTGCTTTAAAATTTTATGCGAAATTATTGCATAAAAACTTAATTTTGCACAAATAATAGCCTTGTCCGACGCTATGCTTTTTGCATATGTCACTCGGACAGGGCTGTATTTTTTTATTTTTGAGGTATGCAGATGAAAAAGCACATTTTGGCACTTTGTACGCTTTCGCTTGCCGCTGTTCTTACCGCTTGCGGCACAAAGGACGACAGCTCAAGCCATAAGGACGATGATAAGAGCAGCAGCTCTTCAACCTCCGTTACGGATGTTGACACCACGTCGCACACAAGCAAAAGCAGTACAACTTAGTATCCCATTGCACGGAAAAGCCTTATTTTCGGGCTTTTCCGATACATAAAAAGCGAATGAGTTTACCATAAAACAAACAGACCTCTCGTTTAAAGAGAAGTCTGTTTGCCGCTACAAGTTTTTGCGATGATAGAACAAGATTGCGGCGGTGCATTTTAAATCTATTTGTCAAACCTTATCACTGCAAATGAATATGCGCCGATTTGAAGCGTGCATTCGTTTAACTCACCGTATAATACTTTGAGTTTTGTACAATCTTTAATAATATCGGAAATGTCAACAGTGCGATTTTCGCAGCTTCGGTTGATAAAAACTGCGGCAAATTTTTGCTTTGCGGTATTTTCTCTTGAAAAAGCGAGAATATCACCGTCGGTTATCAAAAATTTCATGTCGCCGTTTTTAAACAGCTTTGACCGTTTTCTGACGGCAGACAAAGCTTTTACATATTCGACAAGCTCTGAATCTTCATTGCCCCAAGGGTAGCACATTCGGTTGAATGGGTCTTTGCAGCCCTGCATACCGGCTTCGTCGCCGTAATAAATGCTCGGCACGCCGGGCAGGAAAAATTGCAGTGCCATTGCAATCCGCAGCCTTGCCTTGCCAATGCGGTATTCGTCCTCGGAAAGGCGATATTGCGACTGCCACTCTTTTGATTTATCATAAATCGGCTGTCCGCCGAGAACATTTATCGCTCTTTCAACATCATGCGTTGAAATAAAATTCATCAGCACGCACACGGCGGGCTTCGGGTAATTTTCGAGAATGGTGAAAATGCTGTTTTTGAAATCTTCGGGATTGCCGCCTGCGGCATAATCCAAAATTGCGCTCCTAAACGGATAGTTCATTACGGAATCAAGCTGTGAGCCGAGCAAATATCGGCGCTTTGCACCGTAGCTTTCTTTGTTTGAAGCGTCCTCCCAAACCTCGCCGATGACGATTTTGTCTTTGTCGAAAGACTTTACGCTTTTGCGCAAATTATCGAGAAATTCGTCGGGCAATTCATCGGCAACATCAAGTCGCCAGCCGCTTGCACCTAAATCAAGCCAATATTGAAGAACGCCGCCCTTGCCGCAAATATACTCTGTGTATTTTTCGTTGTTCTCTATAACGTTCGGTAAAGTGTCAATCCCCCACCAAGCCTCATATTTATCGGGATATTCATAGAAAGTATACCACGGATAAAATTCGCTGTCTTTTGAGTTATAAGCGCCGATATCGCCGTATCTGCCGAATTTGTTGAAGTAAATGCTGTCGGCACCGGTATGAGAAAAAACGCCGTCGAGAATAACGCTTATACCAAGCTCTTTTGCCGCAGTGCAAAGCTGAGAAAAATCCTCGTTTGTGCCGAGAAGAGGATCGACATTGCGATAATTTGCCGTATTATAGCGATGGTTTTCATGCGCTTCAAAAATCGGGTTGAGGTAAATGCAGGTTACGCCCAGTTCTTTTAAATATTCAAGCTTTTGCTTTATTCCGTTCAAATCGCCGCCGAAATAGTCGTTGTTCCAAACATGGCCGTTTTCATCGGGTGCAAAGTAGGGCGTATCGCCCCAAGGGCGCATAACTCTGTCGCAGGGGACATTTTCGTGAATTTCTCCCGATTTGCAAAACCTATCGGGAAAAATCTGATAAATCACGCCGCCCTTCAAAAAATCGGGCGTTTTGTAGTTTTCGTCATAAACTGTCAATTGAAAAAGTCCGCCGCCGTCACTGATTTCGCCGATGTTTGCCGAAGTTTTTTTGACAAATTTGCGCACGCCGTTTTCCATATACGAAAAATAATAATAATAAATGCCCGCAAGTGCCTCGGAATATGTGCACGAATAAGCCAGACAATCGCCCTCGTCGGTCACATTGGACATAATCAGAAAGCGTTCTTTAAAGCCCGATTTAAAAATAATCATAACGGGAGCGCCGTCGTGCACGGTGTTTTTATCAAGCCTTACGGTGAATTTGCATTCCTGATTTGTTTTAAGCGCTCCGAAAGGGGCTTTGCAGGATATATCCCAGCTGTCGAAAATCCTCATTTTCAAAATCCTTTGTATATAGTTTAAGGCAATACCGCACAGCAGACTGCACGGTGTTGCCTTTTTGTAATTAAAGCTTCCAGATGTTCTTTGCGTATTCTTCAACGGCACGGTCGGCAGAGAATATACCTGACATTGCCGTGTTCATAAGCGACATTTTAGCCCATGTGTATTTATCACGATAAAGCTCGCTTGCTTTAAGTGAAGCCGCACGGTAGGAATCAAAATCGGCAAGAACCATATACGGGTCGGAATTTTTGAGCGAATCGGCAACATCTTTAAAGGTGTGACCGTTGATACCCTCGTACATCTTGTCGATAATCCTCTTTACAAGAGCGTTTGAGTTGTAGATGTCATTGGGGTTGTAGCAATTGCGGCGTGAAAGCACCTCGTCTTTCGACATACCGAAAATGATGATGTTATCTTTTCCGACAGCGTCATGAATTTCAACGTTTGCACCGTCCATTGTGCCCAAGGTTACGGCGCCGTTAAGCATAAGCTTCATGTTGCCCGTGCCGGAAGCTTCCTTGCCAGCGAGCGAAATTTGCTCGGAAATATCACTTGCGGGCATTAAAAGCTCGGAGAGTGTAACCTTGTAATCTTCAAGGAAATAAACGCAAAGTTTTTCGGAAATTTTCGGGTTCTTCTTTATCTCTTCGCCGATAGCCCAAATCATTTTGATGATTTGCTTTGCAAGATAGTATCCGGGAGCTGCCTTTGCGGCGAAAATATAGGTTTTTGGTACAAAGTCGCAATCGGGATTATCAAGCAGATAGAAATAATCGGCAATGATGTTCATTGCGTTGAGGTGCTGGCGTTTATATTCGTGCAATCTCTTTACCTGAACGTCGAAAATGCTGTCGGTGTTGAGTATAACGCCGCTGTGTTTTTTGACGTATTTTGCAAAACGCTCTTTGTTTTCTTTTTTGATTTCGCAGATTCTGTCAAGCGTTGCTTTATCGTCGGCAAATTTTGCAAGCTTTGCAAGCTCGGCGGCGTCCTTTTTAAATCCACTGCCGATTTTTTCTTCAAGCAATTTTGTAAGCGACGGGTTTGACTGCAAAAGCCATCTTCTGTAAGCAATGCCGTTTGTGACGTTGCAGAATTTTTCGGGAGTGTCTTCGTATTCGTTTACAAAAACCTCTTCTTTAATGATATCGGAATGAAGCTTTGAAACGCCGTTTACGTGGTGCGAAGCGGCAACGCAGAGATTTGCCATATGAATCATATTGTTCTGTATGATGGACATGGAAGTCACCTTGGCGCTGTCATTAAATTTTTCAAACAGTGCCGCACAGTAGCGGTTGTTGATTTCAACAATAATGTTGAAAATTCTGGGTATAACCGTCTTTACAAGGTTAAGATCCCACTTTTCGAGAGCCTCGGCAAGAACGGTGTGGTTTGTATAAGCAAAGGTTCGCGTAACGATATCCCACGCCTTGTCCCAGTTATATCCGCAGTCGTCAAGAAGAATGCGCATAAGTTCGGGAATTGCAAGCGTCGGGTGAGTGTCGTTTATGTGAATCGCAACCTTATCGGGAAGATTATCCAGCGTGCCGTAAACGTTCATATGATTGTTTACGATATCGCCGACGGAAGCGGCGCACATAAAATACTGCTGGCGCAAGCGAAGCGATTTGCCCTCATGGTGATTGTCGTTCGGGTAAAGCACCTTTGAAATCGCCTGCGCAATGCTGTTTTGACCGAGAGCCTTGTCATATTGACCCTGATTGAACATTGCCATATCGAAAGCGGGCGCTTTTGCCGCCCAAAGTCTTAATACCGAAACGCCCTCGCTGTCATAGCCGGAAACGTAAAGGTCGTAAGGAATTGCCAACACGGGCTTTGTGTTTACGTGCGAAATGTGGTGATATTGGTGATCCCAATATTCTTGAAGCTCACCCTCAAAGTTGACTTCGATTGCCATTTCGGGCTTGGGGTCAAGCCAGCAATTTCCGCCGGGGAGCCAGTTGTCGGGCAGCTCTGTCTGCCAGCCTTCATCGATTTTTTGTTGAAAAATGCCGTATTCATAGCAAATAGAATAGCCCATTGCGGGATATGCGCAGGTTGCAAGTCCGTCGAGATAGCAAGCGGCAAGTCTGCCCAAGCCGCCGTTTCCGAGACCTGCATCAGGCTCACACTCATAAATCTTGTCGAGCTTGATGTCGTATTCGCCGAGGAGTTCGGCAACCTCATCTGTAAGCTTTAAGTTTGAAAGCGAAGCCTTGAGTGAACGACCCATGAGAAATTCCATCGAAAGATAGTAAATCTGCTTTCTTCCCAAGGAATTTGCATTGTTGACAAATCTTGCACGCTTTGCTTTCAGCATTGATACGATAACGCTTGAAAGCGCACGGTATACTTGAAAATCCGAAGCTTCGTGGGGCGTTACGTTATAGTCGCTCTGAAGCGTATTTATAAGCGCTTCTTTAAGTTGCGTTTTGGTTTTTTTATCAGCCATAAAAATCTTTCCCTTTCTGATTTAAAGAGTGCACGCAAAAAGCAAAACCGCCTTTGTGCACAAAACATATACTATTATACACTATTTCGTTTGCATATTCAACTGTTTTTTTTAACAAAAATAAACGGCGCTTATTGCAAAATTTGCTATTAAATGGTGCAAGTCAACCCGTATTTCTGCATAAACGCTCCGAAAAAATCATATTTTTTCAATAAGGGGCTTGCCCCATCATTATAAAAAGGGGCGAAAAGAAAACGAATATAAGGGCAATAATCACGGCGGTGATTATATTAGGCGGCGCAGTTGTTATTTTAGAGATTTTGCGGCAGCGAAATTGCATAAAAAAGCTGTTTTACAACTTGGCTTTAGGCTTGGCAATGCAGATTTTTCTGTGCGCTTTCGGCGAAAACGTTCGCATATATTGCGAATTTGACGCATTTTCGGTCTTGTTTTCGACGCTGTTCGGCATTCCCGGGGCGATTTTTGCCTCTCTTTTCGAGCTTGTCCGAAATTTGTGAAAATATGCTTGCAAAATATTTAGGATGATGTTATAATAAAATGCATAACAGTAAGAAGAATGCCGAGGTGGGTAAAATGACGGAAAAAATCAAAGGCTTTATCAATAATATTTGGACCAAGCGTGCCGTGTCGCTGCTTTGCACGGGCTACACCGCAATTTTGGTGTTTTTTGCCTATATGTCGGTGTTTTATGATATTCACGTTACTCAAAAAAAGCTTTTTGTTTGGCTTTTTGTCGGCGTTTCGATGTTTTTTGTGGCGCTCATGCTTTATACGAGAAAGCAATTGTGGACAAGGTTTTTATCTATTATAATGGTGCCGCTGCTGCTGCCGGTGTTTTTGTTTAATTTCGGTGAATGGTTTCTTGTGATTCCTTTTGCCGTTGTCATAATTTTTATGTTTTTTGCCTGCGGCGCAAGTGAATCCACAAAAACGGTGTGGGGCACGATTTTTCTTTTGTGCTATATTCTTTCCACACTTGCTTATTTTGTTTTCACCACGATTTTCGATACAAGCGCAAATTTGCAGCTTGAACGCACCGTGATTTCCGAATCGGGCGATTACCGTGCAAACGTTTACACCATCAGTTCGACCATTCCCAACAAGGCACAGGTATATATTGAACCCAATGATAAAGATAAAAACTTTAAATATTTTGAATTTGTCGCAACCGGATACGAAAAAATATGCTACACCAACACCGCAGGGCCGCAAGCCGATGTTGAATGGATTATTGATGACGACGGCGTTGAAAGGCTTTATCTTATAGGCGAGCATGATAGGGGCGCAATTTTCGATTCAAAGCTTGATTCAAACTTTAAATGGAGCTTTTTGATTTTTGAATTCGGCACGGAAGACGAACAGGAATCCGCAAGTCAAGGAGCTTCACAGGGTGAATAACGCAGCTTTTTTAAAGCGTAATTTTTGCCTTGCCGAAAATGAAAACGTTTTTATTTAAAATCAAAATAAAAAAATCAAAATAAAACTTAGCAGAAAGGAATAAAATCAAATGAGTGAATTTTTCAGCAACATTCCCAAAATTCAATACGAGGGTAAGGAGTCACGCAATCAATTTGCGTTCAAGTTCTACAATCCGGACGAAATTATTGCGGGCAAGCCCATGCGTGAGCAGCTTAAATTCGCAATGAGCTATTGGCACACCATGTGCGCTGCGGGAACGGATATGTTCGGCGGCGATACAGGCTGCAAAAATTACGGCGCACAAGACCCCATGCAGATTGCACGCAACAAAGCTCAGGCGGCTTTTGAGCTTATGGACAAACTTCAAATCGAGTATTTTTGCTTCCATGACAGGGACATTGCTCCCGAGGCCGAAACCTTGGCGGAAACAAACGCAAGGCTTGATGAAATTTCCGATATTATTGCCGACCTTATGAAGCAATATTCGGGTATTAAGCTTTTGTGGGGCACTGCAAACTGCTTCGGCAACCGCCGTTATATGCACGGCGCAGGCACAAACCCCAGCGCCGATGTATTTGCGTTTGCCGCCGCTCAAATCAAAAAAGCAATGGAGCTTACCGTAAAGCTCGGCGGAAACGGCTATGTATTCTGGGGCGGCAGAGAGGGTTACGAAACACTTCTCAACACGAATATGGGCTTGGAGCTTGACAATATGGCAAGGCTTTTGCGCATGACAATCGATTATGCGAGAAGTATTGGCTTTACGGGTGATTTTTATATCGAACCCAAGCCGAAGGAGCCTACAAAGCATCAGTATGATTTCGACACGGCAACGGTTGTGGGCTTTTTGCGCAAATACGGTCTTGATAAGGATATCAAGATGAATATCGAAGCAAACCATGCAACGCTTGCTCAGCATACATTCCAGCATGAGCTTCGTGTTGCCCGTGAAAACGGAGTTTTCGGTTCGATTGACGCAAACCAGGGCGACACCTTACTCGGATGGGATACAGACCAATTCCCCACAAACGTTTACGAAACGGCAATGTGTATGTATGAGGTCATCAAGGCAGGCGGCTTTACAAACGGCGGCTTGAACTTTGATGCAAAAACCCGCAGAGGTTCGTTTACTCCCGAGGACATTTTCCTTTCGTATATCGCAGGCATGGACGCATTCGCTTTAGGTCTTAGAATTGCCGACAAAATTATCGCCGACGGCAGAATCGATGCGTTTGTTGCCGAAAGATATTCAAGCTGGACAAGCGGAATCGGTGCGGATATTATTTCCGGAAAGGCAACTATTGCCGACCTTGAAAAATATGCCCTTGCAAAGGGTGATGTTACATCCTCTGTTACAAGCGGCAGACAGGAATATCTTGAAAGCGTTGTAAATGAGGTTGTGTTTAACCTTTAATTTTGACGGTATGTGCGGTGAAGCTTTGTTATAGATATTGGCAAGGCTTCGCCGCTTTTGATTTTAAATATAAAGGAGAATAGTGATATGTCTTATGTAATAGGTGTGGATATCGGCACAAGCGGCACGAAAACGGTGCTTTTTGATGAGCTTGGCAATGTAATTGCAAGCGCTTCCGCCGAGTATCCCATGTATCAGCCGAAAAACGGTTACGCCGAGCAAAATCCGGTTGATTGGTATAATGCAAGCATTGAAACAATTTCGGCGGTTATGGCAAAAAGCGGTGTGGATAAAGATTCGGTAAAGGGCGTTGGGCTTTCGGGTCAAATGCACGGGCTTGTCATGCTTGATAAAGATTATAACGTTATTCGCCCCGCCATTATTTGGTGCGACCAGAGAACCGCCGCAGAATGCGAGGAGATTACCGAAAAGGTCGGGGCGGATAGGCTTATTGAAATTACCGCAAATCCTGCTCTGACGGGCTTTACGGCTTCAAAAATACTTTGGGTTAAAAATCACGAGCCGGAAAATTATGAAAAATGCAAATTTATTCTTTTGCCGAAAGATTATGTGAGATTTATGCTCACGGGCGAAATCGCAACAGAGGTTTCCGACGCTTCGGGAATGCAGCTTCTTGATATACCTAACAGGTGCTGGTCTGACGAGGTGCTTGACAAGCTGGATATTGACAAATCAATGCTCGGAAAGGTTTATGAATCGCCTGAAATTACGGGCGAAATCAGCCAAAGCGCCGCAAAGCTTTGCGGACTCGCAAAGGGCACGATAGTTGTAGGCGGTGCCGGAGATAATGCGGCGGCGGCTGTGGGCACGGGCGTTGTCGAAAACGGCAAGGCGTTTACGACGATTGGCACAAGCGGCGTTGTTTTTGCGCACACCTCCGATATTACAATCGACTTAAAGGGAAGAGTACATACTTTTTGCTGTGCCGTGCCGAATTGCTGGCACGTTATGGGTGTGACCCAAGGCGCAGGGCTTTCGCTGAAATGGTTTAGAGATAATTTTTGCAATGCCGAAAAGGAAACCGCCGCAGGCATGGGCGTTGACGAGTATTATCTTATGGATAAGCAGGCGGAAAAAGTGCCGATTGGCGCTAACCGTTTGCTGTATCTCCCCTATCTTATGGGAGAGCGTACGCCGCATCTTGACCCGAACGCAAGGGGTGTGTTCTTCGGGCTTTCGGCAATGCACACTAAAAGAGATATGCTAAGAGCCGTAATGGAGGGCGTGGCTTATTCTTTGCGTGATTGTTTGGAAATTTGCCGTGAGATGAATATTGACATCAGCGATATGATGGCGTGCGGCGGCGGCGGAACTTCACCGCTGTGGCGGCAAATGCTTGCCGACCTTTACGGTTGCAGTGTAAAAACAGTTGCCTCTAAAGAGGGTCCCGCTCTCGGTGTTGCTGTTTTGGCAAGCGTTGGGGCAAAAATTTATGATAACGTGCCGCAAGCCTGCTCGGCGATTATCAAAACCGATAAAATACAAAATCCGATAGAAACAAATAGTATAGAATATGAAAAATATTACAAATTGTATACAGAAATTTACCCTGCAATAAAGCAGCAGTGTGCAAAGCTTGCACAGCTTTAATGCATTTGGAAAAAGGAGTTTGGCATAATATGAAGCTTTTGAAAATGCTTGCGGTATCGCTTGGCGCATTGACAGTGCTTTCGCCGATATCGGCGCAGGCAGAATCGGCAGAAACCGAAACAAATGCAACAACTGAAACGGTAAGGGTAATGTGCCTTGGCGACAGCATAACCGACGGCTTTTGGTATAAAGGGGCATACCGCATTGAGCTTTGCAATAAATTGCAGGCAAACGGATATTCGGACAAGGTTGATTTTGTCGGGCCTTTTTCAAACGGCGAGGGGCTTTATGACGGAGCTCACGCCGGATATACCGGTTGGGCTATCGAGCCGTTTACCCCCGACAAAAATCCGGCGTATGACAATCGCAGCGGAATTTCGCAGACGGTAGATTCTATATTGACGGAAAATCCCGCCGATATGGTTTTGCTGCAAATCGGCACAAACGATATATTAAGCGCGTATGAAATCGACGGCTTCGGCGGCAGAATAACGGCGCTTGCAAACCAAATTCTTGCGCATTTTGATGATGATGACGATGTGCTTTATATCGCAACATTGCCGCCTATGGACGCAAACGACACATCTTACATAAAGCCCGAAATCTTCGATGTTGAAACGATGGATGATTATGTCAACCGCTGCAATCAGGCGATTAAAGACGCAGTAGACGATTTGCAGTCGCAGGGCAAAAACGTTGAGCTTGCCGATATTGCGAGCGTGCTCACCAAGGCCGACCTTTACGACGGCGTTCACCCCACGCAGGAGGGGTATGAGAAAATGGGCGATTATTGGTATGAAATCGTCAAGACCTATGTTGATGAAAAATATTCACCCGATGTTGTTGAAGAGTCAAATCAGACTTCGGAAACCGAGGAAAACATCAGCAATGCCGAGAGCAAAGAAAGCGATGATACCGGTTCAAAAAAGTGGATAATAATCGGCGTTGCCGCAGGATTTGTCGTTGTAGCAGGCGTGATTGTCGTGCGGAAAATCAAGAAATAGCGGTGATGTTTTTTGCATAATGACGGGGCAAGCTCTTTATTGAAAAAATCACTTGACAATTTTAGGCATCGTTACTATAATTAAAGACAGTAATGTCACAATAATACATAAGACCAGCTATAAAAAGTCAATACCCAAACAAAAAAATCAAGTAATATTTTGAG
>CAZBAI010000010.1:0-58021 GCA_964490175.1 uncultured Oscillospiraceae bacterium | reverse complement strand
TTGCTGTATTTACAGCGGGCGAACCTCACCCGACTGATAAAGTATGTAAATTTATAAACTTTGAAGATGATGGATATAAGGTTGCCCCTCACATTGGCTTGTTGGAAACAGAGTCAGCAAAAGACAAAAAACAGCATTTGCTTGATGTGTGGTTTGACCGAATTGACAGTGAAACAAAATTCTGTGTTCAAACAACTATTGAAGCAGATGATGAGTGGTTACATAGCTTTTATTATTTTAATGATGAAATTCCAACAGAAGCAGATTTTGATAAAACGATTGGGGATTATCTAAGTTTTGAGTTCTCAATGATTATGAAAGGAAAACAATATCTCTTTGAGGAGGTGGATATAGATGATGACATTGACAGATAGAGAGTGGAAAGCATTTTATATTTCCGACGAGAAAGATAACGGTATATTCAAATTGAGAGCTTCATTGTCGGGAATACCTCCAAATCTTCGGAAATGATAAAAGGCGTCCATTGATTTCTCAGAAGTCAATGAACGCCTTTTGCGTTTATTCGGTTGATTGCTGCTCCTCCTTTCTCAGCTTTATGCTGTTGTGATGGCAGCCTCATCACGGCTTTGAGGTATTGATGAAATTGGACAAAATCAGCGAAAACCCCGTGTTTTCAAGGGTTCTGGCCTTTGCCCCTATTATAACAGAATAGTCGATTCTCCTTACTATTCCTGTTGCTTTCATAAGCTGATAAATCTCCTTGTTTTGCAATAATATTTGGAATAACGCTACTATTATTTGTCGTTTTAGGGGATTTATACTGTGTCGAAAAACACTTTTGAGCAGGTTTGGTCAAAGCTGTTTTCGCAATTTTGCCGTATGCATAATTATTCTCCGTAAATTTGCGCAAGAGAAAAGTTTGAAAACGAAGCGTCGCCTGAAATTTCACGCATAACGTTTACGCATTCGGGAAAATCAACGGCTTTGTTTTCACTGCAAAGCTCAATTTCCATAATGGCTTTGTCACTCCAAAACGGATATACGTCAATTTCAAAATATTGGTTTTTGTAGGCAAGGCAATATCTTGTTTTGGTGATGGTGCGTTTTTTGTATTTTGCATCGCTTAACAGCTTGTCGTATTCGTCTTGCGAAATGCGCCGTTCGATTTCAATGCGCTTTATGTCCGAAACCTTTTCCTTGCGTGTGTGATAATATGCGTAGCTGCCGTTTGCTCTGCGGCGGCGCAAACGAAATTTTTCAAAATTTTCGCTTTCAAGATAGGTCTGCACGATTTCAACGCTGGAGCAAAATTTGTTTTTCTTCATAAGCTCTATATCGGGAAATTCTATCAAAAATCTGCGTTCGATTTCAAACGGCTCGGGCTCGCCCAAAAAGCTCTTGATTTCGTTTATAAGCTCAATCATTTTGGTTTCAAAGCTGTCGGCACTGCCTATAATGCGCAAATGCGAATGACCGACCCATGCGCTGATGAGCCTGTCGTCAAGCAGCGAGGCTTCCTCTGCGGTTTCGGTTCGGGCGCTGTTATTGTCGGTTGAATAAAAGCTTTGTGCGCCTTTTGCGGCGGAAACCAAGTGGAACACCGCATCGTAGCTGTTTTTTTGTGACATTTCGTCTGTATTTACAGCGCAAAGCGCCTTGTTAAAATCGCTTTGCGACATATATGCTTTGTTGTCGAGCATACCTCTGTCGCAAACAATGAGCGTTTTTTCGCAATTCATGTTTTTTGCCGCCCGCTCAAAGACTTTTTCCTTGGCAAGCTGTAATTGCATTTGGCATATTTGATATTCCAAAGGAGTTGAGCACGTCCACGGGGCAACGCCGCCGCAAATAAGTTCGGTTGCGGTTTCGGGCACGAATAAAACATTGTAGCCCAAAGAGCCAAGCTCTGCTTTAATCCATTTAGCCGCTGCGGATTTGCCGGCACAAGGGCCGCCGGTGATTACGATTTTTTTAAAATTATTCGGCATATTATTTCCCCTTTTTTAATCTGTATATGTAATTGTTTGCGGATACAGATACGTCAGATATAAATATTGTACCATATCTAACGCAAAAAAGCCACACTTTTTCGGGCGGCTTTTTTTGGGCGGGCTCAGACATGGCGACAACACCGTGTTTGGATACCGTTGGCAAAAGAATTTACGATAAAATATTATCAGCCTAATTGTTTGACTTTTGTGTTGCTTTTTTGATATAATTTAAAAAACGCTTGAAAGGTGAAACAGTGATGAAAAACATAACCGTAAATATTGACGGAAAAAATGCCGATACGGCGCAAAATCGCCTTTATCGCGGAATCGGAATGGTTTCCGGAAATAATTCTTCACGGCTGCTGATAGATTATAAGGCGGAAAATTTTTGCGCATATAAAAAAATATTGGAATATATATTCGGCGAAAAAGGACTTGCGGTAAGCCATTTGAAAATAGAAATGGGTTCGGATATAAACTCTTCTTCGGGAACAGAGCCGTGCGTTAAGCGCTTTGAGGAAGAAAAAGCCGATGTGACCAGAGGCGCAGGGTTTATTCTTGCAAGCGACGCAAAAAAAATAAATCCCGATTTAACGCTTGATATGCTTTGGTGGAGCGAGCCTTTGTGGATAACTAACGCCGATGACGTTTATGCTATGCGCTACAAATGGTACAAAGAAACGCTTGATGCGGCATTTTATACGTTTGGTTTGCAATTTGATTATGTCAGCGCAACGCAAAACGAGCGAGGCTGGGACTGCGAATGGATAAAGTATCTTTCAAAAGCGTTGAAATCGGAAAAAGACTGCCCTTATGATTATTCAAAAATCAAGATAGTTGCCGGCGAGGAGGTTTGCACATGGCATACGGCAGACGATATTCTGCGTGATGAAGAATTGCTTTGCGCAGTTGATGTTGTCGGTTCGCATTATACAAGCTTTTCGACCGAAAACGCACGCAAACTGTCGCTTGAATACGGAAAGGAACTTTGGTTTTCCGAGGCAAGCGCTCCGATGAAATATGCAAAAGGCGCAAGCCGATTTGAAAAGAAAAGTTTGTGCGGCATAAACGGCGTGCTTGATATCGCCAACAGATTTATCACGATGTATCCCCAAGGGCTGATGACGCTTTGCGAGTTTCAACCTGTTGTCAGTGCGTATTATGACGGCGTTACGTATTGCCACAAGCAGTTTATTGCCGCCGATGAGCCGTGGAACGGCAAAATCTATTTAGACAGCGGATTTTATGCGATGCTGCATTTTTCGCAATTTTTTAAAAAAGGCTGGGCGTTTATTAAAGGCGCTTGCTGCGGTGACGGAAAGGCAGGCGGAAACGGTCACGCAATCGTTGATGCGGTTTTCAGCCTTATGACGGCGGCAAATATCGGCAACGGCGATTATTCGACCGTAATAACAAACACTGCGGATGAAGATATAATTTATACATTTAACGTTTCAAATTTGCAAAAAGCCGATAGCAGTGTTTATCTGTGGGAAACTTCATCGGCAACGGGAAGCGGCGATGACGGCTGCCTTGTAAATACTGCGGTTATAAATCCTGTAAAATCAGACGGAAAATATACTTTTCAAATCACGGTCAAAGCCGGAACGATTCTTACGGTTTCTACGTGCAGCCGAAATATCGACAAAAGCTTTTACCGCATCGGCGACTGCGAGGAAGGCGAGGTGCTGAATCTGCCGTATTATGACGATTTTTGTTATGGCGAATATGAAAGCGGATACCTTGCCGAAAGGGGCGGCGCACCACGATATATGACCGACCAAGGCGGTGCGTTTGAAGTGCTTGAAAACAACGGCAAAAACTGTCTTGTGCAGAAAATCACGAAAAAAACCAAAGCGCTTGAATGGGGCGCAACACCCGAGCCTACAACGAATTTCGGCGATGGGCGCTGGGCTGATTACAGTATTTTTGTTGATATTGAATTGCAAAAAACCGATAAGCCCGATGAAAATTACGCAGGCGTAGGCTTGCGCTGTAATCTTGCCGCCAAAGGAAAAAGCGGATATATCTTTAAGCTGTTTGAAAGCGGCAAATTTACGCTTTGCCTTGGCGAAAGTAAGCTTTGTTCGGGAAAAATAGGGGCTGATTGCACGCCTTATCGGGCACGCATTGGACTTTGCGCAAAAGAAAACATCGTTACGGCATATATAAACTCAAATCAAGCGGCATATTTTGAAGCGAAAAACAGTGCGATTGTAAGTGCCGGCAGGGGGGCGCTTTACAGTTCATACACCCAAAACCGCTTTGCAAACTTGAAAATTGAACCGATCGGCGATTCGCCGTACATCACACGGCTTAACGATACCGATAAGCGCATTGAATACAGCGGAAATTGGCGCCACGATTTTGAAGCCGGATTTTGCAGATATAAGCGCACGCTTTCTGTCGGCGAAGTCGGTGCGAGTTTTGAGTTTTCTTTCAACGGTAAAGGCTTTGCCGTTTCGGGATTCGGAATTAAGGGCGCATCCGTTGCGGTTTGCGTTGACGGCAAAGAGTGCGGCGTGTTTGATTCGCTTGAATGCGCCGAAAGGCAATCATGCGTATATATATACGGGCTTGAAAAAAAGCTCCACACGGTTATAATAAAGGTTTTGTCGGGCAGTTTTTCTGTTGATTCAATCGAAATCGGCTGAGCCTTGCAAGATTTGCTTTGCAAAAAACAGTGCTGAAAATCAGCGGCACACCGAGGCAAAATCAGCTTCGGTGCGCCGCTAAGTTTCATATTGGATATTTATTGAAAACAAAAATATTTATTCAAATTTTCTGTCATAAAGCAGAGCCGCAAAGAGCACGACAAGGCAAGAGCCGACGTTGTGCACAAGTGCGCCCGTTGTCGGGTTAAGCAGTTCAAGAAACGAAAGCAGAATCGCTAAAAAGTTGATAAACAGCGAAAGGAAAATGCTTAGTTTGATTGTGCGGCGGGTAGCTTGGGAAAGTCGCTTCAGATACGGAATAGCAGATAAATCGTCGCCCATTAGCGCAATGTCTGCCGCTTCCACGGCGATATCGCTGCCCATTGCCGCCATTGCAATGCTCACCTGCGAAGTTTTCAGCGCAGGAGCGTCGTTTACACCGTCGCCTATCATGCACACGGTTTTTCCCTCGGATTGCAGGTTTTCTATGCGCCTGACTTTTTCTTCGGGCAAAAGCTGTGCAAATACTTTGGAAACGCCTGCCTTGCCTGCAAAATAATCAGCGGTATTGGAATTGTCGCCCGTGAGCAAAACAACGTCGGAATCCATTTGTTTTAGGCGGTTTATCACACTTTGGGCGTTAGGTTTTAAAACATCGGAAAGAGCAATTGCGCCGCAAATTGTGTTTTCATCGGCAACAAGCACCAAAGCTTTGCCCTGCAAGCGAAGCTTGGCGATTTGTTCCAAAGCGTTGTTCGGTATCAAAAAACCGTTTTCTTTAAGGTAGGCTTCGTTTCCGCAGAAAAGCTTTTTGCCGCCGATTTTTGCGCAAACGCCTCTGCCTGCCGTCATTTTAAAATTATCGGCTTGTGCAAGCGTCAAATCTTTGCTTTTGGCGCTTGCGACAATTGCCTTGCCTAATGGGTGTTCGCTTTTTTGCTCTGCGGAGGCGGCAAGTGCAAGCAGTTTGTTTTCGTTTGTAAAACCGTCAAAGCAAATGATGTCGCAAACTTCGGGTCTGCCGTATGTGAGAGTGCCGGTTTTGTCGAAAGCGATGACGTTTGCTTTGCCCATATTTTCAAACGCTTCGCCGGATTTTACGATAATGCCGTGCTTTGTTGCCTGACCGATTGCCGCCATGATTGCCGTCGGCGTTGCCAAAACCAGTGCGCATGGGCAAAATACGACCAATATCGTTACCGCAACCGTTATGCTTTGTTTAACAAGTCCCGCTATTATCGCAAGAACAAGCGCCGTTGGGACAAGGTAGCTTGCCCACTTGTCGGCAATGCGCTGTATCGGCGCTTTTTTGTTTTCCGCATCCTGCGTCATCAAAATCAGCTTTTGCAAAGAAGAATCCTTGCCGTCTTGCACAGCGCAGATGTCAATTGAGCCGAAACGGTTGATACATCCGGCAAAAACGCTGTCACCCAAGGCTTTGTCAACCGGCATGGATTCGCCCGTCAGCACAGATTGGTCTACACTTGTTTCGCCGCTGATTATTTCGCCGTCTGCCGGAATCGTTTCGCCCGGAAGAATACGCAAAATATCGCCCTTTTTGATGCTGTCGGCGGCAACGGTTTCTTCTTTGCCGTCGATTATAAGTCTGCCCTGCGCAGGGCTTAGCGCAACGAGCTTTTTTAAGCCCTTTTTTGCACGCTGTGTTGTTTTATCTTCAAGGATTTCGCCTATTGCCATGATAAAAGCCACTTCGCCTGCGGCAAACAAATCGCCGATGATTATTGCCGATATCATCGCAATGGATATCAAAAGCGACGAGGTGATTCTCGCAATGCCTTTTTGTTTGAACAGCGTTTCGACGGCATAGCATAAAATCGGCGTGCCGCTGAATATTATCGCAACCCAACACGGATTTATATATGCCGGAATATCGACATTACAGTGCGACAGAATCAGAGCTGAAAGCAAAAATACTCCGCCGATAACCGTAGCAAGCGTGCTTTCAAAAAATTCCAAAAGCTTGTTAAACATAAATTACCTCACTTAAAAATATTGACAAGCGGATTTGAGTAATGTATAATAGATTCATTACTGAACGCTGTGTTCGATATTTTTATTATATACGGCAAAACAGCTTATGGCAATAAGCAATTTTGCGTTTTAGTATGATATTGAACAAATACGCAAAATTGTTCGGAAAAAAGGGATAATATGGACAGACGTCAGCAAAAAACAAGAAAAGCGATTTTTCAGGCATTTCGGTCATTGCTGGAAAAAAAGCGCTATGATCACATAACCGTGCAGGATATCATTGATGAAGCAAACGTCGGGCGAAGCACCTTTTATTCGCATTTTGAAACAAAGGATTTGCTGCTTGACGCAATGTGCGAAGAGCTTTTTTATCATGTGTTTGAGCATGACCCATGTCCGTGGGTCGGCAAGGATAATGATTTGGAGGGCAAGCTGGCGCACATCCTTTGGCATATACGAGATTCAAAAAACGACCTTTCGGGAATACTGCTTTCGGACAGCGGCGATTTGTTTATGCGCTATTTCAAATCGCATTTGCGTGAGGTGATAAAACAGCATATCGGCTATTTTAAGGTTGATGTTCCGAGAGATTTTCTGCTAAATCACATTGTCGGAAGTTTTGCCGAAGCGGTTTGGTGGTGGATAGCGCAGGGCATGAAAACTTCGCCCGAAGAAACCGCAAGGTATTTTATGACCATGACCGAAACTCACTGAGGGGCAAAGCTTTTTGACTGTGTTGACCTAAAGTCGATTTAGTGATATAGTTAAAATCAGCACAATACAGACATTTTGCGGAGGCAGTTATGTTATATATGCCGTTGAGCATTTTTACCGAATCCGAAGATTTTCCGTTTTTTATACAATATGGGCAGCACACCGATGATGATTGCCAAATGCACGGGCATAGCGATTTTTCCGAGCTGGTGATTGTTCTTGAAGGTTGTGCGGAGCATCTTGTCGGCAATGAAAAATATCCCATTTCAAAAGGCGAGGTGTTCGTCATTAACAAGAACACCGAGCACGGATACAACGGCGCAAGCAATTTTAAAATCTGCAATATAATGTTCAAGCCGGAAATTATGCTTGAAAAAATCTTCAACATAAAGCAAACGGCGGGATTTCAGGCGCTGTTTGTGGTTGAGCCGCAGTATCTTCAAAGCAAGCGGTTTTGCAGCAGGCTTTGCTTAAACGCACACGATTTTGCCGATGTTAAACGAATGACCGAACATATGCTTGATGAATACAATCGCAAGGAGGACGGCTGGCAAACCGTGGTTTATACGCAGTTTTTGCAGCTTTGTGTGACGCTTTCCAAAATTTATCAAAAAAGCTCAAACAATACCGACCGTGAGGTGATGAAACTTTCACGGGCAATTGCATATATAGAAAAAAATTTTTGCGAGGATATCTCGGCGGCGCATTTGGCGTCTGAGTGCGGTTATTCCGAAAGGCAGCTCAGCAGGCTTTTTAATATGACGTTTTCGGAAACGCCCACGCAGTATATAACCGGGCTGCGGATGCAAAAAGCGCAAAAATTGCTTGCCGGAAGCGAAATGTCCGTCGGCGAAGTCGCATGGAGCTGCGGCTATGACGACCAGAATTATTTCAGCCGTATTTTTAAAAAATATACGGGCACAACTCCGACAAAATACAGGGAAAAACCGTAAAAATGCCTAAAGTTTGGTTTTTTTGCCGATTCGAGTGACATACTGTATATATACAGCTTGCGCAAAATACAAAAAGCGAAAAAACATATAGAGGGGGATTTTATGAAAATTACGCTTAATCCGGACAGAGAAACGGCAAACGCCGTTAAAGAAGGTTTGAAGCAAAACGGCGGCTATTGCCCGTGCAGAACGTTAAAAACCGAGGATTACAAATGCATATGCAAGGAGTTTCGTGAGCAGATAGACGACCCGGAATTTGAGGGCTTTTGCCATTGTATGCTTTATTATAAATCAAAATAGAAAGGAAAATATTATGGAGATTACACTTACTGCGGAAAATTTTGAAAAAGAGGTTTTAAATTCGCCGATGCCTGTTTTGGTTGATTTTTGGGCAACATGGTGCGGCCCTTGCCGAATGATTGCGCCGATTATCGAAGAAATCGCACAAGAATATGCCGATTCGGTCAAGGTGGGCAAGGTCAATGTCGATGAGCAGGGCGCTCTTGCCGCAGCTTATAATATCGACAGCATACCTACGGTTATTGTTTTTGAAAACGGCAAGATTAAAAGCAAAGCCGTCGGTTATCGCACAAAGCAACAGCTTGAGCAAATGCTGTAAGGCTTGGAATATATTTGATTTGTTGCAAAAATTTACAAATTTTTGCGTTATAGGTCTTGCAAATTTGCGGGAAATATTATACAATAGAAACGGTGATTGTTAAAATATAAACAATCAAATCAAATCTATGTTAAGGAGTGCTATTATGGCAGGTTTAAACAAAGTTTCGGTTGAAGATATCAACGTTGCAGGCAAGAACGTACTCGTTCGCTGCGATTTTAACGTACCCTTGAAAGACGGCGTTATCACCAACGATAACAGAATCGTTGCGGCGCTTCCCACAATCAACAAGCTTATCGAAAAAGGCGGCAGAGTTATTCTTTGCTCACACCTCGGCAAGCCCAAGAACGGTCCGGAGGACAAGTTTTCATTAGCTCCCGTAGCTGCAAGGCTTTCCGAACTGCTCGGCAAAGAAGTCGTTTTTGCCAAGGATGACGAGGTTGTCGGCGCAAATGCGAAAAAGGCCGTTTCCGAAATGAAGGACGGCGACGTTGTTCTTCTTGAAAATACAAGATTCAGAAAAGAAGAAACCAAGAACATTGAAGATTTCAGCAAGGACCTTGCTTCCATTGCCGAGGTGTTTGTAATGGACGCTTTCGGCAGCGCTCACAGGGCGCACTGCTCAACCGCAGGCGTTACCGATTACATCAGTCAAACAGCCGTCGGTTATCTTATGCAGAAAGAAATAGCTTATCTCGGAAATGCGGTTGAAGTCCCCGAAAGACCCTTTGTTGCGATTTTGGGCGGCGCAAAGGTTGCCGACAAGCTTAACGTAATCTCAAATCTTCTCGAAAAGTGCGATACGCTTATCATCGGTGGCGGAATGGCGTATACTTTCCTTAAGGCAAAGGGCTATGAAGTCGGCACATCTCTTGTTGATAACGAAAAGCTTGACTATTGCAAGGAAATGCTCGAAAAGGCGGAAAAACTCGGCAAGCAGTTGCTTTTGCCCGTTGATACCGTAGTTGCAAAAGAATTTCCCAACCCCATTGACGCCGAAATTGAGGTGCAAACGCTTCCCTCGAATGAGATTCCGAGCGACATGATGGGACTTGATATCGGCGAAAAAACACAAGAGCTTTTCGCAAAGGCCGTTGCCGACGCTAAAACCGTTGTTTGGAACGGACCTATGGGCGTTTTTGAAAATCCCACGCTTGCAAAGGGCACAATTGCGGTTGCCAAAGCTTTGGCTGATACAGACGCTACAACTATCATCGGCGGCGGCGATTCGGCTGCGGCTGTTGTTCAGCTCGGCTTTGCCGATAAGATGAGCCATATTTCCACGGGCGGCGGCGCTTCTCTCGAATATCTTGAGGGTAAAGTTCTCCCCGGAATTGCGGTAATTCAGGATAAGTAATCAGCTTTAATTAACTCAGGAGCAGGGCAAAATTTTGTCTTGCTCTTGAGTTGTATATACATAGTTTAATAAATTTGATTTTAAGGAGTATAATTATGAATAAAGCGGTAAGAAAGGCGATTATCGCCGGCAACTGGAAAATGAATAAAACAAGACCCGAAGCAAAGGCTCTTTTAGAAGAACTTGTGCCCATGGTAAAAGATATTAAAGATGTTGAAATTGTAGCTTGCGTTCCTTTCACAAATCTCGAAACAGCTCTTAATGTCACAAACGGCACAAACATCAAAATCGGTGCGGAAAACTGCCATTTTGAGAAAAGCGGCGCTTTTACGGGCGAAATTTCTGCGGATATGCTTGCCGAAATGGGCGTTGAATATGTAGTTCTCGGTCACAGCGAGCGCCGTCAGTATTTCGGCGAAACCGATGAAACCGTAAATAAGAGAACAAAGGCGGCTCTTGCCGCAAACTTAAAGCCCATTGTTTGCGTGGGCGAGCTTTTGTGGGAAAGAGAATGCAATATCACAAACGAGGTTATCGCACGTCAAATCAAGCTTGATTTCTTCGGAATAAGCGCTTGCGACGTTAAAAAGTGCGTTATTGCTTATGAGCCGGTTTGGGCTATAGGCACGGGCAAAACGGCAACTGCCGAGCAGGCTCAGGAGGTTTGCGCATTTATCCGTGATGAGCTTGCAAAGCTTTACGGCGCCGATGTTGCCGAAGCGATTACCATTCAATACGGCGGCTCTATGAATGCCGGCAACGCCGCAGAGCTTGTTTCCAAGCCCGATGTTGACGGCGGACTTATCGGCGGAGCTTCGCTTAAGGCTGCCGATTTTACAACGATCATCAACGCTGCCGAGGCAGGCTGATAGGAAATGAAATCCTTCAAAGCCCGTTTTGCGATTACTTTTGCCGGCGTGTTTTCGCTTGGAATCGCACTTTTAAATCTGATTGAAAGCCTTGTCAACAAAAAGCTCACTTTCAGCGGTGCATTCTTTTCCGAAAATCTTACGTTTGCCTGCGTGGTAAGAGTGCTGATGCTTGCCGCAATTATCGTGCTGGGCGTTTTTCTTTCAAGGCTTGCGACAAAGCTTGCCGCTGCATTTGCCTGCAAATCGGGCAAAAAAGCACTTTGCGATGATAAGTTTTTCGATTTGTTTTTCGCCGTATTTCAAATAGCGTTTGTCGCTTATGTTGCTTTGCGGCTGTATTTTAATGTTAGAAATCTTAACATAACGTCAAGTGCATTTTTGATTTTGGGGATAAGCGATTTTACGTTTGTGCTTATGCTTATGCGTATTTTCACTTATATCGCCAATATTATTTATGCGCTTGTCGGCGTGTGCGCTCTTGCGGGGTGCGCAAATTATGCAAAACAGCTTATTGATAAAACTACAACAAAGGATATTGATTAAAAATGAAAACACCATTGATTTTATTGATTATGGACGGCTTCGGATACAATCCGAGCGATTACGGCAACGCTATCAAAGCGGCTGCCACACCTAATCTTGATAAATATTTTGCCACATCGCCCAATGTGCTTATAGGCGCAAGCGGAATGGACGTCGGCTTGCCTGACGGTCAAATGGGCAACTCGGAGGTCGGCCACACAAATATCGGTGCGGGAAGAATCGTTTATCAGGAATTGACGAGAATTTCCAAGTCCATTTCCGACGGAGATTTTTTTGAAAACGCCGAGTTTATCAAGGCGATTGAAAATTGCAAGCAAAACGACAGTGCGCTTCATCTTTGCGGACTTTGCTCAAACGGCGGCGTGCATAGCCACAACACTCACCTTTACGGGCTTTTGGAGCTTGCAAAGCGTGCGGGTCTTTCAAAAGTTTATGTTCACTGTTTTATGGACGGCAGAGATGTTCCGCCTGATTCGGGTATAGGCTTTATAAAAGAGCTTTGCGAAAAAATCGACGAAATCGGCGTGGGAAAAATCGCCACTATCAGCGGCAGATATTATTCCATGGACAGAGAATTGCGCTGGGAGCGTGTGGAAAAAGCCTATAACGCCATGACGAAAGCGCAGGGAGAATATTTTGATTGCCCGATAAAGGCGATGGAAGCTTCTTATGCAAACGGCGTTACAGATGAATTTGTCGTGCCTTGCGTGTGCGATAAAGACGGCAGCGTTAAGGCAAACGACAGCGTGATTTTCTTTAACTTCCGTCCCGACAGAGCAAGGCAGATTACAAGAGCGTTTGTAGATGATGAATTTGACGGCTTTGAAAGGGAAAAATTGCCCTTAACCTTTGTTTGCATGACGCAGTATGACGCAACAATGCCGAACGTTCTTGTTGCGTTTAAGCCCGACAGCCTTGAAATGCCCATAGGCGAAGTTATCGGCAAAAACGGCTTAAAACAGCTCAGAATAGCCGAATATACAAAATATGCGCACGTTACGTTCTTTTTAAACGGCGGCAGAGAGGTGCGCTATGACGGCGAGGATAGAATCCTTGTCGATTCGCCCGATGTGCCCACATATGATATGCAACCCGAAATGAGCGCATATACCGTAACCGACAGGGTTTGCGAGTGCATTGAAAAGGATATGTACGACTTTATCGTGCTCAACTTCGCAAACTGTGATATGGTCGGTCACACAGGCGTTTTTGATGCCGCCAAAGCGGCAGTTGAAGCTGTTGACGAATGCGTAGGCAGAGTTGTTGAAGCGATTCTTGCAAAAGGCGGCGTTGCTATCATTACAGCCGACCACGGAAATGCAGATAAAATGTATGAGGATGACGGCGCACCCTTTACGGCTCACACAACCAACCCCGTGCCGTTTATGGTAGTGGGCGCAGGCGATGTCAAGCTCAGAGAGGGCGGCGTTCTTGCCGATATTGCGCCGACAATTCTTAAAATTCTCGATATCGAGCAACCCAAAGAAATGACGGGCAAATCGATTATTGTCGATTGATTTACAATTCGTATACGGCTTTGCGAAATCAAAAAATAAAGCAACGCACAAAAAGTTTTTCGCTTTTTGTGCGTTGCTTTTTTGCATTTTGATTTGCCGATAATGCGTTATTCGGAATCGCTGTCATCAGCCGAATCATCGGCGTTTTCGTCGGTTGAATTGTCAATTGCTTCTTCAACTGCTTCGGTTTCCTCTTGAGCTTGCTTGCCCTTTTCTTCAGCTGCCGCATTTGCCTCTTCGGCTTTTTTTGCGGCGGCGTCTGCTACTTCGGCAGACAGCGTGTGCTGCTTTGCGGGAATGCGCTTTAATGGGGAATATGTAAACTGCTTGCAGCTGAAATCAGCGTTTACAAGACCTTTTTTGTCACAGCCGACCTTATCGCCCGTGGAATTGAGCTTGCCGTGAGTGCAGTATTCACATCTGGGCTTTATGTCGTTGCCGAACAATTTTTTCTTTGCCATAAACGATACACCTCTTATAAAATTTAAAAAATCAAGAACAAGCGAAAAACGCTTTATTTCAATATCATTATAACACATTATTTTTCGTTTGTCTACTGTTTTTTGCAAGCAGAATACAGCACATTAAAAGCAAAGCCGAAGCTTGCACTATGTTTGAGTCGGATTTTATGATTCCGGCCGGCGCAATTGCCGCACTAAGCGGTTGTGCGCAGGGTTTGTAAATCAGTTTGCATATGAGAGCGCAAAAGGCGGCGCAAATTGCTCTTGCGGCAAGAAATTTTGCCATATTAAAGCGAAATGCGGCAATTGAACGCAGCTGCAACGCCACGCAAATTCCGCCGAAAGAGAGCAAAAACGCACAAATCGGCACGGAAGAAACCGCAAGAACGTTTGTTACCTCGAAAATTGCCGAAACCGTATCGGTGCAAACGTGAAAAACTTTAGCGGCAAGCATGGTCAGCCCCAAATTTTTCGCAATTGTGAGAACAGAGCGCATAAACAAAATCATTATGCAGATATTCAGCAGTGCGTCGGCACTGTCTTTTACCGATTTTACAAGTGAAACATCGGATTTGCATTTTGAGGGCAAAGCGAATGTGCCGAGCGAAATTTTGCCGAAAAAGAATGCGGCGGCAAGATTTGAAAGCAGGCAAGAAAGCATAATCGCACCGAAAGCGGCTTTGTCGGCAACAACACCGAGTATAAACGCAGGCCCGCTTGAAAAGCAAAAGCAGGCACAGCACATGGCTTGGCGCTGTGTAATTTCACCGTTTTTGTAAAGCTGTGACAGCAGTTTCGTGCCGATTGGATAGCCGCCGATTTGACTGAGCAAAAATATTGCGAAAATTTTGCCGTCGAACCCGAAAACCGCTTTTGTGAATTTGGTGGATACTTTTGCAAAAAAATCCGCAAACGCCGAGTTTGCCAACATTGAAGATATAACCATAAAAAAATAAAGCGAGGGTACGATTATCTCAAGGCAGAGCATAATGCTTGCGGCAACCGAGCTTTTTAGCGAATCGGAATATATAACCGAGCATATCAGCAAAAGCAGCAGCACCGAAATCAGCAAAATATTTTTTGTTTTTTGCATTGCAAAATCCTCACAGCATATTATAAATATAAAAGGCAACGATACACAAATCATGTCTTACGACTTGTGCGTAATATGACCGAGTGCTTTTTTGCGCAAGCTCTGTATGGTGTTGCCGAAAGATATTCGGGCAAAAGGGGCGAATCTTTATATGGGGAAATTATCGGAGCTTTCAAAAAAAGTACTGTACTGTAATTCTATGATACATATTTGCGATAACAGACGTGTTGAAATAGAAAACTGCACAAAAATTTTAGAATATAACGATATTTGCGTGCGTGTGAAAACAACAGCGTGCAATGTTGCGGTGTGGGGAACCGAACTTTGCGTTGATGATTTTTGCACCGGCGGCATTGTAATCAACGGAAGAATTTCGACGATCGAGCTGGAAAAGGTGATATAATGTTTGACAATATCAGAGGGATAGTGCGCTTTAAGGCGCACGGCGACAGGCTTTATGCCTTTGTTGACGAAGTGCGGGAGCAAAGAATCGGCTGCCGCAGACAGGAAATGAAAGACGGCGAGCTTTATGCCGAGTGCTATCACAGCGATTATGCAAAAATCGAGGAGATAGCTTGTGCATTTAAGGTGGAAATTTTGACGCTTGATAAAAAGGGCGCAATTTTCAAGGCTGTCAAATACAGGCGAAGAATCGGCATTGCGGCAGGGCTTTTGATAGCGTTTGTCGTTATATTTTACTTTTCAAACGTAGTTACATATATTGATATAAAAGGGTGCGAAACCATTGAAGAAGAAACTGTGCAACGGGCGCTGTCGAGCTGTGGAATCGAGCAGGGAGCGTATATTCCCGCAATTGATTTTGACAGCTGTGAGCGCCGGATTTTGCTGTCGATTGACGGCATTGCCTGGGTTGGAATAAGAAACAGCGCCGGCAGAATCTCGGTCGATATCCATGAAGCAACGCAAGCCCCGATGATGCTTAACGAGAACGCACCCTGCAATATAGTTGCGGCGTATGATGCGCAAATTGTCGATATCAGCGTGCTTGAGGGCGTCGCTTGCGTTCAAAGAGGTTATACCGTGAAAAAGGGGGATATTCTCATAAGCGGCGTGCAGGAGGGTACAAAGGGATTGACCACGGTGAAGCATTCGCTTGGCAGTGTTATAGGTATATACAGCCTTACTGTCAGCTTTGAGCAAAATCTTTCACAGCTTGTGCGCATGGAAACCGGTAAAGCGTGTGTGCAAAAGGAGTTGAAATTTCTTTTGATTGAACTTCCGCTGTATTTTTCCGACGTTGAGTTTGATGATTATAACTTAAAAATTTCGGACAAAGAGCTGTATTTTTTCGGAAAGCGTTTGCCGATAGCCGTTAGCGAGAACGAATATACAGAGTGCGGTTATGCGGAAACGGTATATGACGAAAATCAGGCGCAGGCGCTTTTGTATGAGCAAAAGCGGCGATATGAGGAAAATTTTTTGGAAAATACGGAGATATTGGCGCAAAGCGTGAGCATAACCGTTGGCGAAAACACCGCAACGGCGCAGGTGTGCTATACTCTCAGGGGTGAAATCGGTGAAAAAAATGAAATTTTGTTTAAAAATTTCAATTAGGTCTTTAAAATTTGTGATATATATGTTATAATGTTCTCAAAGAAGTACTTCGTACTTTTTATAAAAAAGATCTTTCAGCTCTTTTTTGGTTTGCTAAACGCAAACCGCTTTAAGAACATTGTAACGTTTTAAGGTATCGCCTGTCGGCTCTTTTATGTTATAACCATGTCGCAGATGTCCTCCGCCTCTTAGGCGGCGGGTTCCATTTCAAGCTTTCAGTGGGAGCTGTAATCTCCCGCTGAAAGCCTGAGGAGCAAAAGCTCCCTGCGACGGTTGCAATCGTCGCAACGTGATTAAGCGAGCTTATCACGCTTTGCTCCGATTTAAATAACCTTAAAGCGAAAAGTGCTTTTGCACTTTATTCAAGATGCGGATTAAAACACATCGGCAAAATCACAGGGACGGTATATGAGCGAAACACTAATCAATGTAGACAATATAGAGCAGGTTTTGGCGCTTTTCGGCAACTGCGATGAAAATATAAATATAATTCAGCGCCAATATAATGTTACAATACTCAACCGAGGAACGGATTTGAAAATCTCGGGCGAGCCGCCGTCGGTTGAAAGGGCGCACAAGGTTATCGAAAGCCTTTTGTCGATGCAGCGGCGAGGCGAAAAAATTAACGAGCAGAGCATTCATTATGTGATTGCGATGTATTCCGACGGGCGTGACGACGAGCTTAAAGTTCTGTCAAACAACGGCATATGTTTAAGCGCTTCGGGAAAGGTCATTCGTCCGAAAACCGTCGGTCAGAAAAAATATGTGGACGCCATTCAAAAAAATACTATCGTTTTGGGTATAGGCCCTGCGGGAACGGGCAAGACCTATCTTGCAGTGGCAATGGCGGTGCAGGCGTTTAAAGCGCACGAAATCAGCAGAATTATTTTAACAAGACCTGCGGTTGAAGCGGGCGAAAGCTTAGGGTTTCTTCCGGGCGATATGCAGGATAAGGTCGATCCGTATTTGCGGCCGCTGTATGACGGCTTGTTTGAAATGTTCGGTGCCGACGGATTTGCAAGGCATATGGAAAAGGGCACGATAGAAGTTGCACCTTTGGCTTATATGCGCGGCAGAACGCTTGACGATGCGTTTATCATTCTCGATGAAGCGCAAAATACCACAAGCGAACAGATAAAGATGTTTTTAACACGTCTTGGCGCAAACAGCAAAATGGTGATTACGGGCGATATCACGCAGATCGATTTGTCGGACAAGCGCCGCTGCGGTCTTGTTGAGGCAATCAAGGTGCTCAGAGGCATCGAGGATATATATATTCACAGGTTTGATGAAAAGGACGTTGTCAGACACAAGCTTGTTATGGATATTATCAAAGCTTACGAAAAATACCGTGAGAAAGGTGAGAAAAAATAATGATACGCTTAAAGGTTTACGTAAAGAACAATCAAACAGAGGTTAAGGTTCCCGTGGGGATAAGAATGCTTATCAGACGCTGCTGTCAGGCTGTTTTGACGAGCGAAGAATTTTACGGTCCGGCAGAGGTGAGCGTTTCGTTTGTCAGCAATGATGAGATCAGAAAGCTTAACAAAATATACAGGGGAAAAGACGCCGTTACCGACGTTTTGTCGTTTCCCTTGGGTGAAAACGGTGTTTATGACGAAAATATCGATACCGGTGCGCTTATGCTCGGCGATGTTGTAATTTCGCTTGATACGGCAGTTAAGCAGGCGAAGATGTACGGACATTCGCTTGAAAGGGAAATAGGCTTTTTGACGGTGCATTCAATGCTTCATCTGCTTGGATACGATCATGAGAAAAATTCGCTGGAAGAGCGCATTATGCGCGAAAAAGAAGAACAGATTCTTGATGATATCGGCATTTCACGTTCAACCAGCTACGTAGATAAGACAAATTAAAATAAAAAACAGCGGCAGTGTGCCTTGTGTCGGGCGTGCTGCCGCAAGGCATGAAAAGGACTTTTTTATGGAAACGAAAACGGCGTTTATTACAATTGCAGGGCGCACAAACGCAGGCAAATCATCGCTTTTGAATGCGCTTATCGGCGAAAAAATCGCAATTATCAGCGACAAGACTCAAACTACCAGAACACGTATTACCGGACTTTTAAACATCGATGAAACGCAGCTTGTTTTTATGGATACACCGGGACTGCATAAGCCCAAAAACAAACTTTCTCAATATATGCTCAATTCTGTAAAAGAGAGCGCAAGCGGCGTAGACGCAGTGCTTTTTGTGTTTGATTGCACACGCAGAATGGGCGAACAGGAAAAAGCGATGATAACAAGTCTTACAGCGGCGAAAACGCCGGTTGTGCTTGTGCTTAATAAAATAGATTTGCTTGACGACAAATCGGTTTTGGCGAAAAAATTAACCGAGCTTTGCTCCGAGTTTGATTTTGACGCCGTAATTCCGGTGAGCGTGACGGAAAACGACGGCGTTGACCTTGTTTTGGAGCAGGTGCTGAAATATGCTTCGCCCTCGCCGCATTATTTCCCCGATGATAAGCTTACCGACCGCAGTGAAACCTATCTTGCCGCCGAAATGGTGCGTGAAAAACTTTTGCTGCTTTTGAAAGACGAAGTTCCCCACGGTATTGCCGTTGAGGTTGAAAAATTTTCCGAGCGAAACGACAAAGATATTCTTGACGTTCACGTTGTTATATATTGCGAAAGAACCGGTCACAAGGGCATAGTTATCGGAAAAAACGGCGCTATGCTTAAAAAAATCGCTTCAATGGCAAGGCTTGATTTGGAGAACTTTTTCAGAATTAAGGTAAATCTTCAATGCTTCGTCAAGGTTCGTGAGGATTGGCGAAACCGTGACGGAATAATCCGCAGTCTTGGTCTTGACGAGTGATTTTTGCAAAAATATCCACAAATAACTTTGAAAAAAACGCAAATAATTTTCTTAAAGGCAATGCTTTGCCGTAAAAGGAGATTACAGCGATATGAAAACGGTCGATGAGAAGTGGAATGCGTTTTATAATTCGGGGAAAATTTCGGATTATTTAAATTATAAAGGAATAGATGACGGGAAGGTGCAAAATGCTGATAACAACGGCGGGAGTAGTGATAAGGGAACGCCACATAGGTGAAAACGACAAGTTTGTTGATATACTGACCGAAAAAAACGGCGTTATCGAGGTTTCCGTAAAGGGCGTGAAAAAGCTTAACAGCACAAATTCAGCCGCAACACAGCTTTATACCTATTCAAATTTTTGCATAAAAAAGCAAAACGACAGGTATTATCTCAACAGCTCGGAGCAAATTAAAAATTTTTACGGCATCAGAATGGATATCGACAAGCTTTCGCTTGCGTGCTATTTCAGCGAGGTTATCACATACGCTGTGCCCTGTGAGGAATCAAACGGCGAAATTTTGCGGCTTTTGCTCAACACGCTTTATTATCTTTCAAATTCAAGCCGTGATACCGCACTGCTCAAAAGCATTTTTGAACTGCGCTTTGTGTGCGAAATCGGCATGATGCCGAATGTTGCCGCCTGTATTGAGTGCGGAAAATTTGAAAGTGAAAAAATGTTTTTTGATTTGAACGGCGGATGTTTTTATTGTGAAAAATGCTTTTCCGACGCCGAATCGGATAATATCGTCAGCTTGACGCCTGCGGTGATAAGCGCTGTAAGACACATTGTTTTGGCGGATTTTAACAGGCTTTTTAATTTTAAAATATCGCCGCTGAGCCAAAACAAGCTTTCGCATATTGCCGAGCAGTATTTGCTGACACACGTCGGCAAAAGCTTCAGAACACTGGATTTTTATAAATCCATTACAGAGGAATAACCATACATATATATAGGTGCGTTTATGAATAAATATTATGAAGCATTGGAACTTAACAAGGTTCTTGAAATGCTTAGCAAAGAGTGCGCCGTTGACAAAGCAAAGCAGGCGGCGCTGGAAATCGAGCCGAAAACCGATTACTATGAGGCTTTATCGGAATTGAAAAAAACCGAAAGCGCCTTTGAGCTTGCCTGCAAATACGGCAGTCCGGCATTTTATTCGGTAAAAGATGTGAGTATGAGCGCATTTCGTGCAAAGTCCGGATCAAAGCTTTCTTTGCGGGAATTGCTGGATATTGCCGCACTTTTAAAGCAATTGCAGATTTTAAGTGATTATACGGGGCATTTTGATTCTTCCGAAACCGAGCTTGATTATTTGTTTGCGCAAATTCATACCGACAGATATCTTGAAACGAAAATCAATTCCGTGGTCATTTCCGATGAGGAAATATCCGATAATGCAAGCCCGGCGCTTGCCGATATTCGCCGAAAGAAGAACAAAGCGGCGTTAAAATTGCGTGAAAATCTTGATAAAATGATAAAAAGCACGGAGATGAGCAAGTGCTTGCAGGAAGCGATTGTCACAATGCGTGACGGGCGCTATGTCGTGCCGGTAAAGGCCTCGCACAAAAGCGCCGTGCCCGGACTTATACATTCTTCATCGTCAAGCGGACAAACTATTTTTATCGAGCCGATGAGCGTTGTTGAAGCAAACAATGAAATTAAATTGCTGGAAAGTATGGAGATTGAGGAAATCGACCGGATTTTAATGCAATTAAGCTCGGACTGCGCCGAAGATTATGATTTGCTTATCGATGGCTATAAAACAATTTGCATTTTGAATTTGTATTTTGCCAAGGCAAATTTAGGCTCGAGAATGCGCGCGTGTGTGCCGAAGCTCTCCGACAGCGGATTAACGCTGCTGAAAAAAGCACGTCATCCTTTGATTGACTCTAAAAAGGTTGTGCCGATTGACATTGCAATCGGCGATGATTATGATGCGCTTATAATCACAGGCCCGAACACGGGCGGCAAAACCGTTGCGCTGAAAACCGTGGGACTTTTAACCGCAATGGCAATGTGCGGACTTTTAATTCCCGCAAATGAGGGATCGACCGTTTCGGTTTTTGAAAAGGTGCTTGTCGATATCGGCGACAGCCAAAGCATTGAAGAAAGTTTATCGACATTTTCGGCGCACACAAATAAAGTGGTTGAAATATTACACGCCGCCGATGACAATTCGCTTGTTTTGCTTGATGAAATCGGCAGCGGAACAGACCCTGTTGAGGGTGCGGCGCTTGCCGTTGCGATAATCGAGCAGCTAAAAATTCAGGGCGCAAAAATGCTTGTTACGACTCATTATCAGGAGTTGAAGCTGTTTGCGCTTCAAACCGAGGGCGTTGAAAACGCCTCATGCGAGTTTGATGTTGACACACTGCGGCCTACATACAGAATAATTATCGGAGCGCCGGGAAAATCCAACGCATTTGCCATTTCGGAAACGCTTGGTATGCCGAGCGAAATTATCAGCCGCGCCAAATGTCTTGTCGGCGACGAAAACTCTCGGTTTGAGCAAATTGTTGCCGACCTTGAAGCGCAGCGGAGCTTGCTTGAAAAGCAAAATGCCCAAATCGAGCAGGCAAGATTGCATCAGCAAATGCTGGTTGAAAAGCACGAAAACGAGCTTAAAGAGCTTGAAAAGGCAAAGAATGCCGAGCTTGAAAAAGCAAAAATTGTGGCTATGCGGATTATTGAAGATACAAAGGCGCAGTCGAATGCGCTTATCGATGAGCTTGAAGCTATAAGAAAAAGCAAGGATAAGGCAGGCTTTTCGCAAAAGGCAAGGGAAGCAAAATCAAGCGCAAATGCGGCAATCGACAAAATGTATGACAAGGCAAATCCCGTAAATAAGCGCACGAACGACAATTATGTTTTGCCCAGAGCGCTTAAAAGGGGAGATACCGTTTATGTTGCAAGTCTTGACAAAAACGGCGTGGTTGTCAGCGAGCCGGATTCGGAAAAGCTTTTTGTTCAAATCGGTATTATGAAAACCAAGGTCAACATTCGTGATTTGCGCCTTGTAGACGAGGAAAAAATCAGCGTGACAATGGGTGGCGTGACGACAAAAGGCGTTGCGAGCAGGGCTGTGCGAAAAATTTCCACCGAGCTTGATATCAGGGGGCAGGCAAGCGACGAGGGCGTTTATATGCTTGACGCATTTATTGATGATTGCGTGGTTTCCGGACTTTCGACCGTGACCGTTATCCACGGAAAAGGCACGGGAATTTTGCGCAAAGCGGTGCATGAGCATTTGCGCAGACATAAAAACGTTAAAAGTTATCGCCTCGGAAAATACGGTGAGGGTGAGGACGGCGTAACGATTATTGAACTTAAATAGCTTAAAATTTTTAAAATTCGGTTTTTACTTTTAAAAAATATATCGCAAAATAAATATTGACTGTTTTGCCGATATTGTTTACAATAACCATGTCGCAGATGCCCACCGCCTCTTAGGCGGCGGGGACATTTCAGAGTTTCAGTAGGAGAATAAATCTCCCACTGAAACTCTGAGGAGCAAAAGCTCCCTGCGTTAGGTTGCAATCGTCGCAACGTGATTAAGTGAGCTTATCACGCTTTGCTCCGATTTTAACAAAAGGCTGTATCAAATTCTTACGGAGGAAAAATATGGGTATTACATACAACGAGCAAAACCGCACTTTTATGCTCTATGCGGCCGATTCGCTTTACGCAATGGCGATTGTCGATGAGGGCTATCTTTGCCATTTGTATTACGGAAAAAGCGTTGCCGATGATGATTTGACATATCTTCTCAGATTGGACGAATCGCCGTTTGTTCCCTCAAAAAACAACCGTGACAGGGCGTGCTTTCTTGATGCGACTTATCTTGAATATCCGTGCTTCGGCATTGGCGATTACAGAGAATGCGCTTTTCGGATAATCGACGAAAACGGCTTTTCGGCAACGGATTTAAGATATGATTCGCACCGCATTTTTTCGGGCAAGCCGAAAATCGAAGGACTGCCCGCAACCTTTGCCGACGAAAAAACCGCACAAACGCTTGAAATCGTTTTAAAGGACAAGCGCACATCGCTTTATGTCACCTTGCGTTACAGCGTTTTTGAGAATCTGCCGGTGATTGCGAGAAGCGTTTCGGTTGAAAACAAGGGCGAAATGAATATTCAAATAAGCGACATAATGTCGGCAAGCGTTGACTTTGACGAAAGCGATTATGACATGATAACCCTTTACGGATCATGGGCAAGAGAGCGAACCGCACAGCGTGTGCCTTTGCACCACGGCAAGCAGAGCGTTGACAGCGCCAGAGGCGAAAGCTCACACCAATACAACCCGTTTTTTGTGCTTTGCTCAAAAAATGCCGATGAGGAATATGGTGACGCTTACGGCTTTTCGCTTGTATATTCGGGCAATTTTAAGGCGCTTTGCGAGGTTTCGCAGCACGGTTCGGCAAGGGCTATGCTCGGCATAAATCCGCTGGATTTTTCGTGGCACTTAGAGCCGAATGCACGCTTTGACGCTCCCGAAGCGATTCTTGTTTATTCCGATGGCGGTCTTGGCAAAATGTCACGCACATATCACGATTTGTATAGAGAACATCTGATTCGCAGCAAATACAAATATACGCAAAGACCTATTCTTATAAACAACTGGGAAGCTACATATTTTAATTTCGATGATGAAAAGCTGCTTGATATCGCAAAACAGTCCGCCGAGCTCGGCATTGAAATGCTGGTTATGGACGACGGCTGGTTCGGACACAGAGATTCCGATAATTCTTCGCTTGGCGATTGGTTTGTTTATGAAAGCAAAATCAAGTGCGGCTTGAAAAATCTTGTCGATAAGGTGAATGCGCTCGGCTTGAAATTCGGCATATGGTTTGAGCCGGAAATGGTTTCGCCTGACAGCGAGCTTTACAGAGAGCATCCGGATTGGGCAATTTGTGTGCCGGATATGGACAAAACGCTTTGCCGTGAACAATATGTGCTGGATTTTTCGAGAAAAGACGTGCGTGATTGCATTTACGGCAGAATTAAAGCGATTTTGCAAAGTGCGAATATCGAATATGTAAAATGGGATATGAACCGTCAGCTTACGGAAGTAGGCTCGGCAATGCTGAAAGCAAATTGTCAGCGTGAGCTGTGGCACAGATATGTTTTGGGTGTTTATGATATGATGGAGCGTCTTGTCGGCGATTTTCCCGATTTGCTGCTTGAAAACTGCTCGGGCGGCGGCGCAAGGTTTGACCCGGGTATGCTTTATTACAGTCCGCAGATATGGTGCTCTGACGATACCGATGCGATCGAGCGTTTGCGCATACAATACGGCACGTCGCTTTGTTATCCGCCTTCGGCAATGGGTGCGCACGTCAGCGTTTGCCCAAACCACACCTCGGGCAGGTGGGCGCCGTTTAAAACCCGAGGAATTGTCGCAATGGCAGGCACTTTCGGCTATGAGCTTGACATAACCAAGCTTTCCGATGAGGATAAACAGTGCGTTAAAGAACAGATTGCCGATTATAAAAAATACAGCAAACTCATGATTTGCGGCGATCAATACAGGCTCGGAAATGTAAATGATGACCGCAGTTTTGATGCATGGGCGTTTGTTTCAAAAGATAAATCGCAGGCGCTTTTAAGCGTGGTTCAAATCGATTCGAGAGTGAGCACTCATTCGAGAAGAATTAAAATTAACGGTCTTGACGAAAACGCTTTTTACAAAAACTGCGAAACAGGCGATGTTTTGAGCGGCAAGGCGCTGAGATACTGCGGAATCGATATAAAGGGTCTTTACGGCGATTTTGCCGCAAAAACAATATATTTTACAAAGTGCGATAATTAAAATACGGATTTGGGAAAGGATAAATTAAATGAAGACTTTGGCAAAAAGGTTTGCCGCTGTTGTTTTGGCGGCGGCGCTCGGCGTCGGCGCTTTCGGCGGCTGCGATAAGGAGGAGAAAAGCTCTTCTACATCGGATTCGGCTGATTCTTTGATGGGTGCGACTGTTGAGTATGTTTGGGACGGTGTTGATATCGGCGGCGGCGGATATATTACGGGAATTGTGTTTAACCCGACGCAGCAGGGACTTGTATATTGCCGAACGGACATCGGCGGTGCTTATCGTTATGACACCTCGCAGGGAAAATGGATATGCATTACCGACTTTTTCGGCAACGAAAGCGAATGGGTATATACGGGAATCGAAAGCATTGCCACCGACCCCGTTGAACCGAACAGGGTTTATGCCGCTTGCGGCACATACGGCGATGATGCGCTTATAATCTGCTCTGATGACTATGGCGCAACGTGGGAAAGAACATATATTGAAGCGACCTGCGGCGGCAATCAATCGGGCAGAGGCTGCGGTGAAAGGCTTGTTGTTGACCCTAACGATAACAGTATTATATATTTTGCGACAAGAAATCACGGCTTGATGAAATCAAGCGACTACGGAAAAAGCTTTTCGGCGGTTGAATCGTTTCCCACAAAGGGCAGCTATTCGCAGGAAAGCAACTCGGTCGGCTTGACGTGGGTTCTGTTCAACAAGGCTTCAAGCGAATCGGGAAGCGCCACAAATCAAATCTTTGTCGGCGTAGCGGATACATCGGGCAATACAATTTATGTATCGAATGACGCAGGTTCAACGTGGCAGTGCGTTGGCGGCGCACCCGCCGGCTATTACCCGATATCATCGGATATTTCTTCAAGCGGAACGGTCTATATCGCTTACAGCGATACGGCAGGCCCGAACGTTGAGCCGACTTCGGGCTATGTGTATTCTCTTGACAGCCAAACGCTTGAACTTTGCGATATTACTCCGACTATTCCGAGCGGCGTTGCACAGCACGGCTTCGGCGGTATTTCGGTTGACCCTAACGACCCTAACAGAATCATCACTTCGGCGCTCGGTCTTTATTGGCCTATAAAGGGTATTTTATATTATTCGACCGACGGCGGCAAAACATGGTTTGATACTTGCACAAACGGCAAAACCGTTGACCATTCGCAGCAGGGCTGGGTGAACGCTCTTGCCGGAACAGATACTGTCGGCTGGTGGATTACAACGGTTGAGATAAATCCGTTTAACTCGGACGAAGCGTTCTATACAACCGGATATGCGCTTATGCGTGCAAGCGGAATACAGTCAATGGAAACCGGCGGAACTCATATCGACATATTCTCAAAGGGCATTGAAGAAACAGCGGTGTTTAAGGTTATCTGCCCTCCGGGCGACCCCGACCTTTATTCGATTATGGGCGATCTCGGCGGATTTGTACACAAAAGTGTTGATGAAGCTCCGGGAAGCGATGCGATTTTCAGAACCTCACAGGTATCGAACGATATAGACTGCGGCTGGCTTGCAACAGATATCGTTGTGCGGTGCGGCAAGGGCGAAACCGCAGGTCCTTTGGTATATTCCAAAGACGGCGGCTACACTTTCAGCAAGGCGAATCTGCCCGAAGGGTGCGAAGCGGCAACAGGCGGAAGCGTTGCGGTTGCAAGCGACGGCAGTTCGTTTATTTGGGCGCCGAGCGGCGTTTCTTCAACGGCGTTTGTTACGACCGATTTCGGCGAAACATGGTCGGAATGCGACGGCTTGCCCTATAAATGCACAGTGGTTGCCGACAGAGTTAATCCCATGAAGTATTATGCCACCTCAAACGGTATGCTTTATTCCAGCACAGACGGCGGCAACAGTTTTACAATGGTCAACGGAAACGTTCTTGAGGGCGCTTCGCTCTATTCCGTAACGGGTCACGAAGATGAGCTTTGGCTTTGCGGCGGCGGCTATATTTTCCATTCTGTGGACGGCGGCAAAAATTTTGAGATTTTCAAAAGTATCGACGCAAACTGTCTTGGCTTCGGAAAAGGTCTTGATGATGATTCTTATGCGATTTACTGCATCGGCACGACCGAAGAACACGGCTACGGCGTATACCGCTCAACCGATATGTGCCAAACGTGGGAGCGTATCAATGATGATTGGCATCTTTTCGGAAACACTTCGGCAAACTGCATTACGGGCGACCCCGATATCTTCGGCAGAGTGTACTTTGTTTCCAACGGCAGAGGTATTATTCAAGGCGATGACGCCGCATATATCGAATAGGCAAAATGTTACGGCTGTAACCGATATGTAACAATTACAACATTTGAAAATCCCCTTAAAACTCTTTGTTTTGAGGGGATTTTTGCGTTTGCAAGTCTTTTGCAAACTTGATTTTTTTTCAGATTCGGTTACATAATCAATTCAAAATTACTGCAAATTGTTACAAATAATGTGCTTGAGGCAAAAACTATATTATGACCTGTTTGTGTATAAATTTCTTCTGTTGCATTAAACGAGCTGTCAATATTGACAATTTGACATCTTATAATTTGTGCACAATAACGAAAAAATGCGATTTTTTCGTAACTTAACAGTTTGTTCATTGTTTTTATCCGCCAAAACGATATAATTATAGTAATGTAACTGTTTTGTAATCAATTGAAAGGGGGTTATCATCATGAGCGATATTAACGATTCCGAATTTTTTCTCGAAGCGCCGGAAAATGCATCTTCTAAGGAAAGCGGCAAATTTCTTGGCATTGTAAGCAATGTGAAAAATGCTTTTGTCGGGCTGTTTAAGGGCTTGTCCTCGTTAGGTGAGAGCATTTCGGTGATAACCGTCCTTGCGGTCAAATCGCTTGCCAAGATGAGCTTTGGCGCTTTGAAAAAACTCGGTTGCGCCTTAAAGCCATGCTTTAAAAAAAGCGGCGTTTTGGCAAAGCTTTTGCTTCTCAAGGCTATAATGCCGTTTGTTCATGTATATTCCGGTTGCAAAACCCTTTCTCAGCGATATAAAGTCGTCAGAAGCGGTTGCGGCGCAAAAATCGCGGCAAGCGACTGCGCACACACCTTTGCGGCTATGCTTTGGCGCTCAAAAAGGCATTTGGCTTCGCTTTTCAATGTTGCCGCACCGGTCGCTTCAATCGCTTTCTTTTTCGGGCTGTTCAATTATATTTCCGGACTTGAATATGCCGTGAGCGTTGAATACAACGGTCAGGAGCTTGGTTTTATCGAAACCGAGGGCGATGTTGAGCAAGCGCAGGTTGAAGTGTTAAAGCGTATATCTTATGTCGATGAAAACGAAACCGTTAGCTTTACACCTAAGTTTTCTCTTAAAATAATCGATGCGCAAAGTCAATATATCGGCACAAACGAGCTTGCCGACAAGATGATTGTGAACTCTTCGGAGGAGCTTGCACAAGCTTACGGTTTATATATCGGCGAGGATTTTTACGGAGCTGTTTCCGCTGAGGATTACGACGCCGTGCTCGGCTCGCTTGATGAAATTCTTGCTTCATACAACAGTGTAAGCGGCGCTTATAATGTGCGCTTTGTAAACACACCCGTTCTTACTTCGGGGCTTTATCTTACGGAAAGCGTAATCACCGCACAAGAGGCACAGGCGCTTTTTGACAGCACTGTGGCAGTGCAAAAGTCTTATACGATTCAAAGCGGCGACACGCCCGAGAGCATTGCCGCAAAAAACAACATGACATTAGATGAGCTTCGCACCCTAAACCCCGATGTTGACAATATTTGCTACGCCGGCGCAAAAGTCACGGTGACAAAGCAACAAAGACTTTTGCCTGTAACATACAGCGTTGAAAAGAAAAGCACCGACAATATAGCATACACATCTGTTTCCGTTGACGATGCTTCGCTGACAAAGGGCAAACAGCAAATAACCGTTGCCGGTGAGGACGGTATTTTGGAAACTACCGAGGAAGTTGTTTATATCGACGGTGAGATTTCATCAAGAAGCATTATTTCAACCAACGTTATTAAAGAGCCTGTTGCCGAGGAAATACACGTCGGCACGAAGGAAACCGTTCAGGCGGCTTATTACCCCACAAGCGAATATACAGGCGCAATTGAAAATCTCGGAACAGGTACGTTTAGCCGCCCCTGCACAACCGGATATGTCAGCTGTTATTTCTCTTCGTGGCATCACGGTGTTGATATTGCCACAAGCTACGGCACACCGATTTGCGCCGCAGATGACGGCACGGTTATTATTTCCGGTTGGCATTCCAGCTACGGCAATTATGTCATGATAGATCACGGAAACGGCTATGTTACGCTTTATGCGCACGCAAGCGCACTGAATGTTGAAGCCGGCACTAAGGTCACAAAGGGCACAAAAATCGCCGAAGTCGGCAGCACGGGCAACTCAAGCGGAAACCACGTTCACTTTGAGGTAAGGCTTAACGGCGCTTATACAAACCCGCTTAATTATATTTCGGAATAAAGACTTTAAAGCAGAGCTGATACGGTTCTGCTTTAAATTTTGTTAAAATTTGAAAAAAGAGAAAAAAGCTATTGCAATTTCGGCGCAAAAGTGGTAAAATAATATGCAGCGCTTTTATTATAAAATAAGGAGAAAAAATATGTTTGATATAAAAAAGCTTATTGCCGCAACGACCTGCGCACTTGTGCTCTGCTCAGCGGCAACCGCTTGCAGCGGAAATGGTGATAAGGGAAAGTCCGATGGATTCACAATCAGCGAGGTAAGTTCCTCGGGTAGCGCGTCTGATGCAAATCCCGATATTGCCAATCGTGAGCAAGAGGACGTTAGCGGCGTGATTGGCGAGGTTTATGATTATTACGGCGTTAAATATACCGTAAACAGCGTTTCCGAGCTGGATGTTGAGCAATATCCCGGCGGGAAAGTTGTTTTGATTGACCTTAGCTTGACCAATGAATCGGAATATGAACAGTCTGCCGGTGTTTACGCCAATTTTGATGTGCACGTTGACGGAGAGGGTGAAACTTCTGATTTTGTCACCGCACAGGTTATGACAATCATGACGAGATATTTTGTTGCCCAAAACATTGACCGCACTCTTTTCGGCACGGGCGAAGCGCCTGTTGTTAAGCCGGGTGAAACGGTAAGCGGTGTTATTCCGCTTGCTATAACAAGCGAAATTGCCGATTTTCAGACAATTACGCTCAGTTTCCTGCCCGATATCACCGCAGGCGTATATAACAGCATAACAATCGATATTACCCCCGATGACATCGTTCCCTATGTCAACTGAAAATTAAAAGGCTTTGCAAAAAATGCAAAGCCTTTTTTGTTGTGATGTTATTTGCCTGTATTTAGAGGATTTCAAGCTTTCTTGATGTCGGAGCCTCAATCTTTTTCGGCAATGTCAGCGCAAGAATGCCGTTTTCAAATTTGGCACTTACGTTTTCTGCATCGATTCCGTCAAGGGCAAAGCTGCGCTTGTAACAACCGTAATATCTTTCCTTGCGGATGTATTTGCCGTCCTTGTCGGTTTCGTCGTTTTCTTTTGATTTTTGCGCCGAAATTACCAATCTGTTTTCGTCGATATCAACGCTGATATCCTCTTTTCCGAAGCCCGGCAACTCTGCTTCAAGCAAATATCCCGTGCCGATATCTTTTATATCGGTCTTGATGGGCATTTCCTTGGGCGGCGCCATATTTCTGGGCGCTGCTGCAAAAAAGCTCCTGTCAAAGTCGTCAAAAAAGTCATCAAAGAATAAATTTGATTTTTTGTCAAAGGGTGTCATAAACATAAAATTGTCCTCCTAATTGTTCTGATTGGCTGCGTGTCGAAACGCTGCCGATTAGATTTGTCTTTCTCTTATTATCCTGCATTTAAGAGCTAACTATGCATCGGAAGCTCTTTTTCTTTCTTCTTTTGTCGACATCTATATAATAACCGATAAATATTAACAATCAACACTTTTTGTGTGTATAAAAAGTAAAAATTAGCACTCTCGCATTGAGAGTGCTAATTTCCTGCTTTTTCTTAAATTTAAAGCAAAGACGTTTACAGATAATATTTGCTCTTTCGGATTTTGATAATAATCACAATTGCGGCTGCAACTGCGGCAACGCCGAGCACACCGACGAGAATCATCCATGTTTTAACGCCGCCTCCGGACTTTTCGTCACTGTCATCGGCAGTTGAAGAGCTTTCACTCGATGATGATGATGAGCTGACCTCGGAAACAGACGAGGTTTTGCTTTCGGAAACGGACGAAGATTCACTTTCACTTTCGGAAACCGATGATGATTCGCTTTTGCTTTCGGAAACCGATGATGATTCGCTTTCGCTTTGCGATAATGAGCTTTCATCTGTATCGCCTGAACCGCTTGAATCGCCCGAGCTGCCCGAACCGTCAAAGCCCATGCCCGAAACCGTAAATACAATCTTAATTGAATTGTTTATCTGAATATATTCGTCGATATCGGCAACCTTAGAGCCTGCCCAGTTATCTTTAAAATAAACTCTGGTCATTTCTCCGCCGTTGTAGTTGTAATCGCACGCATTTGCGCTTTGCGTATACTCAATCGCCGTGCCGTCAACAAGGACTTCGTCAACAACAATATTCAGCGCAGGGTAGGTTTGGTTGTTGAGATCGTCGATAAAAAGGCACATAAACTCGGTTCTCGGACCGTACATAAGGGGGTTCTGCATGACCCATTCGACTTCGTATGTTCCGTCACCGTCGATAAGCGCTGTGGTGCAATCCGCCGGAACGGGAGAGTCGCCGTCGCTAAACGACCAAACCGCATTTTCCTGTGATTCGCCGTAAACACCGGCAAGATATGCGTTATATCCTTGTGCGCTTGCACTCAGTCCCGAAAGGCAGGGTATGCTGAGCAAAGCGGCTGCTGTGATGGCAAAAGCTTTTTTTAGCTTCATCAAATCGCCTCCATTTCCCGTGTGTGACTGATAACGGGTTATATTTATTGTGTTATTTTGATTTTGCTGATTTTGTGTATGCGTTAAAGCGGATTTTGCTTTTCATACAAGCATTATAACATAAAATTTTTTATTTGTAAATATCATTTTTATTAAAAAGCACAGGCACTAATTTGTGCAAAATAACAGAAAATATTGCCTTTATCGCCAAAATACAATTAGATTTTTGAGCTGATGATAAAGCTCGGGTTTGATTTCGACCAAAGGAATGTCAGTGAAAGATATTGCAATCAATATATAAAACGTCGCTGCTTGAGCAAACGCACCTGCCAAAGCAACGCTCACCGGTGTTGCAAGCGAATGATTGTTTTTGACGGCGTTGTGACATTCCAGCAACGAGGCTGTCGATATTAAGGTCAATATGGGGAGAATATCCAAAACATAGCGCAGATTCGAGCCGCCGTAGCAAAAATCAACAAAGGCGACAAATACAGCGGATATAAGCCCTAACAGATATACCCATTTTTTCTCGCAGTTGCAAGTCTTTCGGCGCAGAACAAGAAATGTCAGCGCAACGCCGAGGAAAATCGGCAAAAAGCAGAATGCCCCAAAGATTGAGTCGGTGTAAGAGTAATGCCCGAAATTTGAAAAATGCAATTGTTGAATCGATATAAAGGGAAAATCGGCGCTGATATCAATCGGCGTGAAGAAATACAGATAAATTGCGGCGGGGATATCGGTCAAATCCAAGCTTTTTTGGGTCACATCGCAAACGGTGAGCTGGTAAGCCGCACCGAAATCAAAAGGCGAACCAAAGCGTTCGGCGTTGTAGCGCCCAATCAGCAAAAGCCCTATGATAATCGGCAGTGCAAATGAGGCTGCCCCGAAAATTTTTTCCTTTAAACTGTAATCTTTACAGCGCAGCATTGAGATGAATGAGGGTATCAGTATGATTGCTCCGGCGGCGATTGAAGGGCGTGAAGCTACGCAAAGAGGAAAGCAAATTCCGGAGATTGCAAGAAACACACAGCGCAGTATGGGGCGATGTGAATTGACGGCGGCAAATCCGAAAAGCAACGTTAAAAGCAAATACATTGTTCCGAACGCCGGGGCAATGTTATAGGCGTCGCCGATAATTAGGGGCAACGGTATTCCGCACATGAATACAGATGAAATCAGCGAAATAAACAGCATTATCAAGCTGACTTTAGGCGCATAGCGCTTTAAAAATTCCAAAACAGCGCCGAAAAGCGCAAGGCAGGATATAAAGCTTGCGAAAATATGGGCTGTGTTAAGAGATGGCAATTCGCCGAAAATTGCGGCGTAAGGCTTCCAAAAGGTGAGGGTCGGCGCAATTCCGAAATAGGAATAATACTTCCCGTTATAAAGCGCACGGTCATACAGATAAGGCACGTGAGCTTCTTCACGCTGAGAATAATCGTAAACATTGTCAAGCTCAAGCAGTCCCGATAAAACTTCAATATCAATATATGAAATGCCCTTTTCGAGCGAATCATACATTTGTGAATATGGGTTTGTATTTGCAATATATTCAAGCGGATATTCTTCGGGTTCTGATTCGGGGTCTTTATAATACAGCATTGAAAAGGCGCAGACAAAAGCAATTAGCCAGAGCGCTGCTTGATGGCTTGGTTTTTTGGCGTTAAACTCAAATCTCATTAAACCGAAGTGCTTGACGCAAACGGCAAAAGTCAGCAAAATCAACAGCAAAAACATTCTGAAATGATTAAAATAAAACGGCTTTGACGAAAGAAGCGATATGCCTTTAAATTCAAGCGTGCCGTCAAGTTCGGTCAGGCGAAGCTCAATCGAATAAAGCGTGCCATAGGGCTTTAAGGTCAACTGTGCCGTGCCAAGACTTGCACTTGCACGTGACGATGCCGCCACAACATAGCTTTCGCTTTTGTTGTCGTCTTTTATATTGGCGGTGATTTTAAATGATTCATCATCGCCCGCAAATTGCATTTGAATGCACCGCACGTTTGTGCCCTTGCCGTTGATTGTTATTGTGTCTGCATTTTGCAAAAAAAATTGCTCTGATTTTACCGCAGAGCCGTTTATAAGTAAGGCGCTATTCGGGATTTCGGTGACGTTTTTTCCGTTATAAAGGCTTGTGTAATTAAACAGGCATTGCTCGGCTAAAAATGCGCAAACACAGCATATGAATATTTTTTTGAAAAAATTTTGTGCGATTTTGAATTTTGGGCTGATTTTGCCGCCGAAAAGCCACATCAGTGCCGACAGCAACGCAAAAAGAATAAATATTGACGCCAAAACGGGAGAGTCAAAAAAAGAACGTTCGACGATTGTGTTTTTGCTGCCTGCAACGGAAAATACCGAAAGCACTGCGGCAACGATAAAGAAAGCAAGATTTTTGGCTGTTTTGTACATTTTTATAGCACCTCGATTTTGTTTCCGCATAAGTATTATGTAAATTATATATTAAGCGCTTTGATTTTGCAATAGACACAATATGAATTTGCGAAAAATGCGCATTTTTTTGAAAAAACTCTTGACAAATGAAATACACAAGGGTATAATAAATGAAGATGTAAAGGTTTGTTGCTTTACATTGCCGATGCAGCTTTAAAACGGTGGTGATTTTTTTGGCAAAGGATTATAAATACGCTCTTTTGCTTGATTATTACGGCGATATGCTGACAGAAAAACAACGTGATGTTCTTGATTTATATTACAATGAGGATATGTCGCTTGCCGAAATTGCCGAACACGAGCGCATTACAAGGCAGGGCGTGCACGACAGCATTCACAGAGGAGAGCAGCTTTTATCGGAGCTTGAAGATAAATTGGCTTTTGCCGAAAAGCTTCGCAAATATGAAAAGGCGCTTGGAAACATAAAGGCGCTTTCCGAAAGTATTTATACAGAGTGTAAAACATATAATTATTCAAACAGCATAAGCCGAAACGCTTCGATGATAATTGAGCAAATTGCCTCTCTGGAGGAGTGAAAATTTTCGGCAAGAGGGTTTGCCGACAGGAAACAGGAGGTATGATTTATGGCATTTGAAGGTCTTTCCGAAAAATTAAACGGCGTTTTCAAGCGCCTTAAATCAAGAGGAAAGCTGAGCGAAGCCGATGTTAAAGAGGCTATGCGTGAGGTTAGACTTGCGCTTTTGGAGGCTGACGTCAGCTACAAGGTCGTTAAAGATTTTGTCGCAAATGTTACCGAAAAAGCCGTCGGCGAAGAAGTTTTAAACAGCCTTACTCCCGCACAGCAGGTCATAAAGATAGTAAATGACGAGCTGGTCGCCCTAATGGGTGAATCCAATGCGAAGATAAATATGCCCTCAAAGCCGCCGTGCATTATTATGATGTGCGGTTTGCAAGGCTCCGGTAAGACTACGCACAGCGCAAAGCTGGCAAAGTTTTTTAAATCACAGGGACACCGCCCGCTGCTGGTTGCGTGCGACGTTTATCGACCTGCCGCTATAAATCAGCTTTTGGTCGTCGGTGAAAAAGCCGGTGTTCAGGTGTTTGAAATGGGGCAGATAAACCCCGTTGTTATAGCGAAAAAAGCAGTTCGCCACGCACAGGATTACGGTAATGACATTGTTATTCTCGATACCGCAGGTCGGTTGCATATAGATACAGAGCTGATGAACGAGCTTAAGGAAATTAAAGCGCAGACAGAGCCGCATGAGATTATGCTTGTTGTTGATGCGATGACCGGTCAGGATGCGGTAAACGTTGCAAGCGCATTTGACGAAGCGCTCGGAATTGACAGCGTTTTAATGTCAAAACTTGATTCCGATACCAGAGGCGGTGCCGCACTGTCGGTTCTTTCCGTTACGGGAAAACCCATTAAGTTTGTCGGCATGGGAGAAAAGCTTGAGGATTTTGAACAGTTCCACCCCGAAAGAATGGCTTCGAGGATATTGGGAATGGGCGATGTGATGACCCTTATCGAAAAGGCACAAAGCACCATTGACGAAAAGGATGCCGAAAAGCTTGCAAAGCGTGTTCAGGAAAATAAATTCGACATGAACGACCTTTTAGAGCAGCTCAGAAGCATACAGAAAATGGGCCCTATCAAAAACGTTATCTCCATGTTGCCCGGCGTCAGCGAGCAAATTAAAGATGTCGATATCGACGAACGGCAGTTTTTGCGTGTTGAAGCGATGATTCTTTCAATGACAAAGGCAGAGCGTGAAAAGCCCTCGATTATCGACCCTAAGCGCAAACGCCGAATCGCTGCGGGCAGCGGAACAAAAGTTGAAGATGTAAACAGGCTTTTAAAGCAGTTTGACCAAATGCAAAAAATGATGAAGCAACTGAAAAATATGAAAGGCAAAAAGGGTAGAGGACGCTTTAGGGGAATCGACTTTTCCAATCTCGGTATGTAAACTTGCATCATCGGCATAAATTTAACGGTATTTAAGCAGATATTCGCTGCTTTAAATATATAATTTCAAGAATTTAATTTGGAGGTGAATATAAATGGCAGTAAAAATCAGACTCAGAAGAATGGGCGCTAAGAAAGCACCTTTCTACAGAATTGTTGTTGCAGATTCAAGATATCCCAGAGATGGCAGATTCATCGAGGAGCTTGGATACTACGATCCCACAAAGGAGCCTTCCGTTGTTAAGGTTGACGCAGAAAAGGCTAAGAAGTGGATTGCAAGCGGCGCACAGCCTACTGACACCGTTAAGAAAATCCTTAAAGATAACGGCGCTCTTTAATCATTCACTAACGGCACACCGTGCGCTTGTGCCTAACGGAGGTAAAAATGAAAGAATTACTTATTGGTATTGCTCAGGGTCTTGTTGAGGACAAAACCGCCATTACCGTAACGCAGGACGAGCCTAACGAAGAGGGTATTATTGTATTCCATCTTTCCGTTGCTCCCGACGATATGGGCAGAATTATCGGCAAGCAGGGCAGAATCGCTAAGTCAATACGCACAATTATGCGTGCTGCCGCAAGCAGAAACGAACAGAAGGTTATGGTAGAAATCGAATAAGCTTTTGGGCTTTGCAGCAGTATTAAGGGCAGCTTCGGCTGTCCTTTTGTGTATTTGAAAAACAGCGCAGGCACCGCATGGCTTTTTGCGGTATTGCCTTTAAAAAATTTGCGGAGAAATGTATATATGGCACAAAGCAGACTTTCGGCATATCTTGAAATCGGTAAAATAGTTGCGGTGCACGGAGTTAAGGGTGAAGTGAAAATTGCGCCGCTTTGCGATGATGCGTCGCTTTTTTGCGAATTTGATTTGCTCTATCTTGATAAACACGGCGAAAACGGCGTGAAAATCACCCGTTCACGTGTTCAAAAAAATATGATTATCGCCAAGATCGAAAATGTTGACACGGTTGAACAGGCACAGAAATTGCGTGGCAGCACGCTTTATGTTGACAGAAACGAATTATGCCTTGATGAAAACACTTATTTTATTTGCGACCTTATCGGCATGGAAGTGGTAAATTGCGACAGCGGAAAATCATACGGAAAAATATATGATGTAATCGAAACCGGCGCAAACGATGTTTATTGCTGCCGCAGCGGAAACAAAGACTATCTGTTCCCCGCAATTGCCGATGTTGTTGTAAAAACCGATATCGAATCCGGCATTATGACAATCAACCCACTGAAAGGACTGTTTGACGATGAGGATTGAAATTGCAACGCTTTTTCCGCAACTGTGCCTTGATGTTTTAAGCGAAAGTATTATCGGCAGAGCAAGGAAAAACGGCAAAATCGAAGTGAATTGCCGCAACATTCGTGACTATACTCAAAATAAGCACCGCAAAGTTGATGATTCGCCGTTTGGCGGCGGCAAGGGAATGGTCATGCAGGCACAGCCTATCTATGATTGCTACAAAGCCGTTTGTAACGATTTCGGTTGTGTGCCGCATACAATATATATGTCCCCAAAGGGAAAAACACTTACACAACAGCGTGTTAAGGAGCTGGCGTGTTTAAGCGATATACTCATTATTTGCGGTCACTATGAGGGCGTTGACCAGCGTGTTTTAGATAAAATCGCTCCCGAGGAAATATCTATCGGCGATTATGTTTTAACCGGCGGCGAATTGCCCGCACTTGTGCTGACGGATTCGATTGCAAGGCTGTGCGAGGGCGTTTTGCCCGCAAGCGAATGCTTTGAGGAGGAAAGCCATTGGAACGGACTTTTGGAGTATCCGCAGTATACACGCCCCGAGGTTTGGGAAAATATGCCCGTGCCCGAAATACTTCTTTCCGGTCACCATAAAAATATCGAAAACTGGCGCAGAGAGCAAAGTATTGAGCTGACAAAGCAACTTCGACCCGATATGCTCGACGCTTCTAAATAAAGTGAGATAATACGGCAAAAAATGCGTTGTGAAAATGCACAAATAACCGCGTTTTAAAATTGGCGACTATGAACAAGAGGGAGAAAATTGCCCTAAATCGTCTAATTCTTGGCAAAAACCGATTGACTATGGAAATATTAACTTGTATAATAGTATAAGTGGTTTGATCACAATATATTTTAACCCAAGAGGGCTTTCGGTGCGGCATTGTGCATACAGCGACTGCTATGCTTTTTGCGCCGTCTGCTTTATAGATTAAAAAGCGTCGCTGAGAAATGAGGCAATTATGTTTGTTAAAGATGTTATGGTTCAGAATCAGGTTGGGTTGCACGCAAGGCCGGCTACTTTCTTCATCCAAAAAGCAAACGAATTTAAGTCTTCAATTTGGATAGAAAAGGAAGAGCGCAGGGTGAATGCGAAGAGCCTTCTCGGCATTCTTTCACTCGGTATTGTTGGCGGAACAGCTATTAGAATCATTGCCGACGGTGCAGATGAACAAGCTGCCGTTGACGCACTTGTTGCACTTGTTGAAAGCGGATTTGTCGATGACAACAGATAAGTGAGCTTTGTTTTTTCTTGAAAGGGCTTTATTAAAGTCCTTTTTCTTTTTGCAAAAAATGCAAAAAGCCTTGATTTGTTCATAAATGTGTGTTATCATAGTGTTTGTAAAGGCTGTGCCTTTAAAACTTTTCAGAAAGGTGTTTTTAAATATGGCTTACAAAATTACCGATGAGTGCATTATGTGCGGTGCTTGCGTTGACGAATGTCCCGTAGAAGCAATTGCCGAGGGTGACGGCAAGTACGAAATCGATGCCGACAAGTGCATTGATTGCGGTTCTTGCAACGGTGTATGCCCCGTTGGCGCACCTGTTGCGGAATAATTTTAAACAAACCGAAAAGAGGGGTGCTTTTGTGAAAGCGCTCCTCTTTTTTGTTTCTTAAAGCACGTCGTGCAAGGCACTACACGCAATCTGTCAAAATATCTAAGCGGCAAGGTTATTGCAATTGTCGCATTTTTAAAATTTAAAACGAAAGATGAAATGTTACGAGTGTGTAAAATGTTTAAAGCCCCAAAAAATAACTTGCTTTTTTTTATTGCATATTGTATAATGACAGCGTGAGTGTTTTTGACAAAGGCTCATTGTTTTTTCATTGCTTATGTAAACGGTTACACAAGCGATTTGCAATGGTTTTTGCAAAGACCGAAAACGAAAAAATCCTGTAATGGGGGAGGAAAATCATATGAAATTTGCAGACGGATTTTGGCTTAATCAGCGTGGATACGAAGTAAACTACGCAAATCAAGCCTATGAAGTGTCGCACAGCGCCAACTCGCTTAACATTCTTGCAACACCGTCAAAAATCTATCACAGAGGAATGACGCTTGGCGGACCTAATCTTGAAATAACATTTTCTTCATACGCAAAGGACGTTATCAAGGTAAGCATTGTGCACTATAAGGGCTTTAACGATAATGCGCCCAAATTTGAGCTTAATGAAGATTGCGGATATACACCGACGATAAACGATTGTGAAAAATATTGCGAAATCATTTCGGGCAATACAAAGGCGGTAATCTCCAAAGAGGATTGGAGCGTGCAATATTATTACGGCGAAAAAAAATTGACCGGCGGCGGCTGGCGTGCAACTACCATTGTAAACGAGAGCAAGTTCCACGCACAGAAAAGGCTTGATATGCAAGCTGACGACACGTTTTGGAGCTATCCTGCGGACGAGCACACTACATATTTGAGAGAGCAGCTGACCTTGAGCGTTGGCGAGTGCATTTACGGCTTCGGTGAAAAATTCACCACATTCGTCAAGAACGGCCAGACTGTGGAAACATGGAATTCCGATGGCGGCACTTGCTCTGAGCAGAGCTATAAATGCATTCCCTTTTATGTATCGTCAAGAGGCTACGGCGTGTTTGTGAACGATTCCGACAAGGTTTCGTATGAAGTTGCTTCCGATACGGTTTCAAAGGTATCATTCACAGTGCCCGGCGAAAAGCTTGAATATTTCATCATAGGCGGCGAAAATTTAACGCAGGTGCTTTCCAACTATACAACGTTGACAGGCAAGCCCGCTCTTCCGCCGGCATATACATTCGGATTGTGGCTTTCCACATCATTTACAACAAATTATGATGAGGAAACAGTTACTTCGTTTATCGAGGGAATGGCTCAGCGTGAAATACCATTGCAGGTGTTCCATTTCGACTGCTTCTGGATGAAAGAATTTGAGTGGACAAATTTTGAGTGGGATAAGCGACAATTTCCCGACCCCGAAGCAATGCTTAAAAGGCTTAAGGAAAGAGGACTTTCAATCAGCTGTTGGATAAATCCTTACATCGCACAGCGCAGTGCGCTTTTTGACGAGGGCGTGAAAAACGGATATTTCATTAAAAATCTTGACCAAAGCGTGTTCCAATGCGATATGTGGCAACCCGGAATGGCAATTGTCGATTTTACAAATCCGGCGGCTTGCGAATGGTTTGCTTCTAAAATCAGAAAACTTTGTGAAATGGGCGTAAACTGCATTAAGACCGACTTCGGCGAAAGAATACCCACGAAGGTGCGGTATTTTGACGGCTCCGACCCCATTAAAATGCACAACTATTACGCATATCTTTATAATAAAACCGTATTTAACGTATTGAAAGATTTTTACGGCGAAAACGGCGCTTGTTTGTTTGCGAGAAGCGCAACGGCAGGCGGTCAGCAATTCCCCGTTCACTGGGGCGGTGACTGTTCAGCCGAATACAGCTCAATGGCAGAAACGATTCGCGGCGGATTATCTCTTTGCATTTCGGGATTTGGCTATTTCAGTCACGATATCGGCGGATTTGAAGCCACGGCAACACCGGATATCTACAAACGTTGGTGCGCATTCGGGCTTATGTCATCGCACAGCCGATTGCACGGAAGCACATCTTACCGTGTTCCGTGGCTTTTTGATGAAGAAAGCTGCGATGTTTTGAGATTTTTCACAAATCTTAAAGGAAAGCTTATGCCCTATCTTTTCAATCAGGCGGTAAAAACATCAACTGTCGGCGTGCCTATGATGCGTGCAATGGTTATTGATTTTGCCGACGAGCCTGCCGCACTTTACTGTGATAAGCAGTATATGTTCGGTGACAATTTGCTCATAGCTCCTGTTCTTTGCGAAGAGGGCGTTGCCGAATTTTATGTTCCGAACGGCACTTGGACAGATATCATCACGGGCGATACCGTGCAGGGCGGAAAATATATCACAAGAAAATGCGGATATATGGAGATTCCCGCATATGCAAAACCCAACTCGATTATCGGCTTCGGCGATTTTAAGGGCAATTTTGAATATGACTATGTCGAAAACGCCGAATTTGTTATATATAATCTTGAAGACGGCAAGCAGGCTTGCACAAGCGTTTATGACAAAAACGTTTGCAAGGTGCTTGATATTACGGCAAAGCGCAGCGGAAACACAATTACCGTTGAGCACACCGTGACCGATAAGCAGTTTAAAATTAAGGTTGCAAACACCGATATTGTTGTTGACAGCGCTGCAAACGGCATTGTTACAATCGAGCTTTGATTTTAAGGTTTTGATTTTGCAAATAAAAATACGCACCGAAAAATGCTTTAAGCTTTTTCGGTGCGTTTTTTTGTGTGCGGATTTATGCGCCCATAAATGCGCAGAATGTGCGATATGTCATATATACATCAAGCTTTGATACAACCTCAAACGGGGCGTGCATTGAAAGTACGGGAACGCCTGCGTCGATAACTTCAAAATCAAGATTTGCAAGATAAGCCGCAACGGTTCCGCCGCCGCCCATATCGACCTTGCCAAGCTCACCTGTTTGCCAAACAATGCCTGCATTGTCACAAAGCGAACGAATTTCGCCGACAAATTCCGCAGAAGCGTCGGAAGTGCCGGACTTGCCCCTTGCGCCCGTGAATTTTGTGATTACAACACCCTTGTTGATGAAAGCGGCGTTTCTGCGCTCGTTCACTTCGGGGAAAGTCGGGTCAAAGGCTGCATTGACATCTGCCGAAAGGCATTTTGTCGCCGAGATAACGTCCCTCGGCTTTGCTCCTAAAGCCTCGGCTATATCTGCGATAAAATATTTGAGATATGCCGATTGTAGACCTGTGTTGCCGTCACTGCCGGTTTCTTCCTTGTCGGTAAGAACAACGCAGGCGGTTTTTTGTACATTTTCGCAGTCGAGAATCGCTTTGAGAGCTGTATATGCGCAAACTCTGTCATCGTGACCGTAAGCGCCGATCATGCTGCGGTCAAAACCGATATCCCTTGCCTTGAAAGCGGGCACTGCTTCTAACTCGGCAGAGATGAAATCATCTTCAACAATGCCGTATTTATCGTTTAATATTTTGAGAATGTTGAGCTTTACGGCTTCGCTTGAATCATCGGATTTAAAGGGGCGTGAGCCGGTAAGAATGTTCAGTTCCTCACCTTTAATACCCTGCGCCAAATTGCGCTTCATTTGCTCCTGAGCAAGGTGGGGTAGCAAATCGGTAATGCAAAATGCGGGTTCATCATCATTTTCGCCGATGCAAACTTCGATTTTTTCACCGTTTGCCTTGACGATTACACCGTGAAGCGCAAGCGGAATTGCAGTCCACTGATATTTTTTGATTCCGCCGTAATAATGCGTTTTGAAAAGAGCCGTTTCCGAATCTTCATAAAGGGGATTTTGCTTTAAATCAAGTCTGGGTGAATCGATATGCGCAGCGCACAGGTTGATTCCGCATGAGATATCCTGCGTGCCGATAACAGCCAGAATGATTGCTTTATTTCTGTTGACAAAGTATATTTTGTCGCCGCTTTTAAGCGAATCGCCTTTTTTATATTCGACAAAACCGTTTTCTTTTGCAAGTTTTGCGGCGTAAGCACAGGCTTCACGCTCGGTTTTGGCGGCGTTGAGGAATTTTTTATAGTCCTCGCAAAAATTGTCGGCTTTACGAATGTCCTCATCGCAAAGCGTTGAGGCGGCGTTTTTTCGCTCGGAAAAAAGCGATTTTTTCAGTTCGTTTACATCAATTTCGTTGTTCATGGCTTCAACCGTCCTTTACAAGTTTTTTTAATTTATGAAAAATTATCACGATAATATTCCTTCACACGGTCGGCAACCTCTTCGGTGACTTCCTTGAGGACTTTTTCGCTTTTGTTGTTTTTTATGATAAAGTCGGAATTTTTTTTAAAAAAGTTTTCGTCATGTTGAGAGCTTATGCGGTTGTTTGCCGCCTCTTCCGAAAGACCGTCACGCTCCATAATGCGCTTTTGGCGATTGTGTTCTTTTGCGATAACCGAAATAATCAATTCGCAAAAATCATCGGCACGGCTTTCAAACAAAGTGGGTGCGTCGAGAAGAATCAGCCTTTCGCCCTTGTTGCCGCATTGCCTTATTCTTTCCAAAATTTCGGCGGTTATGTAAGGGTAGCATATGCTGTTGAGCATTTCAAGCTTATTTTTGTCGGTAAATACGATTTGCGCCATTTTTGCTCTGTCGTATTCGCCGTCGTCTGTAATGACTTTTTCTTTGAAGCATTCGCCGATTTCGGCAAGACAGGGACTGCCCTTTGAGGTTACATCTCGGGCGATTTTGTCTGCATCTATAACAGCAAAGCCTTTGTCTTTAAAAAATTTACATACCGTTGTTTTGCCTGCACCGGTCTGACCGGTAAGACCGACAACCATCAAGCCTTCAAGACTGTTCACTCTTTCACCGCCTTTCGCCGAAATTTAGGGTAAAATATCGTCAATTTAATTTTATTACTTTAAAGCCCGCGGCACGTATAAGCCTGTTGTAAACCGCAAGCCCGACGCCGTTTTTAGAGGGAGCACGCACAAACACATGCTCAGCGCCGAGTTCATCGGTTTTGCGCAGGCAATTAAAAATCCTCTCGGCATTTTCAATGTCGTTTGCGCCATAGGTAATCGATTTGATTTTTGTTGTATTTATATCGCCGTCAAAAATCATTAAACAGTCGTTTTCGCAGGCAGCGTTTTTTGCATATTCAAAAAATGCCGCCGATGTTGATTCCACGAGAAAAACATCGCATTTCGGGGAATAATGCTTATATTTCATGCCCGGAGAGGCAGCCCTTGCGTTTTCATCAAGCTCTTGCAAAACGTTTTTGTCGATAATAACATCGTTGCAAAACATAGCAAGGTCGTTTGGCGTGACAAATCCGGGGCGCAAAATACGGACATTGTCGTTTTCAAAACAAATTACGGTAGATTCAACCCCGACAGAGCATTCGCCGCCGTCGATAATTGCGCTGATTTTCCCCTGCATATCGTCAAAAACGTGCATAGCGTTTGTGGGGCTGGGCTTGCCCGATGTGTTTGCCGAGGGTGCCGCCAAGGGTTTGCCGCTTTTTTTGATAAGCTTTAGTGCGCTTTGGCAACAGGGCATACGCACGCCGACTGTATCAAGTCCGCCGGAGGTTACATACGGCACAATATCTTTTTTCGGGAGAATAAGCGTTAGCGGCGCCGGCCAAAGGGCTTTGGCGATTTTCAACGCATTTTCGGGGATATCATGACACAGTGTGAATATATCGTCAAGCTCGGCAATGTGCACTATCAGCGGATTATCCGCCGGGCGACCCTTTGCAATGAATATTTTTTTAACGGCGTTTTCATCCAAAGCGTTTGCCGCAAGGCCGTATACGGTTTCGGTCGGCATACCGACAACCTCGCCGCTTGCGATGAGCTTTGCCGCTTGCGCAATGCCGTTTTCATCATTGCAAAGCAGCTTTGTATTGTAGCTATTAGGCTCCATTGTGCCCATTACCTCTTTTTGCGTAAGAATTTTTCAGAGATTTTCGGATTGCGCCGCCAGCTTTGCGGCTCTGTCGGCTGTGGCAAGAGCATCGAAAATTTCGTCAAGATTGCCGTTTAAAATATCCTCAAGACGATAAAGGGTAAGCGAAATCCTGTGGTCGGTCATACGCCCTTGCGGATAATTGTATGTTCTTATGCGTTCGCTTCGGTCGCCTGTGCCGACCTGCGCCTTTCGCTGACCTGCGATTTTTTCGTTTTGTTCACGCTGCTTTGCTTCAAAAAGGCGTGAGCGCAGAATTTTCATCGCACGGTCTTTATTTTTGTGCTGGCTGCGCTCGTCTTGACATTCAACGACAACGCCCGTCGGCAAATGGGTGATTCTCACCGCAGATTCAGTTTTGTTGATGTGCTGACCGCCTGCGCCGCTTGAACGGAATACATCGATTTTAAGGTCGCTCGGGTTAATTTCAAGTTCTACCTCATCGGTTTCGGGAAGAACCGCAACCGTAACTGTCGAAGTGTGAATGCGCCCTTGCGATTCGGTTTCCGGCACACGCTGAACACGGTGAACGCCGCTTTCAAATTTTAATCTGGAATATGCGCCCTCGCCCGTTATCAAAAAGCTGACTTCTTTGAACCCGCCGAGTTCGGTTTCGTTTGAGTTGAGAATTTCAAGCTTCCAGCGTTTTGCCTCGCAGTACATTGAGTACATTCTGAAAAGAGAATGAGCGAAAAGCGAAGCTTCCTCGCCGCCTGCGCCGCCTCTGATTTCGATGATAACGTTTTTGCTGTCGTTAGGGTCGCTCGGCAAAAGCAAATATTTTAAATCCTCGCTTAAAGTTTCGCACAATTTTTCGCAAGTTTCAAGTTCGCTTTGCGCAAGTTCTTTAAGTTCACGGTCGCCGCCGGAATTTTCGAGCAAATCCTTTGCGTCGTCAAAATCTCGGCGAGCTTTTTTATATTCTCTGTATTTTTCGACGACGTCTTTAAGGGCTTTGTATTCCTTCATCAGCGCCTTATACTGTTCGTTATCGGCGATGACATCGGGGCACGAGAGCTTTTCGCTGATTTCTTCAAAGCGCTGTTCTGTAAGATTTAGCTTTTCAAACATAAATACTGTCTTTCTCTGAAAACGGATATATTTTAATTTTCGTTTCTTTCGATTTTTTTGATGCGTTTTTCGATATTGTTTCTCGGGGTCATAAAAACACGCTCACATTTTTCGCACATCAGTTTAAAGTCCATACCCGAGCGCAACACAACCATACGGTTGCAATTGCAAATATGGGTATGGGGTTTTTTCATTATGAGTATATCACCGACTCTGACATCCACTTTTAACAGCCCCTTACAAAACTTGTTCAAAAATCGCCGATTAGTTTTATAATATCACAAATCGACGTCAAATGCAAGATTTACTTATATATATTTTATATTTTCGGGCAAAATATACATTAAACGGTTTTTCACTGCATTCTAAACCATGATTTTTCATAAACCGTATTGGAGGGAAAAGACAGTTTTAATATGAATACAATTATAACAGCCGGATTTGACAGCTTTGAAAACGCCGACAAGGCCCTTGGTGAAATTTGCCGAATCGACTCACGGATATATTGTGCGGAAACAACGGCGAGTAATACAAAAGGACTTGATTCGCCGCCGTTTGTCGTGCCGATAGCTCCCGATTATTTTAGGATATATCCTGCGGCAAATAATGATGATTTTCGCAAAGAGCTTTTAAAATCGCCCGAGCTGAATATTGTTGCCGACGCTAAGTATCGCAGCAAAATCGAAAAAGTGATTCGGCACTTCGGCGGCAGAATTGACAATTCGGCAGATATATCACGGTAAAGCAAAAGCAGAGCAAAGACAACAATCTTTGCTCTGACTTGTGTATTGCGTTTTGCTTTTGCTTATTCGTAATCGTAGCCGATTTTCATAGCCTCGATGTTTTTGGCGATAAGGTGGGATTTTGATGCGGGAATGCATTTTTCAAGTCCCTTTTCGATTTCATCAAAGGTGAAAAGGCCTGTTTCTTTAATAAGCTTGCCCATAAGAATAACGTTAGCGCTCAAATTGTGTTCGCTTGCAAGCTGCGAAGCCGGAACATAGTAGCAGTCGATGTCGGTTCGCTCGCATTTTTCGTCAACCATGGTGCTGTCGATAAATGCCTTGCCGCCGGGTTTAACCGTGTTTATGAACTTGTCGAACGAGGGAATGTTCATAGCAACAAGATAATCGGGCGTTGTGATGAGGGGAGAACCTATCGGCTCATCAGAGATACATACCGAGCAGTTTGCCGCACCGCCGCGCATTTCGGGACCGTATGACGGCAACCACGAAACCTCTTTATCGGCAATCAATCCGCAATATGCAAACGCCTTGCCGCTGAACAGGATACCCTGTCCGCCGAAGCCCGCAAAAAGAATTTCACTTGTCATCAGAATTTTACCTCCTTATCTGCATATACACCCAAAGGATAGTAAGGAATCATTTCATCCTGCAAACGCTTGATTGCGTCGGTAGGCGAAAGTCCCCAGTTTGTCGGGCAGGTAGAAAGAACTTCAACTATTGAGAAGCCTTTTTTATCACGCTGATTTTCAAAAGCCTTGCGAATAGCTTTTTTCGCTTCTCTGATGTGGGGAACGCTGTCAACCGCAACACGCTGTGCAAGAGCGACGCCGTCAAGAGTAGAGAGCATTTCGCATACCTTTACGGGGAAGCCTGCCAATTTGGGGTCACGTCCGAAAGGCGTTGTCGTGGAAATTTGACCGGGGAGCGTTGTAGGTGCCATTTGACCGCCTGTCATGCCGTAAATTGTATTGTTTACAAAAATTACGACAATGTTTTCGCCTCTGGTTGCGGCGTGAACGGTTTCGCACGTTCCGATTGCGGCAAGGTCGCCGTCGCCCTGATAAGTAAATACAAATTTATCGGGTTGAGCACGCTTTACACCGGTTGCAACCGCCGGAGCACGTCCGTGCGGAGCTTCGATCATATCGCAGTTGAAATAGTTATATGCAAAAACGCTGCATCCTACGGGGCAAACGCCGACGGTATCGCCTTCAATACCCATTTCGTCGATAACCTCGCAAACGAGCCTGTGAATTATGCCGTGAGTACAGCCCGGACAGTAGTGCAGTCTGATATCGGCAAGTGATTTCGGTCTTTCAAATACAACAGCCATTACTCAATACCTCCAAGCTTTTTGATTTGCGCAAGAACCTCTGCGGGCGTGGGAATAACGCCGCCGGTTCTTCCGAAAAACTCAACCCTTTTCTTACATTCAACGCTGAGTTTGATATCGTCAACCATTTGACCTGTGCTCATTTCCACACACAAAAGCGCTTTGGCGTTTTGCGATGCGTTTTTGATGATTTCGGAAGGGAACGGCCAAAGGGTTTTAGGTCTGATAAGACCCGCCTTTATGCCCTGCGCTCTTGCAAGATTTACTGCGGATTTACATACTCTGGCAGTTGCGCCGTATGCTGTGAGGATATAGTCGGCGTCGTCTGTAAGATAGGTTTCCGCATCGGGCAAAGTTGCTTTGATTTCATCATATTTTTTATATCTTTCGACAATGGTGTTTTCAAGGTCGGCAGCTTCGATATAAAGAGAATTTATGATATTGTGGCTACGCTTGTTTTGATGGCCGTTGGCAGCCCAAGGCTTTTCAACTGGTGCCGCACTTTGCTTAGGGAACACGACCGGCTCCATCATCTGACCCAAAAGACCGTCGGAAAGAAGCATTGCGGGCATTCTGTATTTATCTGCCATATCAAACGCATAGCTTATCATATCGACAACTTCCTGTACAGAGGAGGGTGCGAATACAAGCACGTGAAAATCACCGTGGCCAAGACCTTTTGTAGCCTGCCAATAGTCGGCCTGTGAGGGTTGGATTCCGCCAAGACCGGGGCCGCCACGCTGAACGTTTACGATAACGCAGGGCAAATCGCTTCCGGCAATGTATGAAATGCCCTCGGATTTAAGGCTTATTCCGGGAGATGATGAAGATGTCATGGCACGCACGCCGGTTGAAGCGGCACCGAGAACCATATTGATTGCCGCAATTTCAGATTCGGCTTGGAGGAAAACGCCTCCCGAAGCGTTCATACGCTTTGCCATATATTCCGAAAGCTCGGTCTGCGGTGTGATGGGGTATCCGAAAAAGCATTTGCAGCCGCATCTGATAGCGGCTTCAGCCAAGGCTTCGTTACCTTTCATAAGTTTCTTTTCCAAGTTAAATCAACACTCCTTTTGTTTTATGGAAAAAATTTATTTTTCAATACGAATAGCGCATTCGGGGCACATCATAGCACACATAGCGCAGCCGATGCAGGATTGCTGATCGGTGCATTGTGCAGTGAAATGGCCGAGGCGATTCCTCTTCTCTTTTTGAATTGAAACGATTTTTTTGGGACAGGCGGTTATACACAGACCGCAGCCCTCGCACTTTTCAAAAAGAACCTCCATTTTTGCCATAGGTGATTCTCCTTTCAGAATTAAAATTGCCACAAGCGGTAATTTGCGCAAGCTTTGGCAAAATCGCCGCTGAATTTATGAAAAAGCCGAAATTTTTTTAAAGTTTCGGCTTAATCTTTGAAAAATCAAAGAGGGGGAGAATGGGTTATCTGTTGCAGTATTTGCATTTGCCGAAAATGTTTGTGGGTTTTCCGCAAACGGCACAGCTCTTGCTGCCTGTCCATCTGCCCTCACGACGTGCCCACACCGTATTTTTAAAGCATTTGTAGCAGATTTTCGGGGCTTCCACTCTGTCAATGCGAACACAGTCGGCAAAGGCACTTTCGTCGATTTCGGTTACGGTTTCGGGCAAGGTAAGTTTAAGAATGTTCACACAGCCGACAAAGGCGTTTGCTTCAATGCATTCAAGCCCTTTCGGGAGATTGAGTTCTTCAAAGGCAACACAGTCGGCAAAGGCGTTTTGGCAAATTTTGCGTACAGAGCCTGTGAGGTTTATGCCGCAAAGTTCTTTACAGCCCTTGAACGCACGCTCGCCGATTTCGTCAACGCAAGCGGGAACGGAAATTTGCTTTAGAGAAGTGCAGCCCCAGAAAGAATCCGCACCGATGGAATATGATTTTACGGTATTGGGGATTGTAAGCGATTCAAGTGAGGCGCAACCGCCGACAAAGTCGATTCCGATTGATTTTACGCTTGCCGGAATTTTCAGCGCTTTAATGCCCGTGCAGTCGAAAAATGCGTCTTTTTCGATATATTCAAGCCCGTCGGGCAGGTTTATTTCGCTAAGCGAAGCACAGCCTCTTAAAGCGCCCTTTTCAATCGAGGTTATTGTCGGGGGCAGAGAAATTGTTTCAATGCTTCTGCATTTGCAAAAAGCATAAACGCCGATAGTTGTTACGCCCGGTGCGATATCGACCTTTTTCAGCCTGATACAGTCATGAAAAGAGTTGTCGCCGATTTTGTTGACCGTGCCGGGAATCGAAATTTCGGTGATTCCGCAGCCCATAAAGGCGCTGTTTCTGATTTTTACCGCACCGCTCGGGATATTTATGTAAGTAAGTGCTCGGCAGTTGTTGAAAGCGCTTGCGCCGAACACTTTTACGGTTTCGGGTACGACGACTTCGACGATTCGTGTGTTGCCGGCAAAGGAGTTTTCGCCGATTTCGACAACTCCGTCGGGAATGACGGCTTTTACGTCGTTGCCCGTATATTTGCGCAATATTCCGTCCTCAATGATAAATTTGGGGTTTTCGGCGTTTTCTGTCGGATTTTCGGCTTCGTTATACTTTGATATTGCTTTTGAAACAACGAACGCTTCTGCGCATTTCGGGCAAATGGCGGCGTCCTTTGCGGCGTCAACCTCGATAAGCTCGCCGCACACAGTGCAAATTGCTTTTACCGGTGCCATTGACTTTTTCCTCCGTTATTTTATTTTTCCCATATCGGTTTGACGAAAACTTCTATAGGAAAGTAATTTTCTACCGTGCTGCCGATTTTTATGCTTTGTTCGACTGCGGTATATCTCAGCGGAAGTTTGCTGAGATTGCACAGCGATTTTGCATAATCAAACGAATCGCAGACGGTTTGTGCCGTGGTTTCGATTCCGAGATTTGAATTATTCACAATGCCTGTATGACGCAGATTGGAGGCGTTTTCAATTGCTTTGAGCATTGAAAACGAATCCTCGGGGGTCTGCATTAGGTAACGGTATTTGTTGATGACATACAGCATATCGTAATCATTATTTTTAAGCAAAGATGAAAACCTACCTAAGGCAACGGCTCCGGAATCATCGCCGCCCACATCGACAATAAGGTATTCACACGGTTCTATATCAAGAAGATCAAAATTTATCGTGGGGATATCCACATTTGTATTGGCAAACTGCGGAGAAATCAGCCTGATTCCGTTTGCTTTGAAAAGGTCTTTAAAATCGGCTGTGCGAAAATACGGGTTGACAATGTCAAAATCCGCAACGACGACCTTTTTGCCCGCCTTTGCGAGAAAAAGCGCATAGTTTACGGAAAAGTTGGTCTTTCCGCAACCGTAATGACCTGTGATGACGGTGATTTTTTTAATATTTTCCATTTTTCCTCCGGATACTTTAACTCACATTCGAGTATATCACAAAATGTCGGATATTGCAATAAGTTTGAGAAATTTCATAAATAGTTAAAAAAATAAAAGTGTGTTGCAAGTCGGCTGAGTTTGTGATAATATATATATGGTATAATTTAAAGGCAGCGCCTTAAAGAAAGCGGAGTGGATTTGAAATGACTGCAAAGGAAGAATTTTCGGAAATATATAATGAGCACATAAAACGTGCCGGTGCGCAAAAGCTGTTTGAATATCTCAGCTCACCCTCAAGCGATTTTTTCGAAGCGCCGTGCTCAACCCGATATCACGGTGCGTATGACGGCGGACTTGTCGAGCACAGTGTCAACGTTTATCACTGCCTTAAAGCGTATCTTGAAAGGGAACGTTGCAGGGAAATATACAAAATGAATTACAGCGACGAAACGATAGCCGTTGTTTCGCTGCTGCACGATGTTTGCAAAATAAATACCTATAAGCGTTCGACAAGAAACGTAAAGGGAAGCGACGGCGTGTGGAGAAGCGTTCCGTCATATGAATTTGACGACAAACTGCCCTACGGTCACGGCGAAAAGTCGGTGTACATTATTTCCGGATTTATGCGCCTTTCGAGAGAAGAAGCGTTTGCCGTGCGTTATCACATGGGATTTTCGGGAATTGAAGATAAGCGAAGCATTGGCGACGCCTTTGAAATGTTTCCGCTTGCGTTTGCGCTTTCCGTTGCCGATATGGAAGCAACATATTATCTTGAAGGGAAAAATCAGGGCGAATAGGAGGTAAAAAGCTTTGTCATATCATTTTTTTGCAATGATGTCGAGAATGAAATATATTCGCCGCTGGGGACTTATGCGCAACACCGAAGAAGAACGGCTTTCGGAGCATTGCCTTGAGGTTGCAATGCTTGCGCACGCACTTTGTGCGATAAAAAATCAGCGCTTCGGCACAAATCTTGACAGCAATCGTGCCGCCGTGCTCGGAATGTATCACGATGCAACCGAAATTATCACGGGTGATTTGCCCACGCCGATAAAATATTTTGACAAAAAGTTGCGCAGCGCTTATGCGGAGGCGGAAAAAAGCGCACAGCAAAAAATCGAAAATATGCTGCCCGATTATTTAAAGAAAGATTTTTCGCCGCTTATTACTCCGCAAGACGATGACGCGGAGCTTTGGAAAATCGTTAAGGCGGCAGATAAGCTTTCGGCGCTTATCAAGTGCATGAACGAATGCGCACTGGGCAACCGTGATTTTGAAAAAGCACGTGCTTCAACCGAAAAGGCGGTTGCCGCATTTGATATGCCCGAAGTCAAAATATTTATGGAGGAGTTTATGCCCTCGTTCGGTCTTACCGTAGATGAGCAGGCATAAAGCTTGTGAAATATATGAATCGAATCGGAAACGGCGCTAAAAAGACAAAAATTATCTGCATAGCTTTGCTTATCGTGATGATAATTGTTCAGCTGGGGATAATTACATACTATATGGCGCAGAAAAAGCAGGGTTATCATATGGACGAGTTGTGGTCGTACGGCTTGTCAAATTCATATTATCAGCCGCATATGTACACAAGATTTGAAACCGACGAATGGAATGAATACAATCATTGGAATGACGGCGATTTGTTTCGTGATTATTTGACCGTTCAGGAAGGCGAGCGCTTTGAATACGGCTCGGTTTATTATAATCAAAAATATGATGTTCACCCACCGCTGTACTATTATATATTGCACACCGTATGCTCTTTTTTTCCAAGCAGCTTTTCACCTTGGTATGCCTTTTCGATAAACGCTTTGTCGTTTGCGATAGCGCAGATTTTTCTTTATCTCTGCGTTGTTAAAATATCGAAAAGCGGATTTTTGGGACTGTGCACCTGCGCTTTGTGGGGATTTTCAAGCGGAGCGATAACCTGCGGCATATATTTGAGAATGTATGTGCTTTTGATGGCGTTTACACTTGCGTATACATATTTTAATTTAAAGCTGATATACGATGGGTTTTCAAAGAAAACAATGGCGCTGCTTTGCCTGATAACATATCTCGGCAGCCTTGTGCAGTATTTTTTCATAATTTATGCCGGCGTAATGGCGGCGTGTATGTGCGTGTATTATCTTATCAAGAAAAATCCGAAGAGAATGTTTGCCTACGGCGGCGCTCTTTTGCTTTCGGTGGCGCTTGCGGTTATATCATTCACGCCGATGATTTCGCATATGCTTGAAAAGAATGATGTAATGGGGCTTTACGCAACATATACCAAGCATAAAACTTTCGGCTTGCAGCTGCATTTTATCATGCGCTATATGCTAAACGATATATCCGGCATAAGGCTTACGCTGATAAAAACGCCGCTGTGGAATTATGTGCTGTGTGTGCTGATAGCACTTGCGGCAATCGGCTTGCCTTTGTGCTTTCTTTTCAGAAACGAAAAGTGGTTTAAGGCGTTTTTGCAACGCTGTGCGGCGAATATAAAGAAATTGATTTGCTTTGTGCGTTCTAAAATCGGGCTTTCGCTCGGCGTTTTGCTGATTGTTTCGGTTTCTGTATTTTCGGTGTTTGCGATAAACGCATTGGTTTCGCCGATTGCGTATATGGAGGAAATGAGTTCGCACTATTCCGTGCAGGTTTATCCGCTGTTTATCGCTGTGGTTATGTGCTTTGTCTATATGTTTTTGCGCTGTATACCAAAGGTCGGCAAAAGGCTTTTAGCGCCCATTGCGACAATTGTAATCAGCGTTTGCAGTGTTATCGGCAGCAGACTTTGCGGCGAAGTGATGTATTTGTTCGACCAAAACCAAACGGATCCGAACGCTCTTAAAACCGAAATGAACGTTATCACGCAAGGGGCAGACTGTATCGTCGGAATGGTTGGCGGAAGCGAGATTCAATACTATCCTTATGATTTGTACAACGCCGATTCACTGTACATTTTTCAATTGGGCGAACTTGAAAACTGCGTTGCCGATTTTGACGAGGCGGGAAAAAACGGCGAAAAGGTTTATCTAATTATTCTCGAAGAAGCTTTGCTCGAAACGGAATATTCCGAGGAAAAGAAAGATGTCGATATTATCGGAATTATGGGAAATAACTATGACGGAGATGTTTCCGAGCAATTCGAAACTTTGAATAATGCTAAATACGATAATCGCATTATTGATACGGTAAAAGAGAATACGCACTTTGAAAATGTTGACTATATGGGCTATTGGCTGATAATGGGCAGGGCGAATTATATATATGAGTTGTCATGATTTTTGTGAAATATAGCTAAACTTTGGTGCGCTGTTTGTGTGGATTTCGACAAATAGCGCACGTACATTTTTTAGAAATTTAAAATTTACAAAAAATTATTAAATATATGAAAAAACGGCTTGCAATCAGGAAAAACGTGTGCTATAATATACGAGCGTGACTGCAACAGATATGCGATGAAGCGGAAGGTTGCCGGCGGTTTGCCGGGTAATTTTCGCAGAGTATGTCCGATTTTAAACCGGGCGGAAGTAATACCGAACACAGTATGTGATTGATACACACTCTTTGAGGAGGTGCACAGGTGCGCCGAAAGGGCTTGTGTGTGAGTTGCTGTGTGTTGTCGTGTTCTTGCCAAACTCGGAAAGCTGTGTGCTTTTTCGGGTTTTTGTTATGCAAAAAATGCGATACACACGGAAGCGTGTTGACGATATAATCCGTTACATTATAACGTTATGTAATAAAAGTATTACCGTGCCCCCAAAGCAAAAAATATTTAACGGAGGCGATTTAAGTGGCAGTCAATGAAAAAATCAGAATCAAGATCAAGGGCTATGAGCATTCGATAGTCGATGCTTCGGCAGCAAAGATCGTTGAAGCGGCAAAGCGCAGCGGTGCAAGAGTTTCGGGTCCTATTCCGCTCCCCACCGATAAGGAGATCGTAACTATTCTCCGTGCTGTTCACAAATATAAGGACAGCCGTGAGCAGTTTGAGCTTCGCACGCACAAGCGTCTTATCGACGTAATCAGACCCACCGCAAAGACAACAGAAGCTTTGCAGAATCTTGAAATCCCCGCAGGCGTTGAGATTGTAATGGAGGTCAAGTAAGCTTGACTTTTTCGGAATCGACGGCAAAAGTCAGCCGCTTAAATTTTCGGAAAGCTGAAACTCTGCCGCATTTTGAAGTACAATTTCAAAAACCACGGTCATGTTGGGAAACCAACCAATAACCAAAGGAGGAAAAATATGAAAAAAGCAATCATCGGCAAGAAAATCGGTATGACACAGATTTTCGATGAGGCGGGAAAAGTGATTCCCGTAACTGTAGTTGAAGCCGGTCCGTGCGTTGTTGTTCAAAAGAAAACAACCGACCGTGACGGATACGAAGCAGTACAGGTTGGCTACGGCGATATCAAAGCGCATAAAGTCAACAAGCCCGCAAAGGGTCATTTCGACAAGGCAGGCGCAGGCTATAAGAGAACATTAAAGGAATTTAAGTTCGACGACTGCGCACAGTACGAAATCGGTTCGCTTATCAAGGCAGATACCTTTGAAACCGGCGACATCGTCGATGTCAGGGGCAGAAGCAAGGGTAAGGGATATGCCGGCACAATCAAGCGCAACGGCAATTCCAGACTTAAAGAAACCCACGGTACAGGTCCTGTGGCACGTCACGCAGGTTCAATGGGCGCTTGCTCATCACCTTCGAGAATCTACAAGGGCAAGGTGCTTCCCGGACACATGGGATTTGAGAATGTAACAGTTCAGAATCTCGTTGTAGTAAAGGTTGACGCAGAAAATAATCTTATCGCACTCAAGGGCGCAATTCCCGGACCTAAGGGCGGAATTGTTTCCATCGTAAATGCTGTAAAAAAGGCGTAGGAAGGAGGAAGCTAAATGCAGATTTCAGTATATGATATGACAGGCAAGCAGGTTTCCGAAACCGAGCTGCGCGATGAAATTTTCGGCATTGAGCCGAACGAAAGTGTAATGCACGCAATGGTGGTTAATTACCTTGCGAATCAGCGTCAGGGCACACAGTCTACGCTGACAAGAACGGAAGTTCGAGGCGGCGGCAGAAAGCCGTGGCGTCAGAAGGGAACCGGCAGAGCAAGACAGGGTTCTATCAGAGCTCCTCAGTGGTATCACGGCGGTGTTGCTCTCGGACCCAAGCCCAGATCCTACAATTACACACTTAACAAAAAGGTAAGAAGACTGGCTATGAAGTCGGCTCTTTCCACAAAGGTAATTGATTCCGATATTATTGTTCTTGATGCTATCAAGACAGAGGAATTTAAGACAAAGACAATCGTTTCTATGCTTGACGCTCTCAAAATCGAGGGAAAAGCACTTATCGTTCTTCCCGAGGTTGACCAAAAGGTCATCAAGAGCGCCGCAAACATTCCCGGAATCAAGACAACGCTTGCAACAACGCTTAATGTTTATGACATTCTTAATTATGATAAGTTTGTTGTAACAACAGACGCTCTTGCTAAAATCGAGGAGGTGTACAAATAATGAAAGCTGCACAGGATATCATTCTTGCCCCCATTGTTACGGAAAAGAGCATGGATGGCATGACAGCCAAGAAGTACACCTTTAAGGTTGCCAAAAAGGCAAACAAAATCGAAATTGCCAAGGCAGTTGAAGAATTGTTTGATGTTGAGGTTATTTGCGTTAATACGGTGAACGTAAGAGGCAAATACAGAAGAATGGGCATGAACGAAGGCTTTACAGCTTCATGGAAGAAGGCAGTCGTTACTCTTAACCCCGAGCCCAGCGGAAAGAAGAAGAGCACAATCGAATTTTTCGACGGAATGTTCTGATTTCAAGATATTAAGTAAGGAGTGAAATTTAATGGCTATTAAAACCTATAAGCCGACAACACCCGGTCGCAGAAACATGAGCGTTACCGACTATTCGGTGCTGTCAAAGGTAAAGCCGGAAAAGAGCCTGCTTGAACCCTTGAAAAAGACTTCCGGCAGGAACAGCTACGGCAGAATTACCGTTCGTCACAAGGGCGGCGGATGCAGAAGAAAATACAGAGTTATCGACTTTAAGCGCAATAAGGACAATATGAATGCAACTGTTATGACCCTTGAATACGATCCTAACAGAAGCGCATTTATCGCACTTGTTTGCTATGAAGACGGTGAAAAGAGATACATCCTTGCACCTCACGGCCTTAAGGTCGGCGATGTTGTAACAAGCGGACCCGATTCCGACATTAAGCTCGGCAACGCACTTCCCCTGGAAAATATACCCGTAGGTACATTTATCCACAATATCGAGCTTTATCCCGGCAAGGGCGCACAGCTTGTAAGAAGCGCCGGAAATATGGCACAGCTTATGGCTAAAGAGGGCGGCTACGCTCTGCTCAGACTTCCCTCTACAGAGCTTCGCAAGGTTCCGATTTCCTGCAAGGCAACAATCGGTCAGGTTTCAAACATCGACCATGAAAACGTGAAAATCGGTAAAGCAGGCCGTACCCGTCATATGGGTAT
>CAZBAI010000009.1:0-62014 GCA_964490175.1 uncultured Oscillospiraceae bacterium | reverse complement strand
AAACGAGAGACTATAAAACTCTGCAAAAATCGAAGTTCATAACTCAAAGAGATAACAACACATTATCGAAATGCCTTATATTCCTTGTATTTCAAGGGATATGGGGTGTTTCTTTTTTATTTGCCACAAAGCAAATCCTCATTAAATCCCCATTAGAGTTTTCATTTTTCCGTTGCCTACTCCTTATACAGAATATATTGCTTAACGATATATATTTGACGACTAAATAAAATTGTACACTTTTGGCATGCCGCAAAGTTGACATATTGCAGAAAAAGTGGTATAATATATATTTGAAAATCACGCTGTTTGCGTTTTAATATGAAAGGATGTATAACAATGAGCGAATGCACACATGATTGCTCTTCTTGCTCAAGCGATTGCGCTTCGAGAAAGTCGGAGCAGGACTTTCGTGAAAAGCTTAATGAGCTTTCAAAAGTAAAAAAAGTCATCGGAATTGTCAGCGGAAAGGGCGGCGTCGGCAAGTCGCTGGTCACATCGTTGCTAGCGGTTTCAATGCAGAGAAAAGGCTATAATACCGCCGTTCTCGATGCTGATATTACAGGTCCGTCAATCCCAAAGGTTTTCGGAATCAAGGAGCGTGCCGCAGGCAATGAGCTCGGCATGATTCCGCCCATAAGCAAGCTCGGTACTCAAATCATGTCGATAAATCTGCTTCTTGAGAATGAAACAGACCCTGTAATTTGGCGTGGACCGGTTATTGCGGGCGTTGTAAAGCAGTTTTGGACTGATGTGATTTGGAATGATGTTGACTATATGTTTGTTGATATGCCTCCGGGAACGGGCGATGTACCCTTGACTGTGTTCCAGTCGCTTCCCGTTGACGGAATCGTTGTTGTCGCATCTCCGCAGGAGCTTGTCGGAATGATTGTCGAAAAGGCTGTGAAAATGGCTGAAATGCTCAATATTCCCGTACTTGGTATTGTTGAAAATATGTCATATTTTGAATGCGATAAGTGTTCTGAAAAGCACTATATTTTCGGTGAAAGTCACGTTGATGAGCTTGCCGCTGATTTGAACATTGATACAGTTTCAAAAATTCCGTTTGATAAAAAGCTTGCCGCCGCTTGCGATAAGGGCATGATTGAGCTTTTTGAGGGCGACTGGCTTGAAAATATGGCGGAAAAAATCGAAAAAATCGCCAACGCTTAATAAATCGGCAAAATAAAAAAGGGTTTGTAAAAATTAAAGTTTTTTACAGACCCTTTTTTACATTCACTTTTTGTTTTATTCTTTCGGATTGATGTAGCCTTTGTATGCGTTGATGTATGTATATCCGGAAAATACCGTAAGGACAGTGCAAATCCAAATCAGCACAATTCCGATTATATTAAAGCTTTCGGCAAGCGAGGCGGAAATTTCAAACTCCGCAATGCAACCCTGCATTATGAGAATGCACACAATGGTTATCATAGTTGCCGCAGTTTTAAGCTTGCCCCAAATGCCGGCGGCAACAACAACGCCCTCGTTTGCGGTGACAAGGCGCAGACCGGAAACGGCAAACTCTCTCGCAATGATGATAATTACAGCTATTGCCGCAAATTTTCCCATATAGCCTTTTTCGAGAAAGCAAATCAGCGCCGCGGTGACAAGCACTTTGTCGGCAAGCGGATCCATAAATTTGCCGAAATTTGTCACAAGATTGTGCTTGCGTGCAATGTGCCCGTCAAAAGCGTCTGTAATAGAGGCTGCGGCAAAAACAAATAACGCCCAAAACAAATTAAACGGCACTTCAACATACATCAGCAAAAGAAAAACGGGAACCATAAATACACGTAAAAGTGTAAGTTTGTTGGGTAAATTCATAATAATCTCCTTAATGTGTCAATATCGCCTGACCTATCAAATCATATTCAAGCGTATCTGTTATATTGACGTTAATATATTGCCCGAGATGCAGTTTTGTATCGCAGGTAAAGAAAATTTTTCCGTCGATATCGGGTGCGTCGGCGGCTGTTCTTCCGAAAAAGCATTCGCTGTAGCGGTCAAAGCCCTCAACGACCGCAGTAACGGTTTTTCCGAGCATTTTTTTATTTTTCTGCTCTGAAATCACGTTTTGAATATCCATTATAAGTTCGGCACGCCGTGCTCTTACATCTTCGTCAACCTGCTCAAAATCCACAGCCTTGGTGCCTTCTTCTTCGGAGTAGGCAAAACAGCCTAATTTGTCAAATTCAATATCTTTAACAAAACGGCAAAGTTCTTCAAATTCTTCCTCGGTTTCTGTGGGAAAGCCTGTTATCAACGTTGTGCGAAGTGTAATTTCGGGTATTTCGCATCGCAGCTTTTTGAATAGAGCAACTAATGATTCTTTATCGCACCGACGGTTCATAAGCTTCAAAATCCTGTCATTGCAATGCTGAATCGGAATATCAAGGTATTTTACGATCTTTTCCTGATTTTTCATAACCTCGATAAGCTCATCGCTTACCTTTTCGGGGTAGCAGTAAAGCACCCTAAGCCATTTTAATCCGTCGATTTTGCAAAGCTCGGTCATCAACGGCGCAAGCCTGCATTCGCCGTAAAGGTCCTCTCCGTAACGAGTTGTATCCTGTGCGGTGAGAATAATTTCGCTAACGCCGTTTTCACACAGCCATTTCACTTCATCGACAATTTCCTCAAAGGGCACGCTTCTGTATTTGCCCCTGATTGAGGGAATTGCACAGTATGAACAGCAGTTGTTGCACCCTTCAGCAATTTTTACATATGCAAAAAACGGCAATGTCGTGATTATGCGTTTGCCGCTAAGTGCAAGGTCATACTTGCTGCCGAATCTGACAATGCGCTTTTTTTGCAAAGTGAGGTTGATTATATCGACAATATCCTTGTTATCGCCGATACCTATCACTGCGTCGGCTTCGGCAAAAAGTTCTGCGGCCTCTTCACGATAGCGCTCGGAAAGACAGCCCGTGATAATCAAAGATTTGATACGTCCTTCGTTTTTGAGCGTGACAAGCTCTAAAATCGTTTCAATAGCTTCTTCCTTTGCCGATTGTATAAACCCGCAGGTGTTGACAATCGCCACATCGGAAAGCCCCGGCTCCGTTACTATTTCAAAGCCGGCGTTTTTTATGTTGTAAAGCATACGCTCGGCATCGACAAGGTTTTTATTGCAGCCAAGCGAGGTTATATTAACTTTAATAGCCATAAATAATCTTACCTTTAAATTTCGTTTTCTTCCAGATATGTTTTGATGCAGCAGTTAATGTCATCAAAGCCATAGCCTTGCCGTGCAAGTGTGTTTTTCAGTTTGGCAATGCCTTTTTCGTCATCAAAACAGCGTGAATATTTACGCACAATAAGCTCATAAAGCCTGTCGCGGTATGAATCTTCATATTCCGACAAGGCTTCTTCGCAAAGCGTTTTATCCAAACCCTTTTGCCGCATTTCAAAAATCGCCTTATAATAGCCGTGCTTTTTTACTTCCACAAGTTTTCGTGCAAGATTTTGCGCATATCTTCTGTCATCAATCATGCCGAGTTTTACAAGCTTTTCCATCGTTTCATAGCAGATATCGTCATCATAGCAAGAGTTCAGTTTTTCAAACATTTCCGTATATGAGTAGTCACGCACATCAAGAAGATAAAGCGCACGTTCATATGCCTTGCGCAGATAAGCCTTGCGCAAAATCATTTCAAAAGCTTCGGCGTCGATTTCCTTATCTGCGCAAAGAGAATGTTCGGCAACAATAGAACGGTGCAAAAAATATGTTTTGCCAGAATCGGTTTGCACAAGATAGGTTTGCCCCTTGTATTTTTCGACTTTGGTGATAATCATGATTTATGCATTATTCGGCAGGCGAAAATTCTTCAAAATCGTCATCGTCATCAGCGCTTATTTCAACCGAGGGGGCAGATTTTTCCGCAGCCGCTTTGGAGGCGGCTTTAACCTCGGCTTTTTTCTTGCCCTTTGCGGAAATAAGCTCAACCTTATCGGAATTATCTCTTACACGTTTTTCGACCTCGTTCATAATATCGGGATTGTCAAGCAGAAATTGTTTTGCGTTATCTCTGCCCTGACCGATTTTTTGCCCCTCGTATGAGAACCAAGAGCCGCTTTTTATGATGATATCGAGATCTGTGGCAATATCGAGAATTTCGCCGACTTTGGAAATACCCTTACCGAACATAATGTCAAACTCACACTCTTTAAATGGGGGAGCGACCTTGTTTTTGCAGATTTTGCATTTTGTCCTGTTGCCGATAATTTCAGAGCCGCTTTTGATTGCTTCAACACGTCTTACTTCAATTCTGACAGAAGAGTAAAATTTGAGCGCACGTCCGCCGGGGGTCGTTTCGGGGTTGCCGTAAACCACGCCGATTTTTTCACGCACTTGGTTTATGAATATTGCAACACAGTTTGATTTTGAAATTACGGCGGTGAGCTTGCGCATGGCAAGCGACATAAGTCTTGCCTGCTGACCCATGTGGCTGTCGCCCATTTCCCCGTCGATTTCGGCTTTTGTTACCATTGCCGCAACCGAGTCGAGAACGACAACGTCAATTGCGCCCGAGCGCACAAGCGCTTCGAGAATTTCAAGTGCCTGTTCGCCGCTGTCGGGCTGTGAAACAAGCAAATTGTCAATATTTACGCCCAGTGCCTGTGCATATATCGGGTCGAGTGCGTGCTCAACGTCGATAAATGCAACCTCGCCGCCCATTTTTTGTGCTTCTGCGGCAATGTGCAGTGCAACGGTGGTTTTGCCGCTGCTTTCCGGACCGTATATTTCAACAATTCTTCCTCTGGGCACGCCACCTATTCCAAGCGCTATATCAAGCGTGAGAGAGCCTGTCGGAATTGAAGCGATGTTGAGCTTTTTTGCCTCGCCGAGCTTCATTACCGCACCTGCGCCGTATGTTTTTTCGATTTGGGCGATTGCGCCGGCAAGAGCCTTTTGCTTATCTTCCTTAGTGGTAGGCATTTCAGATGCCAAAGATTTTTTCTTGTTATCCTGTTTAGCCATAAATTGAATTCCTTTCCATGCAGTAAAATTATTTTAGCTGTGCGCAAACAACCCTTTCGATACCGCTTAAATCGTTTACGCATTTTTTGATTTCATATCCGTTTTTTTGCAAAATATTGCAAACATCGTTCGCCTGATTTTGACCTACTTCAAAAATAATATATCCGCCTTTTTTTATTGAGCCTTTCCAGATTTGGCTTATCTTTGCGTAAAAATCCAAACCGTCATTGCCGCCGAATAGGGCGCATTCAGGCTCATGCTTTACTTCGGCTTGCAAATTTTCCATATCATTTTTTGTAAGATACGGCGGATTGCTCACGATAATATCTATATCGCAAAAACTTTCGGCAAAGTCAATGTCGCACACATCGCCCGAAAAAACGTTGATATCGGCATTGTTAAGCGCAATGTTGCGTTTTAGCGTTTTTAATGCGTCACCATTTAATTCAACGGCAAAAACCTTGCTGCGGCTGTGCTTTTTCAATGCGATTGCAATGCAGCCGCTGCCCGAGCAAAGGTCGAAAACTTTCAGCTCTTTATCCTTGATTATTTCAAGGGCTGTTTCGACAAGAACCTCGGTATCGGCTCTGGGAATCAGCACGCTTTCATCAACAAAAAGCTCAATCCCGAAAAAATCCCACTTGCCGAGAATATATTGCAAAGGATAATGCTCAAGCCGTTTCGCAAGCATGGCTTTTGCATTGTTTAAAGACGCAATATCGGCGCTTTCGGCAGTTTTTGAAAGAAGCTCGGCTTGCGTTATTCCGAATGCTTTGCAGCAAATAAGGCGTGCCTCAAAGTTAGAATTGCAAAAACCGTTTTCCTCAAGGGCTTTTTTTGCCGATATATAAAATTCGTTTACCATTGGTCATCCTCGATATTTTCGGGAATGCAAGGTTTTATTGCGGCAATTGCGACTTCAATTTGCTTGTCGTTAGGTTCTCTTGTGGTAATGCGCTGAATCGCAAGACCCGGAGCGGAAAGAATTTTTGTAAATGCGTTTGTATGCGTGCCCGCCAGCCTTATAAGTTCGTAAGAGATACCGACGATAACGGGGAGGAATAACAGTTGAATGCCGATTCTGGCGAGGGTGTTGAGCAGTTTGCTGCCGAGTGAAATTTCCGGAAGAATCGAAAACAGCACAATAAATACGATAATGCTGGTTATCAGTGCGATAAAAATGAAGCTTGTGCCGCATCTGGGGTGAAATCTCGAATGCTTTTTTACGTTTTCCACGCAAAGCTCCTCACCGGCTTCAAGGCAGGCAATGGTTTTGTGCTCGGCACCGTGATATTCATATGTTGTGCGTATGTCTTTCATAAGGGCTGTCAATGCTAAATATGCAATGAATATTGCGATTTTTGAAAACCCTTCGGCTATTGCCACTACAATTTCGCTGTCAATGAGCATTCGCACCAAATTGCCTATTGCCGATGGCAAAAATTTAAACAGCGCAATGCACAAAACAAGGCTTAAAATAATCGAAATTACGGAGATTATCGGCATTATGCGGTCGCCGAGCTTTTCTGTCAGCCATTCGTCAAACTTTGAGGGTTCTTCATACTGATAAGTTTTCATTTTTTCAAGATTTTGATTGTAAAGCTCATCGATATCAAGCTCATCTGTATTACGCTTTTTTGATGCAAGATATTCGCCGAAAGCGTTTACGGCATCACTTCGGCTTAATTTATCGATGTTGTTTTTTTTGTGCCATGCGATAAAGGCTTCAAGCTCTTCGTCAAGCTGTTTTTCAGCCGATTTCATAAGGCATTTGTAGCCTTCTATAAGCTGTGTGACCATATTTACGGCACCTCTTATAAACACGGCTTTTTTAAACCACGGCAAATCTTTGCCGTATTTGTCGTCCCAAACCTCAACGTCAATCGTTCCGTCCGAAAGGCGGCAGGCCATTGCCGATTTGTAAACGCCTTTCATCATAACGCCCTCTATCAGCGCCTGACCGCCGATTTTCGACTTGCGTGTTTCTTTGGCATTTTCGTCAAAACCTTTGCGTTTGCCCATTTCAATCTCCTTTTTGTGTATTGTTATTCATCGCCGGCAAGGTGATAGTCACGGTTGTTCCGACGTTTTCTTCGCTTTGCAGTTCAAGTGTTCCGCCGTGCATTGAAATGATTTCATCGGCGACTGCCAGCCCTATTCCCGAGCCTCTTTTTGAATGATTTGCCTTATAAAATTTTGTCTTGATTTTCGGCAGGTCATTAGAGCTTATGCCGACGCCGTCATCGGCAATCGAAACCACAATATTGCCGTTTGCTTCAAATGCATTGATAGTAACGCTGCCGTTTTGACGTGAATATTTTATGGCGTTGTCGATTATGTTGATAAACACTTGGCGCAACCGATTTTTGTCGCCGTAGACAAAGGAAAGCATTTCCGGCTCGGAGTAGTGAAGCTTTATGCCCTCTCTTTCGCATTTTTGCGTATACATAATAACGGCGTCGCCGAGTTCTGCGAGAATATCTGTTTTTTCGTTGTTCAGTGTGAAATGACCGCCCTGTATTCTTGAAAAATCAAGCAGTTCTTCAACCATTTGCGAAAGGCGCTGTGTTTCGTTGATGATAACTTCAATGCCTTTTTTTTGGGTTTGGGGGTCGTTTTCAAAGCTCAAAGTTTCCGCCCAGCCTTTAATTGCCGTCAGCGGCGTTCTAAGTTCGTGCGAAACGCTGGAAATAAATTCGTTTTTCATCGCTTCTGTTTTGGAAAGCTCCTCCGCCATTTGGTTGATAACGTCGCAAAGCTCACCGATTTCATCGTTATTCTGTTTAGGAATACGCGCGGAAAAATCACCCTTGGCAAATTTGCTTGAAGCCGTTGTCGAAAGTTGTCTGACAGGGCGTACTATCGTACCGATAAAGTAAATACCCGAAATGCCTATAAGAAAAAGAATTATCAGGCAGATTACGGTGACTGCGACGGTTATGCTGAAAATCTGGTTGTCGATTTCGCTGAGCGAGGCAACGATTCGTATCGCCGAATAATCGGAGCTTATGGACGAAATGGGATAGGTCACCGCCATAATGCGTTCGCCGTTTTCTCTCTTTCCGGTGAAGCTTGAAGTTGTGCCGCTTTCAACGGCTTTTGTGTAATCGTCCATGGTCAGGTAATAATCGGGGATTTCCGAATAGCTTTCCTGATTAAATCCCGATGACGAGAGCGAAATTTTGCCTTTTGCGTCAATTGCCAAAAGCTCCATCTTGTCTTTGTCCGAAAACGTTTCGGTGATGGTTCGTATTTCGGTGTTGATGTTCTTGCTGGCGTCCTGCGAATATCTTGAAAGAACGCTTACGACCGAATTAAGCTTTGAAACCATATACTGCTCGGCAGAGCCGTAATAATAGTTTTGAATGGTGAATATAATGATAAGGTCGATGATTGTAAGCGTGAGCAGAAAAATGCCCAAATTGTTAAACAGCCAGCGCCTTGTAATGCCTTTTTTTACGTGCAGTCTTGACTTCGGCACTCACTCCACCTCACTTGAAACCGTTTTTTGTATCGGCTATTTTGCGTTCCATTTATATCCGTAGCCCCAAATTGTCAGTATATATCTCGGGGCAGACGGCTCATCTTCGATTTTCATTCTGATTCGTCTGATATTTACATCAACGATTTTATCGTCGCCGTAGTAGCTTTCGCCCCAAATATGTTTTAATATGCTGGTGCGGTCAAGCGCCGTATTTTGGTTGTTGAGAAAATATTCGAGAATTTGAAATTCAACCTGCGTAAGCTCAATCGGCAAGCCGTTTTTGGTGACGGTTCTGCTTTGCAAATTGAGCACAAACGGCCCCGATTCAAGGTACATCGGCTTGTCTTTTGAAGAAAAGCTCATACAAACACGGCGGTAGATAGCATCTACCCTTGCCGTCAGTTCGGAAGGGGAAAACGGTTTTGTTATGTAGTCGTCTGCGCCTATCATCAATCCGTTTACCTTGTCCATTTCCTGCGCCTTTGCGCTGAGCATGATTATGCCCATGGTAGCGCTTTTTTCACGCAGCTTTTTGCACACGGTAAAGCCGTCGATGCCCGGCATCATGATATCAAGCAAAGCCACGTCAAAATCGCCGCTGTTTTGTTCAAAAACCTTAATGGCGTCTTCGCCGCAGTTCACGTCAACCACCTCATATCCGGCACGCTTGAGGTTTATCACGATAAAATCTCTTATAACATCCTCATCTTCGCAAACAAGAACCTTGTTCATACATTTGACCTCCGTATATTTTTGTTGATTTTAAAAGCCGCACGTCCGCTATTTTAAAAAATAATAAAGCAACTGCGCAGCACCGTTGCGGAAACATTATATTTTTCCGATGCCGTTGACGGGTATTTTGCATAGCAGCCGATGCTGCCTTTTTCGCAAATCACGCTGTATCCCGCACTTTTTAAGGTGTCGGCATCGTTTGTGTTTTGTGCCGAGCAAATCCGCAAAATTTCATTTAAATCGTCGCTGATTTCACTGTTTGCACTGCGGTCGAATTCGCAAAAAACAATTTCATCGCCCGTGATTTTTGCCGTAACGTTCCCGAGCCAGCCACTCGGGAGAATAAACATATATCCTGCGGAAATGTTGTAATAGGTTGCGTTTTTTGAAATAAGCGCACCGTTTTCATAGTTCGCCCAAAGCGTCATTTTAACCTTTTCGGATTCGGAATAATCTTCATATCCGGGAAAATCGTTAAGCAGCGGTATTTCGTATTGCGAATCGCCGTCGATATCCGTTGTGAGATATCCGGGTGAGCGCACGCTCATTTCAACATAATCGTCGGCGTTTTCGTCGGAAGAATACGCACTTTGCAGCACGCCGTCACGATAGCGGAGAACTTCGGTTTGCAGCATACCGTTTGAGTTAAGCGTGTCGATGAAAAAGCCGGGCTTTCCGTCGGAAATATTTCCAATGCAAAGCTGAACAAAATCGCTTGTATTTGATTTTAAACGGTAAGAGTTTACATAATATGTTTGCGATTCATCAACTTCAACAAGCTTTGCAACTGCGCTTGAAGCGCTTTTATCCATAGCGGAAATGAACAGTTCATAAGTTCCGTTCGAGTCGGCATCGACCACGTCCATAAGTGAATATGTGTCCGTATATGCAGATGCCAAAACATTGTCGGCATAGTTATATACCTTCAAAGCTTTGTCGCTTTCGGCGATAAGTCCGTATCCGACAATTACGCTGGTTATATCGGATTTGCCGAGCTTTGTGACCATGACTTTTTCAACGTCTGTGCCAGCACCTGCCATATCGTAAATTGACTGCCATTTGCCGTTGATTTTATCGAGAACGTTTATTCGCAGTGAACCGTCGCTTACCGCCGCACCGGAACGCTCATAAAAGACAATTGCTTCGTCGGACGGCTCATCGTCGATGTTTTCAACAACAAATGCCGAAAGGTATGAACCGGATTTCGGGTACCGCAGTGTGATTTTCGAGCCGGTAAATTCAAGCAGTGCCGAATATATTTCCTCTTGCTCGGCAGAAAGTTTGGGGGGAGAGAGCAAAGTGTCTATCCCCGAGGTCAGCGAGCAGCCGCCGAGCAGTGTCAGCATGGCGGTTATTATAGCTAAAATGCACTTTTTCAATTTGCTGTTCCTTAATATATCACAAGATTTTTATATACTTATACACTATACAATTATATCACTTTACGCAATTATAATATTAACAAAAAATCACCCAATATGAAATATAAAATTACAAAAAATCGGATAAAATATGAACAGACCCTGCATGGCGTTGCAACGCAGGGTCATAGATACAGCCGAAAGGGATTATCTGTTTTCAATCGGTATATATTCTGTGTTTTTGTTGATTGCCTTGTAGGCGGGTCTGATGATTTTGCGGCAGGTAAGACGTTCCTCCATGCGGTGAGCCGACCAGCCGGCAATTCTGGAAATAGCGAAAAGCGGGGTGTAAAGGTCAAGCGGAATGCCGAGAAGCTTATATACAAGACCGGAGTACATATCGACGTTTGCGCACACCGATTTTCTGTCGCCCTTTATTGACTTGAAAACCTCGGGCGTTAGCCGTTCGATTCTTTCAAGCAGCCTAAATTCCGCTTCGATTTCCTTGCCTTTAGCCGCTTCAAACGCTTTGCGCTTTAAAATTACGGCTCTCGGGTCGGATAAGGTGTAAACGGCGTGCCCCATTCCGTATATCAAACCTGTGCCGTCGTTTGCTTCTTTCTTCATGATTTTGGTGAGATAATCGGCAACTTCCGAGTCACTTTCCCAATTTTTAACATTTTGCTCAATATTTTGCAACATTTGCATAACCTTAATATTTGCGCCGCCGTGCCTGTGACCTTTCAGTGAGCCGATTGCCGCAGCGTATGCCGAATATGCGTCGGTGCCGGAAGAGGTCATAACACGGCAGGTAAAGGTCGAATTGTTTCCGCCGCCGTGCTCTGCGTGCAGCATCAATGCGGTGTCGAGCAATTGTGCTTCTTGCTTGGTGTACTGCCTGTCGGGGCGCAGATTTGAAAGAATCGTCTGTGCGGTGTTTTCTTCGGGGCGAATCGGGTGGAGAAACATACTTTTGTTTTCATATGAGCGCCTTTTGGCTTCGTATGCGTCAATCATTATAATAGGCATTCTCGCAATGATATTTATCGCCATGCGCAGTTCGCTTTCCAAATTTTTGTCCTCCGGGCTTGAATCGTAAGAGTACAGCGCAAGCACCGAACGGGCAAGTTTGTTCATGATATTCGGCGAGGGGGCTTTAAAAATCATATCGATTGCAAAATCATCGGGCAATTCTCTTGCCTGTCCGAGGTGGTTTGTAAACGCCGCAAGCTGCTCTTTAGTGGGCAATTTGCCGAACAAAAGCAGATATACTACTTCTTCAAAGCCGAACCTGTCCTCTTTTTCAACGTTTGATACAATATCGTTGATGTTATATCCTCTGTATATCAGTTCACCGTCGATAGGAACCATTTCGCCTTCACTCATCATATATCCGTGAACGTTGCATATATTTGTAATGCCGGCAACAACGCCTGTGCCGTCGCTTCGGCGCAAACCGTTTTTAACGTGAAATTTTTCGTAATATTTCGGGTCGATAGCTCCGTTTATGTCATAGCTGTCACAAAGATTCAAAACCGATTCCTGTTCACTGTAATTCATTTTTTAAGACCGCCTTTCGCATAATCTCATATATATTCCATCAACTGATTTTACTACATATTTCGACGTTTGTCAATACGCAGGCGGCACTGCGACCGCATAAGGAGGAATTTGGATTGAAAAAAACTTCGCTTTATATTCTTGCAATTGCGTTTTCGGCAGCATTTATTCCGGCAATTGCCGCAGTCAATACGGACAAATCGGAAATATCCGAGGAGTTGTCGCTTGTCAGCTATGAGCATCATTGGTATAAGGGCTTGGCGCAAAATGCAGCTTTGCCCGATAGTGATAGTATAACGCTTGACGAAAACACCTTTACACGCTTTAAAGTTTTTGACTTTAAAACAAATACGGTATTTGAAATTTCGGCAAGGGATTATGTTGTGGGAGCGGTCTGTGCCGAAATGCCCGCTTCGTTTGAAAAAGAGGCGCTTAAAGCTCAGGCGGTTGCGATATATACATATGCCGTAAGGCAAACGCTTGACCAAATGGAAAATCCGAGCGCCGAGCTTTGCGGTGCGAATTTTTCAAACGACCCCGAACGCTATCTTGCGTTTTACGATGATTTGCAAATAAAAAATCTTTACGGCGAAAAATATGAAGAATATTACAGCAAGGTGTGCAATGCCGTAGACGAGGTTTTCGGGCAGGTGCTGATATATGAAGGCGAGCCTATTGTTGCGGCGTTTCACTCAATGTCTGCCGGCAAAACCGAAAATGCCGAAAACGTGTGGGGCGGCAAGGCTGATTATCTTGTTGCGGTAGACAGCCCGTGGGATGAGCTTTGTGCGGATTTTGCAACGCAAACGGTCATTTCAATAGAGGATATGCGCAAAATTATCGAGGAAAATATCGACGGTGCGGTTTTGGGCGATGTGCCCGAGGAATGGATAAAAATTATTTCGACAAGCGATTCGCAAACGGTTTTGCAGGTTCAGGCGGGCGGAGTTTGCGTTTCGGGCACGCAATTGCGAAATATGCTTGATTTGCGTTCTGCGGCATTTTCGGTCGAGTATTCGCCGCCGCAGGGATTTGTGTTTACCTGTTTCGGTTACGGTCACGGCGTCGGAATGAGCCAAAACGGCGCAAATGAAATGGCGAAAAATTCGTGCAGTTATAACGAAATACTGTTTCACTATTATCAAAACACAAAAATTGCGGAAATTGAAATTGTATTTTAGTGCTTGCTTTTTTCGGGGCTATGTGTTATTATATTAAAAAAGATTTAGTACGGAGGTAAAAATGGATAACAACACACCGAATAACGCAGGCATAAATAATACGGCTGAATTTAATAAAGCCCTTGAAGAGGCAATCTTAAAGGTCAAGACCGACAAAACCCCTCAGGCGCAGGACGCTTTTCTTAACGTTCTTGTAAGGTCACGCCTTATTACGCCCGTAACTATCGATCCGCCGCCGACGGGAAAGGACGAGCAGGGGAGAGTTCAAATCCCCAAAAATTCAAAAATTACATTTCATCTTATGAAAAATGCGCAGGGCACGGTATATTACCCGGTGTTTTCGCATTGGGATGAGGTCAGAAAAGGTCCGCACGCACAGGATCAAAACACCCTTGTTTTGCCTTTTAGGGAAATTGCAAACCTCATTTTGAAAAACCCCGAAAGTGCCGAGGGTTTTGTGCTCAATCCGTTCAGTGACGGGCTGGTTATGCCCAAGCAGCTTATCGAGGGCGTTGTGAATATTATCGAAAAGGCAATGAAAGATCAAAAGCCCGGTCTTACCGAAATGAAAGTCGGCACAGATGTAAAGCTCGGCGATTTTAAAAATCCTCCGCAGGAAATTATCGACAAGCTTACCGAATATTTTGATGAATCATGCGTTGTTTCCACGGCATATTTGCTTGCAATGATGCACGAAGATAAAAATTCATTCCTTGTTGTTGTCGAGCACAACGGTGAAAAGGAAAAGGTTTATTCCGAAATAGGCAATATTATCAAGCCTTTTGCCGGCGACAGAGGTATCGCCATTACCGATTGTGACAGCGACCTCGGCAAGAAAGCCATGATCGGCAGATTTCCTTTTTACGAAAGATAAAGTTTCGGCATTTGCCGACGGTCTGTAAAATCCTCTGCGGTTTGCAAAACACAAAAAAATTTTTTAAAACGAAAAATTCCCTTTTTCCAAAGTGTTGTCGGAAAAAGGGAATTTTTAACAAATGCCGTATTTTTTAAAAATTAAAGAACCTTGAATGAATTGAGGAATGCGTCCATCTTTGCGGCGGAAGCTTCATCAACATAACCGATTGTTGCAACAATGCTTTCGTCATCGAAGAATATGCAATATTGAACAAGCTGCATGGCAAGGTCTTCATCGGTGAGGGTTGCAGTGTAATAAATGGTGTCGAATCCGTCGAGGGTTGAAACCTGATAATCACCGCTTGTAAAGCCTTCGGAATAAATCATCTCGTACATTCCGTCAAAGGTTTCCTTTGTGTATTCGGAAATGTCGTCGGCATATGTTGACTGAACGTTAATGCTTTCGAGAGCGTATTCGTCATCGCTGGTGAGCTCGGCGTAATCTTCTGTTACTTCACAGGTGTAGCCATCGGGAACAACGAACGAAACACTGCCGAAATTAACGGTTTCGCCTGCCGCATATGTGGCTTCTTCGATTGTGTTTGATTCCGATTCCGAAGAGCTGTCATCGCTATTGTCTTCTTCGGAAGATTCGTCATCGCCGTCTTCTTTTGAAGATTCGTCATCATCTTTGTCTTCTTTTGAAGATTTATCGTCCTTATCTTCTTTTGATGATGATTCGTCATCGTCTTTATCGTCGTCTTCGTCCTCATCTCTTTCCTTGTCGGAAACGCTCTTGTCATCATCATCGTCTTTGCTTTCGTCACCGCACGCCGTCAGCATTATCGAACCGCAGGCAATTGAAAGAGCCAAAAGGATACTGAGTATTTTTTTCATTATAAATTCTCCGTTCAAAAATATTTCGTTATTTGTATCACAAGCACTGTATTTAAAGTGACAATAACGCTGAACTTCATTATAAATTTGTGCGATTGTTTTGTCAATGGATAAAGCGACAAATTTTCGCAAAATTTCTCATTTCCTTTTGTTTAAAACTGATATTGCGCAGATTTTCGGATATTTCGGACTGAAAACAGCTTGATTTTGCTGATAAAATTAGCGGTTTGTTCATTTTTTTCAGTTGACAGAGCCGATTTGCTGTGATATTATTTACAAGATGTAATGTGCATGGCACACCAAAATTTAATTTTAAAGATACACTTTCAGGAGGTCTGTAATCATGGCATTTTGTAGTAGTTGCGGTACACAACTCGAGGATTCAAAGGCGTTTTGCCCCAATTGCGGCGCCAAGGTCGGCGCACCAAATCCACAGGCACCCAATCAGCAGGCATTTAATCAGCAAGCACCGAATCAGCAGACGTTTAATCAGCAAGCGCCTAATCAGCAAGCACCCGGTCAATCCACCCAACAAAAGCTTGAAGAAACTTTTAAAAATCTTAACAACACGCCCGATACCACATCGGAGTTTGACCCTGCCGACATTGAGCAGAACAAGGTGATGGCAATTTTAGCGTATATCGGCATTCTTGTGCTTATTCCGCTTTTTGCCGCAAAAGACTCAAAATATGCAAAATATCACACAAATCAAGGCTTTACGCTTTTCCTTGTCAATATAGCAGCCGGCGTTGTCAGCACAATTTTAGGGCTTGTTCCGATTTTGGGAGCGCTTATCGTCGCTGTTATTTCGATTTGCTGTCTTGCTTTCATGGTTGTCGGCATTATCAATGCCGCAAGCGGAAAGGCAAAGGAACTGCCTATCATCGGAAAATATACTTTACTTAATAAGTAATTGACGCCGCCATAGGTGTGCGGTGCGCTGTTGCCGTATGCCCGAATTGCGGTATGTCATATACAGCTTAATTAACAATATCGCACATGATTTATTGTGCATATTTACACAAAATTTCGGAATTTCTTTTAAAAATATTATTGCGCTTGACATTTTTCGCAAGTAGTGATAAAATACTATTGACGGTGAGTTTGCGCTTTTAACCGTGCAAGCACCGATAACAAACGCCAAAGGGGGATGTTTGCAAATGAACAAATGCCGTGATTTTTTTGCCCGCATTATTTCGGTTTTGACCGCATTGGTTTGCTTTGCGTGCCCTTTGTCGGCTTCAGGCGTTGATTTGTCGCAACCCGGCTCTTTGACGCTTATCTGCGTTTCAAACGGTGTTTCGCTTTTCGGCATGGAATGGAGCATTTTCCGTGTCGGCACACATTCGCCGTACGGTGATTTTTACCTTGACGGTGATTTTGCCGATTATCCCGTAACGTTTGATGATTTATCCGCCTCGGCTATGACTTCGGTTGCCGAAACACTTGAAATGTATACGAAAACCGATAATATCACGCCGCTTTCATCGCTTGCAACAGATGAAAACGGGCAGGCTGTTTTTGAGGATTTAGAGCTTGGCATTTATCTGCTTTCGGGAAAAAGTGTCGAAATACAGGGCAAGGTTTATACGCCGAGTGCGTTTTGCGTTGAAATCTCCGATGATTCCGACGAGGTGTATGATATGACTTCATACCCGAAATTTACCGTTGAAGAAATTCCCGGATACGGCCAGTCGCAATATTCGGTTGAAAAAATCTGGCGCAATGATGAGGGCTATTCTGTAAGACCCGATTTTGTAACTATCGAAATATATGCCGATTCGACTTTGTTTGATACGGTTGTGCTTAATGAAAGCAATAATTGGTCGCATTCGTGGAGCGGTAAGACCGAGTGCGAATGGTCTGTTAAGGAAATCGACATTGCAAAAGAATATACCGTTGCGTATACCTCATCGGGTACGGCATTCGCAATCGTAAACTCGATGACTTCATCTACGGTAACTACCACTGTGACCACTCCGCCGGGCGGCGATATTCCGCAAACCGGACTTTTGTGGTGGCCTGTGCCTGTGCTCGCTCTTGCGGGTATTGTGTTTGTCGTGATAGGCATTAGGGTCGGCGTTAAGGAAAAGGATGAATAATGACCGATAAAAAAAGTAAAAAAGGTCGTTTGTTGGTTATTTTGGGGACAGTGCTCCTTTTGGCGGCGTTGTCCCTTGTTTTATGGAATAATTACAGACAGCAGACGAGCAGTAAAAAAATGAATGGGATTTTGTCATCGCTGCTTTTGCAAATGCCGCAAACCGATGATGATTTTGAATCCGACAACAGCGGTGATTTTGGGCAAAACGGTTTAAACGGCGATATTTTCGATTTTTCGAGCGGCGGTGAAGCTTCATACAGCGAAGAATATATTGAAGTTGAACAAAAGCGCTATATCGGCATTTTGCAAATTCCGTCGCTTGGATTGGAATTGCCGATTATGGCAGATTACAGCTATGCCGAGTTGTATAATTCGCCCTGCCGTTATTTCGGCGGCATTGCAACTTCGGATATTGTTATTGCGGCGCATAATTATAGGTATTTTTTCGGGCCGATTGATAATCTCAACAGCGGAGATAAGCTGATTTTTACAGATGTAAACGGTCAAATTTTCACATACAGCGTTGTGCAATCGGAAATAATCGCATCGAACGATTTAAATTCGCTTTTGGCAAATTCCGATGAATGGGATATGACGTTGTTCACCTGCACGTGGAGCGGAACAAGCCGTATTGTTGTCAGAGCACAGCTTGATATATCACAAAAATAATCGGATAAAAATTTACTATTTGTACATTTTTTGATTTGTGCGGTTTTTAAATACGGCGTTGAATTATATTGCCGTTTGCAGCCAATACTTTTAGTGTAAACAAAATTACAGCTGAAAGGATATTGGCGATATGGCATACAATAAGGTCGTAATTTCGGGCATTAACACCTCAAAACTTAAAGTTTTAAAAGAAGAGGAAAAAATGCGGCTGCTGCGTGAGTATAAGAGCACAGGCTCAAAATCCGCCAAAGACGCACTCATTACCGGAAATTTAAGGCTTGTGCTTTCGGTGATACAAAAATATACCGGCAGGGGCGAAGATGTTGACGATTTGTTTCAAATCGGCGTTGTCGGGCTTATAAAGGCAATCAACAATTTCGATTTAACAAAAGATGTGCGCTTTTCGACATATTGTGTGCCTATGATAAGCGGCGAATTGCGCCGCTATTTGAGAGATTACAATCACATTAAAGTTTCGAGAAGTTTGCGTGATTTGGCGTATAAGGCAATGCAGGCGAAAGAAAGGCTGACGGTGCAAAATCAAAAAGAACCGACCGTGGAGCAAATTGCCAACGAAATCGGCGCTAAAAGAAGTGATGTTGTGCTTGCGCTTGAAAGTATATCCGACCCTGTATCTCTCTATGAGCCTGTATATTCGGACTCCGGTGATACGCTGTATGTGCTTGACCAAATCGGAGATAAAAACGATGTCGATTCATGGATGGACGAGTTGTCACTTAAAGATTCGATAAAAAAGCTCGGCGACAGAGAAAAAAATATTTTATATCTGCGCTTTTTTCGCGGAAAAACACAGGTCGAGGTCGCAGATGAAATCGGCATTTCGCAGGCGCAGGTTTCAAGACTTGAAAAAGGCGCACTTAACAAAATCAAAGGAAATATGTAGAAATGGCGTGGTGCAAATGTTTGGGAATAAATATTAAAAGTAAAAAAATTCAAAAAACCCTTGACAAATCAAAGGCTTAATGATATACTATAATAAACCGTTGAGGCGGAGATAAAGGTAGCAATGCACGCACAGAGAGCCCGTGGCGCTGGAAATCGGGTCGAACGCAGGTTATCAAATGGGCCGCTGAGGGCGCAGTCAAATGTATAACGGTCGCAATTTTGCTTTTGCGATGTTCGTGTTCAGAGTATTCTGCGACGTTAAGGCATACGTTAGTTGTCGGGGATATGATGGTATCCCGCAAAGCGCACGGCTTTTGCTTGCCGTGAATCAAGGTGGCACCGCGGATATAAACTATTCGTCCTTGACAGAAGCTATAAGGTTTTCTGTCAAGGGCTTTTTGTTGCCTGTTGGCAGATATAACGGTTGGAGAGGTGCAAATTTATGCTTATGACAAAACGATGGCGTTGCTGCGCTTGATTTAATTTCGATATATTTTAAACAATAATAATAAATTTTTCGGAGGAAATTATCATGGTATACAATGGAGTAGATTTTGACACATATTTTAGAAATTATCCCGACAATAAAGGATATTTCGGCAAATACGGCGGCTGCTATGTTGAAGAAAACCTTAAAAAGGCAATGCAGGAAATTACCGACGCATATTTCACCATTTGCAAATCGAGCAAATTCATCGGCGATTTGCGCAGAATCAGAAAGGAATTTCAAGGCAGACCCACGCCTATTTCACATCTTGAGCGCCTTTCAAACAGCCTCGGAAGCGGCGTTCAGCTTTATGTAAAGCGTGAGGATTTAAACCATACCGGCGCTCACAAGCTGAATCATTGCATGGGCGAAGCTCTGCTTGCAAAATATATGGGCAAGAAAAAGGTTATCGCCGAAACGGGTGCAGGTCAGCATGGCGTTGCGCTTGCAACGGCGGCGGCATATTTCGGTCTTGAGTGCGATATATATATGGGCTCGGTCGATATTAAAAAACAGGCGCCCAATGTTGCGAGAATGAAGATTCTCGGCGCTAACGTTGTTGAAGTTACACACGGTCTTGCAACCCTTAAAGAAGCCGTTGACGCAGCTTTTGAAGCTTATTCAAGAGAGTATAAAGACTGTATTTACTGCATAGGCTCGGTTCTCGGACCTCATCCCTTCCCCTTGATGGTGCGTGATTTTCAAAGCGTTGTCGGCATTGAAGCGAGAGAGCAGTTTTTGGAAATGACCGGCGAATTGCCCGATGCGGTCGTTGCCTGCGTGGGCGGCGGCTCAAACGCAATGGGTATGTTTTCGGGCTTCCTCAATGACCCTGTCGATATTTACGGCATTGAGCCTTTGGGCAGGGGAGAAACGCTCGGTGACCACGCCGCAAGTCTTAAATACGGAACAGAGGGCGTAATGCACGGCTTTAACAGCATTATGCTCAAGGATGAAAACGGCGAGCCTGCACCTGTATATTCGGTTGCAAGCGGATTGGATTACCCCTCTTCCGGACCCGAGCACGCATTTTTGCATGATTTGGGCAGGGTTAAATATGATGTTGTCGATGATGACGAAACGATTGACGCATTTTTCACGCTTTCAAAAATGGAGGGAATTATCCCCGCAATCGAAAGCTCTCATGCGGTAGCTTATGCAATGAAGCTTGCAAAACGTATGGAAAAAGGTTCGATTCTTATCAATCTTTCGGGCAGGGGCGATAAGGATATGGACTACGTGATTGAAAAATACGGCATAAGATAACTTTTGAAAGTAAATTGCATTAAATTTGCCGATTTGCAGCCTGCAAGGGAATGTTCCTTTGCAGGTTGCAATTTTGTGAATATGTGTCTGCATCGGCAAAATATGTGAATATTATCGGGTAAAAAAGTAAATAAAAATTCAAGATTTTTGTTGCTGTATTGCCATATAAATAAAACTGTGATAAAATGAAGTGTTAAATGTCGGTGATTTTTTAAGATATCGGCTTGCAAATGACAGCTGATTCGCCGTGTGTGCCGATATTGAACGATTTTTTATTTAACGAAAGGTATTGCTTTGGAAAAATTCAATCAGATAATAAAAATAATCGATGATTTTGTTTGGGGTGTTCCGTTGATAGCTTTGATAATGTCAACAGGCATTTACCTTACAATAAGGCTTGGCGGTCTGCAAATCCGCAAACTGCCCTTGGCGCTTAAATATATGGTGAAAAACGAAGATGACGGCAAAGGCGAAGTTTCGAGCTTCGGTGCGCTGTGCACTTCGCTTTCGGCAACAATAGGCACGGGAAACATCGTCGGCGTTGCGACGGCTGTCGGCGTTCTCGGCGGCGGGCCGGGCGCACTTTTTTGGATGTGGGTCGCCGCACTTTTCGGAATGGCAACAAAATATGCCGAGGGTTTTTTGTCGATAAAATACAGAACAATTGACGATAACGGGCACGTTCTCGGCGGACCTTTTTACTATATCGAAAACGGAATGGGCAAAAAATGGAAAATACTTGCGAAAATTTTTGCGTTTTTCGGCGCTTGTGTGGGGCTTTTCGGCATAGGCACATTTTCTCAGGTGAACGGTATTTCATCGGCTGTTGTCGGCTTTTTTGACCCTGATATGAAAAACTGCGTTACGCTTTTCGGCAACGACTATTCTGTTGTAACCGTTATAACGGGAATTGTGATTACACTTTGTGCAGGCCTTGTTATTATCGGCGGAATCAAGCGCATATCAAAGGTTTCCGAAGTAGTTGTGCCGTTTATGGCAATTGTATATATAATCGCCTGCGTTTCGCTCATTATCGTCAATATCGATAAGCTGCCGGGCGCTGTTGCGACTGTTGTTAAAAGCGCTTTCGGGCTTCGTGCCGCCGCAGGCGGAATCGGCGCTTCTGTTGCGGTTGCAATTCAAAAAGGCGTCGCAAGGGGAATTTTTTCCAACGAAGCCGGTCTTGGCTCCGCACCGATTGCCGCCGCTGCCGCACAAACAAAAGACCCTGTAAGGCAAGGGCTTGTTTCAATGACCGGCACGTTTATAGATACTATCGTTATTTGCACGATGACCGGACTTTGCATCGTTATGATGGGCTCGTGGGAAAATGAAGCGCTTGAAGGCGTTGCGGTCACTGCCGATGCCTACAAAAAGGGATTTTCGTTTTTGCCCGAGCAGGTAAGCGCCTTTGTGCTGATGCTGTGCCTTGTGTTCTTTGCTTTCACGACGATTCTCGGCTGGAATTATTACGGTGAGCGCTGTCTTGAATATCTCACAAACAGAAATACGGGTGCAGTTAAGGTTTATCGCATTTTGTATATTGCCGCCGTATTTGTCGGCCCGTATATGACCGTTTCCGCCGTATGGATGATTGCCGATATCTTTAACGGACTTATGGCAATCCCCAATATTATCGCCCTTATATGTTTAAGCGGCACTGTCGTCAAGGAAACGCACGATTATTTTAAGGCAAAAAAATAGTCTTGCGTGCAAAATCAAAATTAAAGGCCGTCAAAGAGCATATTATTGCTTTTTGACGGCTTTTATCTGTATATTTTATGAATCGTATTCGCATTTGAATTGTGTGAATTTTGCCGTTGATTCGCCTTGTGCGAACAAACCGAATACAACACCCGTAAACGGACTGCTTATTTCGCTTGAAAGGTACTTTGCCATGCCAAAGCCAAGTTCAATACGCCTGCCGTTTTCGATTACCGCAAATTTATAGCTGAAATTATCAAAGCAAATTTCAAATTCCGCTTCATTTGAACTAAGCTCAAGCGTTTTTTCGGTGTGATGGATATTACCGATATTGAGCATTAAAACAGCGCTGTATCCGCCGTCGCTGTTTTGAGTAAGCATAATGTCATAGTGCTCGTGTTCGCACATATACACGCTGATTCCCGCACATAACCCCTCAATTTGTAGCTTGCATTGCAGCTTGCCGCAAAAATCACGCTGGCGAAGCGCAACAAATGTGGGCGACGCCGTATCGCTTAGTGTAATATCCGTGCCTTTGAGGACAAAAGCTTTGTCTGAAAGCTCATAGCATTCATCATGTTTATCTCTCAAAAAGCACCAATCAATATCGGGATTTGTGTCTTCAAACGTAAACACATTCTGAAAATGCTGCTCAAAATCGCCGTTTATTTCGTAAAATTCTTCGGTTGTGCCGTTGTCTTTTGCGAAAAACCAGCCGTTTTCATCAAAATATACAGGGGTTAAAAAAACCTCTCTGCCAAGATGGTGATACGGCATCCACAAATGCATTTGTCGAAACCCTAAGCTTAATATATACCAATTTGAATTAAAGTCGCAAATCAAATCGCCGTGACCTATGCCCTGAATGATATACGGCGCTTTGTTTTTGTTTGTAAGCACGGGGTTTTTGTCATAGCTTTCAAACGGACCGAACAGGCTTTTGCTCCTTGCATATGTAATCATATGCCCATATTCCGTTCCGCCCTCCGCCGCTGTGAGGTAGTAAAAATCGCCGATTTTGTACATATGCGGACTTTCAAGATATCTTCCGCCTGTTCCCTGCCAAATGCATTGACTTTTGCTTAGCTTTTTGCCTGTATTTATGTCGATTTCGCATTGAACAACGCCGCTTTTGCCGCAATCATCGGTTCCGTTGCTCATAAAATAAGCTTTGCCGTTTTCAAAATAAAGCGATGGGTCGATACCGTCTTGGTCAACAAATACAGGTTCTGACCATTCGGAGTAAATATCATCGGTAAAAACGTAAAAATTTTTGTGCAGTGTATCGTTGGTTGTAACCATGTAGAATCTGCCGTTGCAATATCTTATAGTCGGGGCGAAAACTCCGCCGCTGTCGGGCACGTTTGTCAGCTCGATTTGGCTTTGTCTTGTGAGTACGTGACCTATCTGCTTCCAGTTTACAAGATCATGGCTTTCAAACAACGGCACTGCGGGAAAATATTGAAAACTGCTTGCTACCATATAAAATTTGCCGTTTGCACAGCATACGGACGGGTCGGGGTAAAAGCCTTTGATTATCGGGTTTTTGTATTTCATTTCAAGCTTTCTCCTTAAAAAATAAACGACAATTGCGCTGAGAATTGTCGTTTTTTAAAATTTATCAGCAAAAATATGAGATTTCACCGAAATACTCTATCCATTTTTCTATGATTTCATCACTGCGAGCCTCGGCAATGTCGATGATGTTATTCAAAATTTTGTTCGGTATATGAGAATTGTTGTTGCAAAGGTAGCATTTGCCGTGTTTGGTAATCCATACTTTTGTTGCGTTTGAGGAAGGAGATCCCTCTGATATATGAAAATGGACAGGCTCGAGAGGTATATTCTCATTAGACCAAAAATACAGCCAATAAGCACCGACTTTAAAAATTTGCGGCATTATTAAATCCTCCTTCTCTTGAAAATCTGAGGATTAAATGAGCGGTTGTTTCGATTATATTATTGTAATAAGAAATCTCGCTTTCGGAAAAACCGAAGATTTTTTCCCAGCGATATTCGGGTAATATACAATACGCATTATGAAAACAATCTTTGTTATCGGGCTTTTCGATATACACCTTAACTTCTCCGTTAGGTTGCATATCCGAATGTGTGATTTCCGTTCCGTCGTTAAGGGTTAAAAATGGATACATCATAAAGCAACCTCACAATCGTTATTCCGTGTGAACCGTTTAAATCTAAGCAAAGCGTGATAAGCTCTATGCAAATCACGCCTTGCCGATTGCGTTTCTTACGCACAAGAAAGGCTTTGTTTTAAACGAATGAGCTATTGATACATAAAAAGGTATCAATATCGTAATTGCACTGTGTGTGCGTTCACAAAATGGGATTTATCCGATAAAATCTATTTCAATATCGGGCACTGTTGTAACCGCCGGAGGCTGAGTTTGAGTAGGCACAGTTACCTCCTGCAACCCGCTTTGCGGCGCAGTAGTGGTTGTGTTAAGGCTTTCGACATAATCCCAAAAATTTGTAGTGGTTGCAACAGTTGTCACGGTTGTGCTCATTTGCGAAACCATTTTGTCATGCTCGTTTTTTTGATTTTTGGAAAGAACGCCGATAGCGAGAGAAACAATGAAAAGGCAGGCGAAAATCGCCGCAGCAACGCTGACAATGCGCCTCATAATTTACCTCCGTTACGTGCGTGTGTGAAAAATAACCGTAATTAGCGGTTTGAATACATTTTTTCGTAGTAATTTTGATATTCGCCGCTGATGATTTCCTCCCACCAGGACTTGTTTTCAAGATACCACTTAACTGTTTTCTTAATGCCGTCGGCAAATTTTGTTGCCGGCAGCCAGCCAAGCTCATTGTGTATCTTCGTGGGGTCGATAGCGTATCTTCTGTCATGACCGGCTCTGTCGGTTACATAGGTGATGAGGTCTTCGCTTTTGCCAAGCTCGGCAAGAACAAGCTTTACAACATCAATGTTTGCCATTTCGTTGTGACCGCCGATGTTGTAAACTTCACCGACTTTGCCGTTGTGGATGATAAGGTCGATAGCGGAGCAATGATCTTCGACATAAAGCCAATCACGAACGTTTTCGCCCTTGCCGTAAACAGGCAGAGGTTTGTCGTTAAGAGCGTTTGCAATCATAAGAGGAATGAGCTTTTCGGGGAAGTGATACGGACCGTAGTTGTTGGAGCAACGTGAAATTGTGACGTTAAGACCGAATGTTCTGTGATATGCCATTACAAGCAAATCAGCCGAGGCTTTTGAAGCCGAATAGGGGCTTGAAGTGTGAATAGGGGTTTGTTCGGTGAAGAAAAGGTCGGGTCTGTCAAGCGGCAAATCGCCGTAGACTTCATCGGTCGAAACCTGATGATATCTCTTAATGCCGTATTTGCGGCACGCATCCATCAAAACCTGCGTTCCGAGAATGTTTGTTTTGAGGAAAATTTCGGGATTTTCAATTGAGCGGTCAACGTGACTTTCCGCAGCGAAATTGACGACGATATCGAAATTTTCGTTTTTAAAAAGTTCAAAAACAAGCTCTCTGTCGGCAATATTTCCCTTAACAAATTTAAATTTTGGGTTTTCGAGCGCTTCTTTGAGCGTTGAAAGGTTGCCTGCATAGGTCAGTGCGTCAATACAGACAATATCATAATCGGGGTGATTTTTAAGCATATAGTAAACAAAGTTTGAACCTATAAATCCGGCGCCGCCGGTTACGAGAATTTTCATGTTAATACCGTTCCTTTTTTATATTTTTGATTTTGGATTGCGCACAGTGTTTGTTTTAGTGCGTTTACCACATTGTAGCATAAAATTTCATACAATTCAATACCTATTTTGCCGATTGCAATGAAATTCATTTCTTTTTATCATCGTTATTTTTCGGTGATGTTACAGCGTTTAAAAGCGTTGTTATGGCGATGATAAGCCCTATAACGATGAATATTCCGAGCATACCGATGCCCATATAATAAAGATTATCGACAAAATTTGAAATTTCGATATTCATAAAGCACACTCCTTTTTTATCAGCCGAAGAAATTGAGAATCAAGCCGCCGGCAATTACCGAAGCTATCTGTCCGGAAACGTTGACGCCGGTTGCCTGCATGAGCAAAAAGTTTTCGGGATCTTCGCTGCGAGCCAATTTGTGCACAACCCTGCCCGACATGGGAAAAGCGGAAATTCCCGCAGCGCCTATCATCGGGTTGATTTTTTTCTTCAAAAACAGATTTATGATTTTGGCAAAAATCACGCCGCCTGCCGTATCGAAAATAAATGCGAAAAGTCCCAAGCCGAGAATGATGAGGGTTTCCTTTTTCAAAAATTCTTCGGCACGCATTTGCGAAGAGATTGTAATCCCCAAGAATATAGTGATGAGGTTTGCAAGCACATTTTGTGCGGTTTGAGCCAAAGAATCAAGCACGCCGCATTCACGCATAAGGTTGCCGAACATTAAAAATCCGATAAGCGAAACCGAAGCGGGAGCTATCAGCCCGGCAATTACCGTAATAATAATGGGGAAGAGAATCTTTGTTGTTTTCGATACCGGTCTTGAAACGTACTCCATTCTTATAAGACGTTCCTTTTTGGTGGTCAAAAGCTTTATTATCGGCGGCTGAATCATCGGAACAAGCGCCATATATGAATATGCGGCGACCATTATCGCACCGAGATAATCGGAATTGAGCTTTTGGGCAACGATTATTGATGTGGGTCCGTCTGCCGCACCGATAGTCGCAATCGAAGCGGCATCGTTAATTTCAAAAAACATCGAGGCGGCGCATAGCGTGAAGAAAATACCGAATTGTGCGGCTGCGCCGAAAAGCATGAGCTTCGGGTTGGAAAGCAACGGCCCGAAATCTATCATCGCACCGATGCCGATGAATAATATCAGCGGAAACAGCTCGTTTGAAATTCCCGCTTTAAATAGTGTGGAAAGCGCACCTTCCTGTACTTTGCCGTCAATAATTTGCTCTACTGCGCCGGAAAGCGGTAAATTTACGAGAATCGTGCCGAAGCCGAGCGGCAAAAGCAATGTCGGTTCCATATCTTTTTTGATTGCAAGATAGATGAGGACAGCGCCGATAAGCCACATCACCGCCATTTTCCAATCAAGCTTTAATATGTTTTCATAGAGTATTTCCATAAGTTTTAAGATATTTCCTTTCTTGAATTTGCCGTAAAGCTTTAAAATTTAAAAAGGCTTAAAAAAAGCAATCCTATATACTTAGGTAATGATATCTTATTTTTCAACGCTTGTCAACAGTCGATTCGACCAAATTTTGTTAATTCTTTGCCCGCAATATGGCGCTGTTGGCATAAGCATGGCGAAAAGTTGTGCATTTTGACAAAGTTTGAATAATGCAATTGACAATGTGAAAGATTTGTTTTATAATCAAACTACAAGTGTCATCTGCCGTATTGGGTTTGTTGTACCCGATTTTATGCGGCTTGCCATAAAAAATAAATGTGGAGGCTTTTAATGGATCAGCAACGTTATGTATCGACCTATGAGGATGAAAAGGAGCAGGAGCTGGACATATTCGATCTTGCGAAATTTTTGCTGAAAAAGTTTTATATTGTAGTTGTGCTGGCGCTTGCGGGCTTTGCCGTTGCGTTTTGTTATGCACGCTTTGTCAAGCCCGTGACGTATACATCAAGCGTTCAGCTTTACGTTAAAAATGCCGATGATGTCGTTTCGAGCGAAATTGTCAGCAGTTCCGATCTTTCCGCCGCACAAAAGCTTGTTGCAACGTATGTTGTCATTTTAAAAAACGATATGGTCATAGGCGAGGTTTCGGATATGCTGATTGAAAAATACGGCGCCGAAAGTCTTTCGACAATTTTTACCATCGGTGAAGATTATGACAAAAAGCAGGGTATTTCAAAATCGCAGCTTTTGGAATGCATAACTATGTCGTCGGTTGACGAAACCGAAGTGCTTCAAATTCAGGCGACAACACCCGTGCCCGAAATTTCGGCGGATATTTGCAACTTTGTGGCATATCTTGCGCCGGAAAGCTTGGTTTCCGTTATCGGTGCCGGCTCGGTTGAAATCATGGCGGATGCAAAACCTGCCGTTAGACCTAACGACAACGGCGTGAAAAAGCTTTCGGTGATAGGCTTTGCTTTCGGTTTTGTGCTTGCCTGTGCGATTGTGTTTTTGATGTATATTTTCGATAGAACCATTTATTCATCGGATAAGGTTTGCAAAAAATGCGGTTTTGCCGATTTGGCTCATGTTTGCGCTTACAGAACTATCGGAACCGACGGTAAAAAAACCAAAGTCGCCACATCAAGGCGGCAGCTTACTTCGGCGACAAGCGCAGTGCTTTTGAGTGAAAATCCGCCGTTTGCCGTTAAAGAAGAGTTTATCAGCTTGCGCACCAATATCGTTTTTGCGCTTGCTCCCTATCAAAACAAAATTTTTGCCGTAACAAGCGGACTTGCAAACGAGGGCAAATCGACCATTGCGGCAAACCTTGCTATAAGTATGGCGGAATCGGGCAAGAAAATTCTTCTTATCGACGCCGATATGAGAAAGCCCGTGCAAAACAAAATCTTCAAAGTTGACGCAAAAAGCGGTTTTGCAACCTGCATAAGCCGGCTGAATACAATTGATGAGGTCATAAGAAAGAACGTTGTCGAAAATCTTGATGTGATTCCCTGCGGCCCTATTCCGCCGAATCCTTCCGAGCTGCTTTCTTCGGAGGCAACTAAAGAGATTCTTTCCGAGCTTGCGGAAAAATACGATTATATCATCATCGATACACCGCCTGTTAATGTTGTCAGCGATGTGCTTGTTCTTTCCGACATAATTGCGGGCATCGTGCTTGTTTCACGTTACGGCATTTCCACATATGATGAGGTTGACGAGGTTAAAAAACGTGTTGTGAACGCAAACGCCAGAGTTCTCGGATATGTTCTCAACGGCGTGCCCGAAAGTGTGGCAGGCTACGGCAAATACGGTAAATACGGTAAATATGAATATGCAAACACAAGCGGCGGTTCGGCTTTGAAAAATACACAAAACAAAAGCGAAGCTTCAAAGCAAAGCACAAAGGCGCTTGGCGGAAAAACTAACGCCAAATCCAAGTAAAACGGTAAAGGAGAGAGCAAATGCGAAACAGAGTAACACGGCTTGAGGTAATCATTCTTGCCTGCATTATGGCAATTTGCGGCATAGTCTGCGGCGTATGGGCGTTTAAATACTATAAAACAAATAAACCTGCCGCACAGGAAAACGCAGCTTATTTTTCAAGCGTTTATGCCGAGAAAAAGAATGATTTTTCAAATACAAAGCCCGATTCGAATATAAATTCAAACCCGATAGACAGCGCCATTATCGACAGCACACGTGAATCGGCTTATCAAAAACTGAAAAACGGCGAGCGTGTAAATGTGCTTGTTTTGGGTGATGAAACCTGCACGGGCTACGGTTCGCAAGACGGCACGGCTTGGGTTGATACGCTCGGCGACGAGCTTTACGGAAAATACGGTTCAAGCGTTTACATTACCAATCTTGCATATAATTATGCAACGGCATTCATTCAGTATTATGAAATAAAGGCGCTTGACAATAATGTGGATTATGACATTATTATTGTTTCTCTCGGCGCAAATGATGTGCGAACCGACTATAATACGGCGTTTGATTCGCAGTATGAAGCGCTTGTAAGGGCGGCAAAGGCGGCGTATCCGAATGCCGAAATTTTGACGGTGATTCAAAGCACCGAAAGCGAAAATTCCAAAAAAGCCGAGGCTATAAGGGCGATAACCGCTCACTATAACGGAAAGTGCATTGAAGCTGCCGAAGCGTTTTCGCAAAGCGATAATCCCGAGCTTAGCTATGACGGCGTTTTTCCCAATGATGAAGGCTATGCGCTGTATGTGTCAGCCGCTGTGCAGACAATTTCCGTATGTGTTGACGAGGATTTGAAAACAACGCAAATTCCCTCGCAACCGCTTTATGAAGAAACCGCCTCTTACGATTCTTATCAGTATATTGCGTTTTCTTCGCTGTCCGAAACCGCACCCGGTATTTATCAAACGACAATTAAAAAGGATTTTGACGCATTCTCACTGCTTTATGCTTTGAACGGCAACGGCGGCGTTTACAGGCTTTATGTTAATGATTACGAATATGAATACAGAAGCACAAAATGGACGCAAGGTTCGGAGCGCAAGCAGGTTTCGGTTTTTAAAAACAAGCAAGCCGACGGTTTTGCCGCAAATACAAAAATCCGAATCGAGATTGAAGATACAAACAACAAGCCTAAAATTTTGGGAATTATCGTAAGCGGTATCAGTGAATAAATATCGAAAAATGTTGGTTTTAATGGAAAATGCCCGTGTAAAATCGGGCATTTTTTGAATTTGACAATATTTTTTGAAAAAACCCTTGCAATTAAAAAAATATTGTGATATAATGTTGTGGTAATTCCGAAATATAGGTGTGCGGGCCCTGTGCAATGGGTCACTGTGAACCATGTCAGGCGGGGAACCGAGCAGCATTAAGCAGACCGTCCCATGTGCCGCAGTAAGCCTGCACACCTATGTTTCGGAATTTTTGAGAAATCAGCAAAGGGGAATTGTGATGTATAAGGCACTTTATACAAAATGGCGTCCGAAATCGTTTGATGATGTCATTTCGCAGTCGCACATCACCGTTACTTTGCGCAATCAAATCAAGAATAACCGCACGGCGCACGCCTATCTGTTTACCGGCTCAAGGGGAACGGGCAAAACCACTTGCGCAAGGATTTTTGCCAAGGCAATCAACTGCGAAAACGCTCAAAACGGCAATCCGTGCAACGAATGCGAGGTCTGTGCCGACGCCGATGATTTTGCGCTCGGCGATATTATCGAAATTGATGCCGCTTCAAATAACGGCGTTGACGATATTCGCCAGTTGCGTGAAAATGCGCTTTTTACCCCTCAGCGGTGCAAATATAAAATATATATTGTCGATGAGGTGCATATGCTCAGCGTAAGCGCCTTTAACGCACTTTTAAAGCTGCTTGAAGAGCCGCCTGCGCACGTTAAATTCATTCTTGCGACCACAGAGGCACATAAAATCCCGCAAACGATTCTTTCAAGATGTCAAAGGTTCGATTTTAGGCGGATTTTGCCTCGTGATATCGCCGATAGGCTGCTTTATATCGCCGATAATGAGGAATTTTCGCTTACAGCCGATGCCGCCGCAAGGATCGCTTCGCTTGCCGACGGCGGAATGCGTGACGCACTTTCGTTGCTTGACCAGTGTGCGGCGTTTTCCGATAGCATTGATTCCGATACGGTTGCAAATGCCGCCGGAGTTGCCGGAAAGGAATACCTTTTCGATATTATGAAAAGCGTTGCGCAAAACGATGTCGCAAAATCGCTTGATATTATTTCTAAGCTGTATGCAAACTCAAAAGATATGTCAAGGCTTTGCGCCGACCTTATCGTGCAATATCGCAATCTCATGCTTTTGAAGGCTTCAAACGGTGATTCTTCATTGCTTGACTGTATGCCCGACGAGCTTGATATATTAAAAAAATTGTCTAATGAATATTCGCTTTCTTCGGTGATATCCGTTCTCGGTGAAATTTCAAACTGCGCCGATTCGCTTGTGCGTGCCGTTAATAAGCGCGCGCATATCGAAATGTGCTTTATAAGGTTGGCAACAGGCAATGTTTCCGATAAAAACGACCGAATCGATTCGGCAAAAACCGACGCACTCATTGCACGTATTGACGCCCTTGAAAGGCGCATTGCGCAGCTTGGCAATTCCGATTCTTTTGAAAATGCCGTAAGCATTGCGAAAACCGCTGATGCAAGAAAAACAAAAGAAAAGGCCGCATTGCGTGAGGAAAGCGGTGAAACGCAGGTCGATTTGTCGAAAATCAGTCCGCAGGATTTTAAGCGGGTTGATCGCTGGAATGAGGTTATCGACGAATTTTTCAGAGTGTCGCCGTCGGTTGCCGGCAGTTTGGATGGATCTGTCGCATATGCTTATGAAAACATAATGCTGATAATCACCAAAAACCCGTTCTTTATGCAATTGTTTAAAACGCCCGAAAATAAAGCGGCGCTTAGCGAATCGATAAAAACGGTGCTCGGCAGACAATATATTATCAGGGCAAAGGTGAAAACCGCACAAACCGCAAATGTTGATAAATCCGAGGCTTTTGTCAAAAATGCACAGGCTTCGGGTGTCCCTACGGAGATAATTCCGGAAGGAAAAATATAAATTTTAATGATGAAAATTCAGGAGGAAGTTTCAAATGAAATCAAGACTGCCTAAGGGCGTGGGCGCAGGCGGCGCTCAGAATATGAATCAAATGATCAGACAGGCTCAAAAAATGCAGGAGCAGATCACTCAGGTACAGGAGGACATAGAGTCGCAGGACTTTACACGCAGTGTAGGCGGCGGTGCCGTTGAGCTTGTTATGTCGGGCAAAAAGGTTATTAAAGCGCTCACAATCAAGCCCGAGGTTGTAAACGGCGATGATATCGAAATGCTTCAAGACCTTATCATCAGTGCTGTAAACGAAACGGTTGCGCATATCGACGCTGTAACCGAAGAAGAAGTCAGCAAGGTTACCGGCGGCGTTTCCATCCCCGGAATGTTTTAATCGGCAATGAGAAACAATGACGCAATGCCGCTTGTCGTTCTTGCCGAGCAGTTTGCAAAGCTGCCCGGAATCGGAATGAAAACAGCACAACGGCTTGCATATTTTGTCATGACAATGTCGCAGGAGGAGGCTAAAGACCTTGCCGACGCCATTGTAAACGCAAAAACCAAAATCACCTATTGCAAGTGCTGCCAAAACCTTTCGGAGAATGAGCTTTGCCCGATTTGCGATGACATTATGCGTGATAAATCGATTGTCTGCGTTGTTGAATCGCCAAAGGATATTTCGGCGTTTGAACGCACCGGCGAATATAAAGGTACATATCACGTGCTTCACGGGCTGATATCTCCGATTGACGGTGTAACGCCGGATATGCTTAAAATAAAAGAGCTGCTTGCCAGAATCGGTAACGGAGTTTGCGAGGTTATTATGGCGACCAATCCTACCGTTGAGGGCGAGGCAACGGCAATGTATATTGCCCGTATTTTAAAGCCGCTGGGCGTTAAGGTGACAAGGCTTGCGTTTGGTTTGCCTGTGGGTGCACAGGTTGAATATGCCGATGAAGTAACGCTGTTTCGGGCGCTTGAAAACCGAAACGAAATGTGACTTTGCCGTATTTTTGATATTTTTTCGGCTTTTTTTGAAAAAAGACTTGATTTTCCGAAAAAGCTGTGATATACTATAACATATAGTTGCACCAAAGACCGAATCACTTCGGTCTTTCGTTTATGTATAAGGATTTTTTTGAAAAGGAGTACGATGATGCGACTGAAAAATTACAGTCCGACCGAAAGCAAGGTCAGCGCCGTTGCACAACGTATTGTCGATGAACTCGGTTACACGATTTGGGATATTCGCTTTGAAAAAGAAGGCGCTTCGATGTATCTTCGGGTGTATATTGACAGCGAAAACGGGATTGATATTGATGATTGCGTTAAGGTTTCACATCCGCTTGATAAAGAACTTGACGCTTTGTTTAAAGATGTTCCGTGGGATTTTTTTGAAGTGTGTTCACCCGGTGCCGAACGTGAATTGACCAGAAAATCTCATTTTGAGAGCTATATCGGAAGCGAAATTTCTTTAAAGACAATTCGCCCGATTGATGATGTGCGTGAATTTGAAGGCGTTTTAGAGGAGTTTGACACACAGGGTCTGAAAATTGCCGGAAAATGCGCTTTATCCGTTAAATTTGCGGATATTGCGTCAGTAAAAACCATAGATAACAAACCCTATGAAGGAGAAGAATTATGAGCAAGGATTTCTTTGAGGCTCTCGCCTTACTTGAAAAAGAAAACGGCGTTGAAGCGTCTGTTCTTATCGAAAAAATATCATCTGCGATAACTAAGGCGATTAAACGTGATTATCCCGATACAGAGCGAATCAGCGTGATTATCGATCCTGAGAATAATATTTTTGAAATGGCGCTTTTGAAAACCGTTGTCGAGGGCGAACCTGAGGATTCGGCAAACGAAATAAACATTACTCCCGCCAAGTCGTATGATAAGCGGCTTTCGGTCGGCGATATCTGCCATATTCCGCTTGATAAATCAAAATTCGGGCGTGTTGCGGCACAATCGGCAAAACAGTCCATAAGGGGCGACATAAAGGAAATTAACCGTGCAAAGCTTATCGAGCAATTCGGCAGCAAGGAGCATGAGTGCATTACCGTTACGGTCACCAAGGTCGAACCGAATAGAGGAACGGTAAATCTTATGTATGACGGCACCGAGCTTTATCTTTTCAGAAATGAGCAAATTCCGGGCGAAACGCTTGTCGAGGGCGATATCATTAAGGTTTATGTCGTAGCGATTCTCAATCCCGACAGAAAACCTATAATTAAAATTTCACGTACACACAAAGACCTTGTCAAGCGCCTTTTTGAGCTTGAAGTGCCCGAAATTTACGACGGAACGGTTGAAATTAAGGCTATATCGAGAGAGGCCGGCGGCAGAACCAAAATCGCCGTGGTATCGAAAAATGCGAACGTTGACGCAATCGGCGCTTGCATTGGACCCGGCAGAAGCCGTATTAACGCAATTTTGCGTGAACTTAGCGGCGAAAAAATAGACCTTGTCGGCTACAGTGATGTGCCCGAGGAGTTTATCGCCAAAGCACTTGCCCCGGCGGAGGTTCTCAGCGTTACCGTCGATGACGAGGAAGCAAAAAAATGCACGGTTGTTGTGCCTAATAATCAGCTTTCGCTTGCAATTGGAAATAGGGGACAAAATGCCAAGCTTGCCGCAAGACTTACCGGCTTTAAAATTGACATTAAACCCGAATTTGAAAACACAATCAAGGGCATAAACGATTGATTTTGAAAGGCTGACAGCATTATGACAAATAAAAAAATTCCCATGAGGATGTGCTGCGGCTGCGGCGAGATGAAGCCCAAGCGTGAGCTTATACGAATTGTTCGCACACCGCAGGGCAGCGTTTGTCTTGATCTTACCGGAAAAATGAACGGCAGAGGCGCTTATGTTTGCAAAAACACAAAATGCCTTGCGGCTTTGAAAAAAAACAAAAGAGCCGCACGTACGCTTGAGTGTGAAATTGCAGATTCTGTTTATGAGGAAATGCTCAATGAACTCGAACAAAACGCTTAATCTGCTGACAATTTGCGCCAAAGCCGGCAAGCTTATCGGCGGTTTCGATAAGTCGATTGCCGCCGCTTCAAACGGTGATTGCGCCTGTATTTTACTTGCGTCGGACGTTTCGGAAAAAACTGAAAAAGAAGCACGTTTTTTCTGCCGTAAATATGGAAATATTCCCGTGGTTATCGGTGATTTTACGTCAAATCAGGCATATAACGCATTGAAAAAAGAATATGCCGTTTTTTCCGTAAACGATAAAGGCTTTGCCGCAAAATTCGCCGAATATTCAAGCAACAGTATTGCTGCAAAATAATATTATATAAATTTATCCGCTACAATTTAAGGGGGATTCGCCTATGACTAAAAAGGTTAAACTTAATGACTTGGCAAAAGAGCTTTCGCAGGGTAATCAGGAGCTTATAAATTCTCTTGAGCAGCTTACCGGTGCCAAGAAAAAGCCCGCTTCGGGTCTTGACAGCGAGGAGGTGAATCTTCTTCTCGAATATTATTCTCAGAATAATGAGGTAGAAAGCTTTGATTCATATTTTGCTTCAAAGAATAAGCCTGCATTAAAGGCAAAGCAAGAACCTAAATCCGAGAAGAAGGCTCAAAAGGCGTTGCGGCGTGAATCGGCTAAAACCGAAAAGACCGAAAAAGCCAAAAAATCCGAAAAGATTGAAAAGGTTGAGAAAGCCGAAAAGGTTGAAACAACCGCAAAATCAGAAAAAAACGCAGTGCCGCAGCAAGTCGATAATGACAAAAAAGAGGTTAAAAGCGCCGAATCCGCTAAAGTTTCGGACAAAGTGCAAGATAGCGTTGCAAATAAGACAGAGCAAGCCAAAAAGGAAACAAAGTCTTCCAAAAAGGCTCAAAAAGCGCCTGCAAAGGCTCAGGATAGGGGTGTGCGTCAGCAGCTTTCATCGAATTTTACTTCGACAACGTCAAACGAGCCGACTGTAAAGCGCACCACGGTTGATACCAGAGGCAGCTATGTTGACCTTGATAAATATAATGAGCGCTATGAAAAAATCGCTCCGCAAGGCGGAAAGAATAAGGATAATTATTCCAAAAAGCAGAAGATCACACAAAAATCAGCGCAGCGTAAAAATCAGCATTTAAGCTCAAAGCGTGAAACCGAGGCGGAAAAGCTTCAGCGATTGGCGCTTGAAAGGGCAAGAAAGCAACAGCTTAAAGTGACTATTCCGGAGGAAATTTCCGTCGGCGATTTGGCTCAAAAGCTTAAGGTGACTGCAACCGAAGTTATCAAAAAGCTTATGGGGCTTGATGTTTTCGCAAGCATAAATCAGGTTATTGATTTTGACACTGCGGCTCTTGTAGCGGAGGAGCTTGGTGCAAAGGTTGAAAAGGAAGTTGTAATCACAATTGAAGAGCGCCTTATCAATAATGAAGACGATGACGACGGCGTTCTTGTAGAAAGAAGTCCTGTTGTTGTTGTAATGGGTCACGTTGACCACGGCAAGACTTCGCTTCTTGACAGAATAAGAAATTCAAACGTAACAGCCTCCGAGGCGGGCGGTATTACACAGCATATCGGTGCTTACAGAGTATCGGTCGGCGGACGTGAAGTAACTTTCCTTGACACCCCCGGTCACGAAGCGTTTACTTCAATGCGTGCAAGAGGTGCTTCCGTTACGGATATTGCTATTCTTGTTGTTGCGGCAGATGACGGTATTATGCCGCAGACAGTTGAAGCCATAAACCACGCAAAGGCGGCAAATGTTCAAATTATAGTCGCTGTCAACAAAATCGATAAAGAGGGAGCTAATCCCGACAGAGTTAAGCAGGAGCTGACCGAGCACGGCCTTGTTATCGAAGAATGGGGCGGCGATGTAATTTGCGTTCCCGTATCGGCAAAAACCGGCGAGGGTATTGACGAGCTTTTGGAAAATGTCGTTTTGGTTGCCGATGTTATGGAACTTAAAGCAAATCCCGACAGGCTCGCAAAAGGTACTGTAATCGAAGCACGCCTTGATAAGGGCAGAGGCCCTGTGGCAACTGTGCTTGTGCAAAACGGCACGTTAAAATCCGGCGATATTGTAATAGCCGGCACAGCCGAGGGCAGAATAAGAGTGATGACCGATGACAAGGGCAGAAGCGTTAAGACGGCAGGTCCGTCCGTTCCCGTTGAGATAACCGGCCTTGCCGAGGTGCCCAGCGCAGGCGATATCTTCAATGCGGTTGAGGATGAAAAGCTTGCAAGAGAGCTTGTAAACCAGCGCAAGGAAGAAGCCAAGCAGGAGGTATTCAAGCAGTATCAAAAAGTTACGCTTGATAATTTATTCTCACGAATCGAGCAGGGTGAGATTAAAGAGCTGCCCATTATTGTAAAGGCAGATGTTCAGGGTTCGGTCGAAGCGGTAAAGCAGTCGCTTGAAAAATTGACCAATGATGAGGTAAGAGTTAGGGTTATTCACGGCGGCGTAGGTGCTGTAAGTGAGAGCGATGTTATGCTTGCGAACGCTTCAAACGCAATAATTGTCGGATTTAACGTTCGTCCCGACCCGATTGCGCTTGAAAACGCAAGACGTGACGGTGTGGATATCAGACTTTACAGGATTATTTATGACGCCATTGAGGAAATTTCGACCGCTATGAAGGGTATGCTTGCACCGAAATTCCGTGAAGTGCAAATGGGTAGAATCGAAGTTCGTCAGGTTTATAAAATTTCCAGCGTCGGTATGATAGCGGGCGGATATATTCTCGAAGGCAAGGTCACACGTGCCTGCCAGATAAGAGTGGTTCGTGACGGTATTGTTTTGGCTGAAGATAAAATCGACAGCCTTAAGAGATTTAAGGACGATGTTAAGGAAGTAAATCAGGGATATGAATGCGGTATCGGTCTTGAAAAATATAACGATATCAAAGAGGGTGATATCTTCGAGGCATTCATAATCGAAGAATACAGAGAAGATTGATTTTGTCTTTTTAAAGCATAAAAAGGAGGATGTGCCTTTTGAATAAAAGGCATTTGTCTAAGCTATGCCGAGTTTCAAATCTATTAGATTGAATGAGGACGTAATGCGTGAAATGACTGCTATTTTGCGCACCGTAAAGGATCCGAGGGTTGCGGATAATATGGTTTCCGTGATTCGCACCGACCTTACAAACGATATGTCGCATTGCACGGTTTACGTTTCATCATTAAAGGGAATGGACTGCACCAAAGAGGCGGTTAAGGGGCTTGTCAGCGCTTCGGGGTACATTAAAAAAATGCTGTGCTCTGCGCTGAAAATGAGAAAATGCCCCGAGTTGCATTTTGTTGCCGACGATTCTATCGAGCACAGCGCAAAAATCAGCAAAATGCTGCAAAACCTTGTCAAAAGTGACGAAAACGGAGAAGATTTGATTGATGAGTAATTATATTGATATTTCTACTGCGTGCGGCATTTTGAAAAATAATGACGATTTTGCGATTTTGACACACCAAAATCCCGACGGTGACGCTTTCGGCAGTGCTTTTGCGCTTTGCCTTATTCTCAAAAAGCTCAAAAAACGTGCCAAGGTTTTGAACTTTACAGGCTTTCCCGAACGATATGCGTTTCTTTATACGGATTTTTCAGAGTTTGATTTTGAAGAAAAAACCGTAATTGCGGTTGACCTTGCCGATGACAGTCTTTTGGGCGATTTGCGTACGGTTTATGCCAAGCGATGTTTGCTTAACATCGACCACCACGCTTCAAATGTCGGCTTTGCCGAAAATACGCTGCTTGATTCAAATGCGGCGGCGGCAGGCGAGATTGTTTACGAATTGGCTCAAGCTCTTGATGTTTGTCTTGACGATGAAATCGCCAAAAGGCTTTATACCGCAATAGCAACGGATACCGGATGCTTTAAGTTTTCAAACACAACATCACGCACGCACGAAATTGTTTCGCAGCTTTTGAAATATAATTTTGATTTTGCGAATATCAACAGAGAAATGTTCGATATAAAAAGCATAGGCAAAATTAAACTTGAAGCTGCCATTTACGAAAATACCGAATACTTTTTCGGTGGGAAATGTGCGTTTGTGTATATTTCAAGAGATTTGCTTTCGGCGCTTAATGTAGATGAAGCCGAGCTTGATACAACGATGAATTTGCCCTTGCAGACTATGGGCGTTGTTGTGGGTGTGACCGTGAAAGAACGTGATGACGGCAAATTAAAAGCTTCAATGCGTTCGGCGGGTGATTTTTGCGTTTCCGATATATGCGCAAGCTTTGGCGGCGGCGGACATAAAAATGCCGCAGGGTGTGAGTTTGGCAACGAATATTCAATAGAACGGGTCAAATTGATGATTGTCGATGAAATCGGTAAGGTGTTGAGATAATGAACGGTATTATCTGTATTGACAAGCCGCAGGGCTTTACATCATTTGATGTTGTAGCAAAGCTTCGCGGCATTCTCAAAATGAAGCGAATCGGTCACGGCGGAACGCTTGACCCCATGGCAACGGGCGTTCTTCCGATATTTTTAGGCAATGCAACAAAAGCGTGCGATATGATTGATAACGATGTCAAGGCATATACTGCCGAGATGAAATTCGGAATTGTTACCGATACGCTTGATATTACAGGCAAGATTTTAAGCACTGCAAAGCCGCATTTTTCCGAAAACGAGCTTGAAAATGCCTTAAACGCTTTTAAGGGTGAAATCGAGCAGATTGTTCCGATGTATTCGGCGGTTTCCGTCAACGGTCAAAAGCTTTATAAGCTTGCCCGAAAAGGAATTGAAACTCAGCGCCCTAAAAAAAACGTGAATATTTTTTCGCTTTCTCTTATTGATTTTGACGCAGATAATTACACCGCTTTGATAGACGTTAAATGCTCAAAGGGCACTTATATCCGCACTTTGATTGACGATATCGGCACGGCGCTTTCATGCGGGGCAACAATGACGGCATTGCGCCGAACGGCTTCATGCGGATTTTCGCTTGAAGATTGTTTGGATTTTGATACGGTTAAAGAGCTTTTTGAATCGGGCTGCCTTGAAAATACCATGCTTAAGCCGTGTCAGCTGTTTGAGAATTGCCCGAAAATTACACTTTCAAGCACAAATTGCGAAAAATATAAAAACGGCGTCAAGCTATCGATTGATAAGCTCGGTATAAATGATTTGCGTGATGTAAGATATGCGGTGTTTGGCGACAACGGCGAATTTTTGGGCACTGCCAATATTGATTTTGACTGCCGTGTTTTGAGGATTGAAAAAAATTTTTATCGGGTTGACTGAAATCTGAGAGGTGATATCAATGCTGACCGAGGCTAAAACAGCTGCTGCGCTCGGATTGTTTGACGGCGTGCACTTAGGGCACAAAAGCGTGCTTGAAAAAGCCGCCGAATGCGAAGATTCGGGGCTTGTGCCGGTTTGTTTCACCTTTGATAACGATACGCTTAATAATAAACAACAGCGAAAAATTCAATATATATATTCGCAGGAGCAAAAATGCCGATATATAAAAGAATGCGGAATAAAAAACGTTTATTCTTTTGATTTTGAAAGCATACGCACCCTTGAACCTTTGGAATTTGTGCGTGATATTTTAGCCGATAAAATCAATTGCGCACGTGTTTTTTGCGGAAAGGATTTCAGGTTCGGGCACAATGCCTGTGCCGATGCTTTTGACCTTGCAAAGCTGTGCGCAGACTGCAAAATCGAATGTTGCATTGTTCCACACTTTGAGCTTGACGGAAAAAGAGTTTCATCGCAGGCAGTGCGCTGTGCGCTGAATTTCGGCGATATTGCCGAAGCGTCCAAGCTTCTCGGCAGGGATTTTTCGATTGCCGGCAAGGTTTTTTGCGACCATCGCCGCGGCACTGAAATGGGTTTTCCCACGTTGAATCTTAAAACCTGTGCGCCGCTTCGGCTCGGTGTTTACGCCACCAAAACGCTAATCGGCGGCAAAATATACAAAAGCATAACCAATGTCGGGAAAAGACCGACTTTTTACGAAGAATCGGATATTGTAGCGGAAACGCATATACTTGATTTTTCGGGCGACCTTTACGATTGTGATGTCGAGGTTTTGTTTTTCGGCTTTATTCGTGATGAAAAGCGCTTTTCAAGCCCGAAAGAGCTTGTTTGGCAAATAAATAAAGATATTGAAACATTAAGGTTATTTTAAGCCTTTGCTGATATAGTGCATAAGGCAAACAATGTCAAAAGCGGCGTTTGCATAGGCAGATGCCGTAAACATAAATACAGGAGGCCAACAATATATGATAGAAGTCAAAAACCTATCAAAAGCTTACGGTTCGCATTTGGCTGTGAACAACATATCGTTTGAAGTTCATGACGGCGAAATTCTCGGATTTCTCGGACCGAACGGTGCGGGAAAATCCACAACGATGAATATTCTTACCGGATATATTTCTTCAACGAGCGGTCAGGCGCTCATTAACGGTACGGACATTCTCAAAGATCCTATCAAGGCGAAAAAACAGATTGGATATCTTCCCGAAATTCCGCCGCTTTATCTTGATATGACCGTTAAAGAATATCTTTATTTTATGTTTGATTTGAAGAAGTGCAATTTGCCTAAAATCTCACATATCAGAGATATTTGCTCGCTTGTGAAAATAAACGACGTTTTTGACAGAATAATCAAAAACCTTTCAAAGGGATATAAACAGCGTGTCGGGCTTGCTCAGGCGCTTATCGGCAATCCGCCCGTGCTCATTCTCGATGAGCCGACTGTCGGTCTTGACCCGAAGCAGATAATCGAAATAAGAAACCTTATAAAGAGGCTCGGCAAGAATCATACGGTTATTCTTTCTTCACATATTCTTTCCGAGGTTCAAGCGGTGTGCGACAGGGTAATTATCATAAACAAAGGCGTTATCGCCGCAGATGATACCGCATTTAACCTTTCGCAGTCGGTTTCCAACGATCACAGGCTTACCGTTGCAATCGACGGACCTAAAGACGAGGTCGTTAAGGTGCTTTCGGCGATTCCCGGAGTTGAAACGGTAAATGTCGGAATGCAGCAGGAAAAAGGTGTTTTTGAATATGAAATAGAAGCCTCATACGGCGTTGATATCAGAAAAGAGCTTAACAAGCGCATTTTCGCACGCAATTGGTGCATTTATTCACTGCGCAGCAACGCACTTACCCTTGAAGATATCTTCCTTAAAATCACAATGGGTGAGAGCATTGCAATGCCAAATGCCGATATTTCCGAAAACGGCGATGAAAACAATACCGACGAAATTAAAGCTTCGGAGGAAATCACCGAAGACGGCGAACCTACGCTCGGTGTATCCGACATTATTCTTGACGGGGAGGAATGACATTAAATGGGTGCAATATTTAAACGTGAAATAACATCATATTTTACATCGCCCGTCGGCTATGTATTCTTGGCGGTATTCTATTTCTGTGCCGGTATTTTCTTTTGGGCAGGATGTTTGCAATCGCTCACAGCCGATATGTCGGCTTGCTTTTCGTTGATGTTTTATGTAAACCTTATTTTTATTCCGCTGATAACAATGAAGCTTTTAAGCGACGATAAAAGGCTGAAAACCGATCAGGCGTTGCTCACATCGCCGGTCAGCCTTGCGGGAATTGTTTACGGTAAATTTTTTGCGGCTCTTGTGCTTTATGTTGCCGCTGTTGCGATTTTTCCCTTGTTCGGAATGATTCTTTCGCTTTTCGGCGAGGTTCCGTGGAGCACGACTTTCGGTACGGTGATAGGTCTTTTCTTCCTCGGCGCCGCATTCATCTCAATCGGCGTGTTTGTTTCATCGTTGACCGAAAACGTTGTGGTTGCGGCGGTTCTTGCAATTGTATTCAACCTTGTTTTCCTTATTATGGATACCATCTCCGACCTTATCGCAAAAATCAGCGTGGATAATGCCGATTGGCTTAACAAGATTTTTGAAGCCGTTGCGAACGCTATTAAAAATCTTTCGTTTTATGACAAATACAACGAATTTACAACAGGCGTATTCAACGTTTCGTCAATTCTTTTCTATCTCAGCATAGTTGCGGTATTTAATTTCCTCACTATCAGAATCCTTGAAAAGAAACGCTGGAGCTAAACGAAAGGAGAGATGAAAATGAGTGACAAAAAAGATATTATTGAAAACGACGCTCCTAAAGCGTCTGCAAAAACACATAAAAAGCTTAAATACGGCACACTGTCAACCGCTTTAATCGTTGTTTTTATCGTGGTTATTGTGCTGCTTAATATTGTTGCTTCGCTTTTAAACGATAAATATTCGCTTAATATCGACCTTACAAGCAGTAAGTATTATGAGCTTTCCGAAGAATCGGCAAATTTCGTAAAGACGCTTGACAAAGAAGTTTCGATTACCGTTCTCTATCCGGAGGATTCGTTTGAAGCGGGTGCGGTTTTCGGATCGTACACGGGTGATGCCGTAATCGACAAGCAGGTTGTTGAGCTTTTGAAAGAATATGCAAGCTATTCGGACAAAATTTCCATTGAATTTCTCGATATGGTATCAAATCCGGCAAAGGTTGCGGAATTAAACGAAAACTATTCGGGTGAGCTTTCGCAAGGCGACGTTGTCGTTCAGTGCGAATCAAGAGTAAAAGTATTCAGCATTTTAGATATTCTTATTATCGACGAAGAGGCATATCAGCAAAATTATTATGCCTATCTTTACGGCTATGCCGATACGAGCGAACTGATTTTGGGATATGATACGGAAAATACGCTCACTTCCGCAATTGCCTTTGTTTCCAACGCAAATCCGATGAAAGTTGCCGTTGTCGGCGATGAGGAAGAGGGCACAATTGCCGATTATTTCATTCAGTCGCTTTATCTTAACGGCTATTATTACGAATATATCGATCTTGTAACAGGCGAAATTCCGCAAGATGCTTCCGTGCTGGTGATTCCCGGTCCGGACAGCGACTATACCGATGAAATGCTTGATAAAATCGATGATTATCTTTACAATGACGGCAAATACGGTACCGATATCATTTATATATCCGGCACATTGCGTTACAACACGCCCAAACTTGACAGTTTTCTTGCCAACTGGGGATTTGAATTTGGCGACGGCGTTGTTTACGAAACCGATTCGGAGTGCTATGCGTATGACCAAAGCGGAAATCAGTATATTTTCGCACAGGTAGTCGATAACAGCGAGCAAGAGGTTATGAACGACGATTACAATGCCGGTATTCATGACGATTCTTTGCCGATTTATGCGCTCAACGTGCTTCCCTTAAAGCGCTCGTTTGAAAGAAACGGCAGCATTCACACAATTTCAATGCTTTCAACCTCCGATGATGCCGTTATCGTTGACGGCACCGGAAATAAGGTCGATAATTCCGAGGGCACTTATGAAATTGCCGCACTTTCTTCAAGAAGACAGTATGTCGATAACGAATTGTGCGTGAATAATGTGTTTGTATTAAGCTCGGCGTTTGTGACATATTCGGGCTTTGATAACTCTGCACTCAATAACTATAATTGGCTTCTTACCGCAGTCGATACCATAACGGAAAAAGCGGATTCTTTAAAGTTCCAAATTTCGTCAACACAGGTCGAAAACTATGATATCGTAATGTCCGATAAGCAGTCAAAGGTTGTTTCGACGCTTGTTATATTTGTAATACCCATATGCGTGCTTTGTGTCTGCGGCATTGTTTGGTACAGAAGGAGACACAGATGAGCGGCAATGTAAAGTTTTTTATAGCTGCGGGTGCGGCGTTTGCCGTGCTTTTGGCGGCGATGATTTTTCTTCTCAACGATAAGGATAAGTCCGAGTCCGAATCTTCACTGTCGGATTCGTCGGCTTCCGTATCCGATACCGAAAACACGGTTTATCTCAATCAATTTGAAACCGCCGATATCAAAACGGTTATTGTCGATAATGCAAGCGACAGCTTCACACTGACCCAACACACACGAACCAAGACCGATTCCGACGGCAACCAAACCGATGAGATATACTATTTTCTTGATGATTATGACGACATTTTGCAGGATGAGGGCTACCTTTACACACTTCCCAACAACCTTTCCTGCGCAGAAGCCACAATTGTTGACGAAGCGCCCGAAAACCTGTCGGAATACGGATTTGAAAGCGATGATATCGCAACGGTAACTTTGAAAACCGATAATGACGAGATGACGATAATTATCGGAGATAAAACGCCGATAGGCGGAGTTTATGTGAAATATCCCGATTCCGATACGGTTTATTCCGTTGAGAATACTGCGGTTCTTTACTGCAAGCATAACCTTTTCCATTTCCTTTCAAAGACCGTTCTCGAAGAACCTTCGGAGAGTGAATATCCGAAAATCGAACGTGTTACGGTGCTTCGCAGCGATTTGGATTACGATATTGTTTTTGAATATGATATCACCGGTGATTATGAGGATATATTGCACGGAAACACCGCTTCGCACATAATGGTTTCACCGATAAACGCATATCTTGATATAACCGAATCACCCGAGTATACTCACGGAATTTTCGGGCTGCTTGCGAATGATATCTACAAGGTTCACCCGAGCGATGATGACCTTGAAGCGTGCGGTTTTACCGATCCGTTTTGCACAGTTCTTACCGAAACGGATATCGGCGATATTCTGCTTTTCTTCGGTGACAGTGTTGAAATCGACGGCGAAACGTACCGCTACGGATATATGGGCGGCATCAATTTGATTTATCTTTTCAACAGCGATAATGCACCTTGGCTGGATATGACGCCGGCTTCGGTTGTTTCCGAAATGGTTCTCGGAACATATGTTTATGATATCGGCAAGCTTTCGGTTAAATCAACCTCGGGCGATTTAACATTCGAGGGCAGCGGCGACAGCGAAAGCTATTCGGTCACTCTCGACGGAAAAGAATTCGATACCGAAACGTTTAAATCGTTCTATCAATTTTTGATTAAAACCCCCGGCGATAATGTGTATATCGGCGATTTTGACAAGACCGAGCTTCTTTGCTCAATCGACATTGAGCTGCAAAACGATTATGACGGAGTTATCTCCGATGAAACGCTTGAGTTTTATTCAACCGACGCAAGAAATGCGGTCATTCTTCACAACGGCGTTCCGAGCTTTTCGTGCAATATTTCTTATGTAAACGCACTGCTTGACAATATTGAACGCATTAAAAACGGCGAGTCGATTGTGAGCACGTATTGATGTATCTTGTCGAAAGGCGCAAAGTTTTTTGAAAAGTACTTGCAATTTTTTGTGAAATATGATAAAATATATATGCCGAGGTAGTAATCGGCGTATACGGCAAGGAGGTAGATTCGGAATGAGTGAACAAACGAACGTAAAACAGGAATTTTTCACCTATAAAGGCTTTCCGCTGGTCAGAAATAAGAACGTGATTTATTACGGCAATATGTCAGATGAGTATATCGTTATGATGCAGATTATGCAGCAAAAACGTGTTAATGATATCAATGTTGCGACAAAGATTAAGATTTATCTTATGCTGACCGACGAAAAGCTCAGTCCCATTGAAGCAATTAAGAAAACCAGCGATAAGGACAGCCTTTATGAAGCGCTTGATTTGGCTTATGCATGGCTTGAAAGAAGCGTAAAGTAACTGTTTAGAATTGTTGGAAAAAGCGGTCGTGTTTTATGTGACCTCTTTTTTGCAAAGGTGAGTGATTATAATGAGCATGACAATATCATATGAAGTCGGCGACAAGCTTTATCTGAATATAACAAATCGTTGCCCGTGCAGTTGTGAATTTTGCATAAGAAACAACGGCGACAACGCCTATGGTTCGGAGCCGCTTTGGCTTGAAAGAGAACCCGATACAGATGAAATCATCGCCGATTTAAAAGGACGTGAGCTTTCAAAATACAGCGAAATTGTTTTTTGCGGATTCGGCGAGCCGTGCGAGCGCATTGATGATATGATTGCCGTGTGCGGTTATCTGAAATCGGTAAACGCACCTGAAATTCGGCTTAACACAAACGGACTTTCCGACCTTATCAACGGGCGCAAAACCGCACATTTGCTTAAAGACGCTGTCGATACGGTTTCTATCAGCCTTAACACATCAAGCGCCGAAGAATATTTAAAGCTTTGTCATCCGAAATTCGGCATTGAAAGTTTTGACGCTATTTTGACATTTGCAAAGGACGCTAAAATTTATGTGCCTAACGTGATTTTTTCGCTTGTTGATGTTATTTTGCCGCATCAGGTGGAAGAGTGCAAAAAAATCGCACAGAGCCTTTCAATACCGCTGCGCATAAGAAAGTATGATTCTTAAAAATTAAAATCGGTTAAAGTCTTGATATTAAATTCTGATAAAAGCTCTCTTAAAAAAGCCTTTGGTGCTTTTAAGAGAGCTTTTTGAATTTTCAACCGAGTTTGCAATCGGTTGAAAACGCTTGACAAATCGGCAAAATTGCATATTTTCAGGGTTGTATACCGTGATTTTTTGTCGTGCGGTTTTGTTTAACAAAGTTTGCGTTATGGGTTGCTCTTTCGGTGCAAATATGGTATAATCAGCGTACAAATAAATGTTGCATCGCCATTGCAATACACAAAACAATCACAATATACGGTAAGGAAGAAAAAATGCTGCTTGGTTTGACAAATATATCTAAAATATTTAACGGCGAAGTACTTTTGAATAATGTTTCGCTTTCTGTTGAAGAAAATTCGAGAATCGGTATTATCGGCGCAAACGGTTGCGGAAAAACCACGCTTTTCAGAATAATATGCGGACAGACAGAGCCTGACAGGCAAACCGAACGTGACGGAATTATTTCAAAAGCATCTAAAATCAGTATCGGATTTTTAGAGCAAAACTGCTCTCTTGATACCGAAATGGCTGTTTTTGACGAAATGAAAACCGCTTTTTCCGATATTGAAAAAATTAAAACACGCATGAGCGAACTTGAACACGCAATGGAACGCCGGCAACCGAATGAAGCTGAAATAACACGTGAGTACGGCGGCTTGATTGCGCAGTTTGAAGCACGTGACGGCTGGAATATTGATGTGAAAATCAAAACCGTGCTCAACGGCATGGGCTTTGGCGAGGAAGTTTGGCAACGCAAAATCAACAGCTTTTCCGGTGGAGAAAAGACGAGATTGGCTATTTGCAAGTTGCTTTTGGAAGAACCGAATCTTTTAATGCTCGATGAGCCTACGAATCACCTTGATTTTCGCACGGTTATGTGGCTTGAAAACTATCTTTCTTCGTATAAAGGCGCATTGCTCATAATTTCGCACGATAGATATTTTCTTGATAAAACCGTAAATTGCATTTGCGAAATCGAAAACGGCGTTTTGCGTTCGTATAAGGGCAATTATACACAGTTTACAGAGCTTAAAGCACAGTATGTTGCACAGCAAATGAAAGAATATGAAGAGCAGCAAAAGGAAATTGCAAAGCTGGAGGATTATGTTGCGAGAAATTTAGTGCGTGCTTCAACCACAAAAATGGCGCAAAGCCGAAGAACGGCGCTTGAGAAAATCGAACGAATCGAAAAGCCGAAATGCGGCGCAAAGCCTTTGCGTCTTAGATTTGAGCAAAAATGTGTGCCGCCGTTTGATTTGCTTGATGTGCGAGATGTTGAAATCGCCGTTGGCAGAAAGACGGAGAAAAAAGTGCTGGTTTCCTCGGTTTCGTTTGAACTGAAAAGGGGAGAAAGGCTCGGAATTGTCGGAGAAAACGGCACGGGCAAATCTACTTTTTTGAAGATTTTGCAAAATATGTTGCCTTATGAGGGCAAAATTCGTTGGGCGGATAATGTTAAGCTTTCGTATTTTGAGCAGGAAAGTGCACAGCTTGATTTTGAAAAGACGGCGTTTGAGGAAATTCACTCACGAATGCCCGCAATGAGCGATTTTGAAGTGCGCTGCCTTTTGGGCAGCGTGCTGATAACCGGTGAAGAGGTTTTTAAAAAGGTCGGTAATTTGAGCGGCGGCGAAAGAGTTAAGCTCAGCTTTGCGGTTATGCAGTGTGAAAAGGGCAATGTGATGATTTTTGACGAGCCGACGAATCATTTGGATATTGCCGCAAAGGAATCGCTTGAAAAAGCAATTTCCGAATTTGAAGGAACGGTGATTGTCGTTTCGCACGACAGATATCTTTTAAAAAGCGTTTGCACTTCAATATTGGAGCTTAGCTGTGAAAAGGGCGAGTTTTTCCCGTATGGATTTGAAAAATATGCCGAAATCACCCAAGAACGAGAGCGTGAAAAACAGCTTTTGATTGATAAGGAAAAGCAAATTTCGGCGGCTTTAAAGGCAAAGGAAAAGGGCAACAGTATTTATCGTTCAAAGCAGCAGCGTGCGCTTGACGCTCAAAAGCGAAATCGCATAAATATGCTTGAACGTGAGATGGAAAAATTGCAAATTCTGCAAAACGAGCTTGAAGCCGAGCTTGCACGGCAAGAGGTTTTTTCCGATTATGTGCTGATGCAAACAAAATGCCGAGAGCTTGAAAACGCTAAATACAGCTATAACGAAATGTTTGACGAATGGGCAACGCTTTGTGAGGACGATTCTTAAAATCTGCATTTTGATGGGAGGAAAATATTTTGCTTGAAATTGATTTGACAAATAAAACCGTTATCATTACGGGGGCTACGGGGCAACTCGGCAGAGTGATGGCAAAAAAAGCGGCACAGTGCGGCGCAAATGTTATTGTTCATTATTCAAAAAATGAAGCGGCGGCGCAAATGCTTGAAAAAGAAATTTCAAAATATAACGTTAAAGCGTTTACCGTCGGCGCCGATGTGACAAAGCAAAGCGGCGTTGAAAATATGCGCAAAAAAATCGAAAAAGAATTTATTATGCCTGATATAGTTATCTGTGCGGCTGTGATTCAATATCAATGGCTTGATGTGCTTTCGCAACCGATTGAGGATTATTACAGCCAGTTTGAATCTTGCGTTATGCATAATGTATATATGGCAAAAGCGTTTGTGCCGTATATGAAAGCGCAAAAATACGGAAGATTTATTTCGGTGAATACAGAGTGTGCCTATCTTGCGCAGGCAAATTGCAGTGCTTATACCGCCGGAAAAAAGGGTATGGACGGCTTTTTGAAGTGCCTTGCAAAAGAGGTTGCGGCAGATAATATTACCGTGAACGAAATTGCTCCGGGCTGGACAATAAGCTATATTGACCGTGAAAACGGCACGCAAAAGCAGCAGCATTATGACTGCAATGTGCCCATGCGCCGCAGAGGAACAGATGACGAGGTTGCAAATGCGGCAATGTTTTTGGCAAGCGACCTTGCTTCGTTTACAACGGGTTGCTGCATACCCGTGTGCGGCGGCAATGTTATGCCCGCTATGTAGAAAAAAAGTGCTTTTGGAAAGGAATAAAGATGAAAACCGTAAATTTGCTGGCACGCAAATATAATGTCGATATTGAAAAAGCAAAGGAGCTACTTGCGAAAAAAGGCGTTGATGTTTCCGATATCGACGCCGAGCTTGATTTGGAAAACGAAATGCTCGTTGAAGAAATTTTGAGCGTGCAGCAGCGCTTTGTTCAGCTTGAGGCGGGTTTGAAGCCCGGCAAGATGATTGAAACAAGGGTTTATCCGACATATGAAACAAAAAAGGACGAAATGCGAGGCTGTTCGACTGTTTTGTGGATTTTTGTCGCAATGCTGCTTGTTGTGATAATAATTTTCTTTGCCTCAATGTATTCAAAAGCAAAGTCCGAGGAAGTTTCAAAAACCGATAAATCAGCGTATTCGCAAAGCAGTGATAACGGTCTTTCGTCTGTTTTGGATGACAGCTCATATTATTCAAGCGGTATGGAGAGCATAACCGATGAAAACAAAATGTTCGGCTATTCGTGGTATGACAAAGCGAGCGGCAAGCAGTGGCGCTATGATGCCGAACTTTCCGAGGAACTGTATGAAGAATATGCAAACGAAAGCTTTGCGGAGATATCGCAAATTGCTTCGGATAATCGGGCATATGGATATTTTGAAGATATCGTTTCCGAGTTTTCGCTTGTATGTAAAGATTCCGAAAATCCGCAAAACGATCTTGCCATGATGATAATCGGCTTTGTGCAAAGTCTTGATTATGCCGAAAATAAAGAGAAAGAATGCGCAAAATACGCCTATACCACGCTGTATGACAAATGCGGCGATGACGAGGATATGGCGGTTTTGATGGCAACACTTCTCAAAATTGCGGGAAGCGATGCGGTGATTTTGAAATTTGAGGACAGATATGCAGTCGGTGCGGCGTTTGACGATTCTCAAATCGACGGTACTTATTTTGAATATGATTTGAAAAAATATTATTATGTCGATACCGTTACAGGCAGCTATGCCATAGGTGAAATTCCCGAAAGTTATGAACAATCTAAGCCTGAAATAATTGCCTTCGGTATTGAAAATCCTGCATTGTAAAAGCAAAAATTTAAACTATATCATATAAAAGTTTAATAAAGCTTTGTTAGAATTATGATACTGTTCATCTGTATAGATAAAACCTATACGGATTTTGCAGAAAAAAATACAACAAAGAAAGGGACAATTTGATGCTAAAACTTACCGACATCAAAAAAACGTACACAGTAGGGGACAATACTGTGAATGCGCTCAACGGCGTTTCCGTTGAGTTTAGGAAATCCGAGTTTGTTTCGATTCTCGGTCAGTCGGGCTGCGGAAAAACAACGCTGCTGAATATTATCGGCGGACTTGACAGATACGATTCGGGTGAACTGGTCATCAATTCAAAATCAACGGCAAGTTTTGAGGATTCCGACTGGGACGCATATCGCAACCATTCGATAGGCTTTGTTTTTCAAAGCTATAACCTGATTCCTCACCAAACGGTTTTGTCGAATGTTGAGCTTGCGCTGACGCTTTCGGGCGTTTCCAAGGCGGAGAGAAAGAAAAGAGCCAAGGAAGTGCTTGAAAAGGTGGGCTTGGGCGACCAGCTTTATAAAAAGCCGAACCAAATGTCAGGCGGACAAATGCAGAGAGTTGCAATTGCAAGAGCTTTGATAAACAATCCGGATATACTTCTTGCCGATGAGCCGACAGGTGCGCTTGATTCTGAAACAAGCGTGCAGATTATGGAAATTTTAAAAGAAATTTCGCACGACAAGCTCATTATTATGGTAACGCACAACCCCGAGCTTGCGCAGGAATATTCAAGCCGTGTTATTAAATTGCTTGACGGCAAAGTCGTTTCCGATTCAAATCCGCTCACCGACGAGGAAAGAGCCGAAATCGAAAATACGGCAAAAGAAAATAAAAGCGATAAAAAATCGAGAAAAAAAGACAGATTGAAAAATATGTCTTTTTCGACGGCGCTTTCTCTTTCGCTCAATAACCTTATGACGAAAAAGGGCAGAACGATTATGACTGCCTTTGCCGGAAGCATCGGCATTATAGGAATTGCGCTGATACTTTCGCTTTCAAACGGTTTTCAAATGTACATAGACAAGGTACAGGAGGATACTCTTTCTTCATATCCGCTTACAATCGAAAAACAAACTACCGATATGACGGGCATGATGGAGGCGATGACGGGAAATGCCGCTTCTGCCGAAGAACATGACCTTGACAAGGTTTACAGCAGTACAATGATGACGGATATGATAAACACGATGATGTCCGAAATCAAAATAAACGATATGGCGTCAATCAAGAGCCACATTGAGGCTAACCGTGATTATCTTGACGAATATACAAGCGATGTGCAATATGCCTATGACCTTACATTGCAGATATATTCATCGGATACAGATGAAAAAGTGCAGGCGGTAAACCCCAATCCTTTTGTTGATGCAATGTATGGCGCTATGGGCTATGATATCAACAGCTCGGCAAGCTCATATTCATCGCTTATCAGCACAAGAACCTCGGCGTTTAATGTGTGGACGGAAATGCTCAATAACAGAGAATTGCTTGAAACACAGTATGAGGTGATTGCAGGTGATTGGCCGCAGAGCTTTGATGAAGTCGTAATTGTAGTTGACAGCCACAATGAGATAACCGACCTTACATTATACAGCTTAGGATTAAAGGACACAGAGTCTATACCCGAATATTTCCAATCGGTTATGGCAGGCGAAGCGATTGAATCCGAATCGGTAAGCTTTGATTATGACGAGCTTGTCGGAATGGAATTTAAGGTTATTCTCAATACGGATTATTACAGCTATGATGAAAGTGCAAACGGCTGGGTCGATATGCGTGATGATGACAGCTATATGAAGCAGGTTGTCGAAAACGCTCTCGGAATTAAGGTCAGCGGTATTATCAGACCCAGACCGGAAGCAAGTGTTACCGCAATGACGGGCGGTTCAATCGCATATACAAAAGAGCTGACCGAATATATCGCAAATGCTATAAATGAAAGCGAAATTGCAAAGCAACAGAAAGATAATCCCGAAATCGACGTGTTTACGGGTGCGGAATTTGTTGCTGTTGACGAAGATGTTACGATTGACGATGTTTATGCGTATATTGACGCTATGAGTGATGAAGAGCTTGCTCAAATGCAGGAAATGTTCAGCTCATTTTACGGCGCATCGTTTGGCAACACAGATATAAACGCAGTAATCTCAAATATGGACGATGATGAGCTTGTGGCGGCATTTGCACCCCAAATGGCGGCTTCGGTCACGCTTGAAGAAGCAAAAAGCTTTGCGTCAACCGATGAGGGCAAAGCGATTTTGGCGCAAATTGCCGCAGAAGCTGCCGGCACGCAGCCCGATGTTTCGGTTGTTGAAGCTATGTCCGATGAGGATTTGCTCACGCTGTATCGACAGGTGATAATGTCAAGCCTTAGCGCTGATGATGTGCGAAATGCAATTGCCGAAATGAGCGAGGAAGAAATCAATGCGTTGGCTTCGTCGTTTAATCCGGCAAGCGATTCGGAAGGAATCAAGCAGCTTCTTTCAACGGTTGATGAAGATACTTTGATTATGATGTTTGAATCACAGCTGAAAAACGCAACCACCGACAATACTTATGACGGTAACCTTTCCGTTCTCGGCGTGGTTGATTTGGATTCGCCGTCATATATCTGGATATACCCGAAGGATTTTGAATCAAAAGATGCAATCGAGCAGTTTATTCAGGATTATAACGATTCGCAGACAGATGAAACCAAGAAAATCGAATATACCGATTATATCGGCGTATTGCTCTCTTCGGTAACGACGATTATCAACACAATTTCATATGTGCTTATTTCGTTTGTTGCGATATCCCTTGTCGTTTCATCGATTATGATCGGAATTATCACATATATTTCGGTACTTGAAAGGACAAAGGAAATCGGTATACTTCGTTCAATCGGTGCTTCAAAGAAAGATATTTCGAGAGTGTTCAACGCCGAAACGCTGATTATAGGTTTTGTTTCGGGAGCGCTGGGTGTAATTACCACCGCACTTTTGAATATTCCCATAAATATCATTATAGAAAAGCTTACCGACATTCCGAATGTTGCAAATCTTCCGATTGTCGCCGCAGTAATACTAATTGCTATCAGCATGGTGCTTACTCTTATTGCAGGTTTGTTCCCCTCAAGGGTTGCCGCAAAGAAAGACCCTGTTGAAGCGCTTAGAACCGAATAATTTAAGCAAAAGGGCGAAAGCTTAGAGATTAAGCTTTCGCCCTTGATTGCCGCCGAAAACCGTATTTTCGGCATAAGAACAAAATTATTTAACGGAGGTATTTTTTTGCAAGATCAGTTGCCGGCAGCTTCAAGATAAAATTCCTGAGTTTCCAAAAATTCATGCCAGTTTTTGCTTTTGGTTTCAAGCTTTTCGATTTGCACCTGCGGCTTGGTTTGCTTAGCCGATGCGGTTTTGCTTATATTATCGTTATTATCGAATGTGGTTTTGTATGTTGTCATACAGAACATCTCCTTTCAAGATATGCGGATGTTTAGGCTTTTTTAATATTGAAAAATCGAATTTACAGTGAATTTACCCTATACATATACATCATCGCCTTTCATAGGTCAAAAGGGGAAATAAAAAAGACACCTTTTGCAACAAACAGCTAAAGATGCCTAAAATACTTGAAATAGGAATAAAGCATATTCCAAGTGCAGCTGGCTGGCATATTCTTACAATTTAGCCCCTTTAGCTTTGCGCCGCCGATTTTCATCGGGTTTGCCGAATATTCTCTTTTCTATATAATATCACATAGTATTAAATTTGTCAATAGGCAGAACAAAAAAATTTTAAATTTTTTGCTAAATTGCCAACTGCGGTTGAAAAGATTTTAAAAGATATAAGGTCGGCAAGTTTTGTTTTCTCTTTTCTTTGTGTGATTTTTTATGTGCAAATCCAAAAAGGTTCAAGTCTTGACAATAAGGCTTGATTATTGTATAATTATACCGTTAAAAAATGATTACCCGAAAGGAGCAATAATTATGGGACTTACACTTACCGAAAAGATTATTAAAGCGCACCTTGTGGACGGCGAGTTTGTCAAGGGCAGCGAAATCGGTCTTCGTATTGACCAAACACTGACGCAGGATGCTACCGGAACAATGGCTTATCTTGAATTTGAGGCGATGGGCGTTCCGAGGGTTAAAACCGAGCGTTCGGTTGCATATATCGACCACAACACATTGCAAAACGGCTTTGAAAACGCCGATGACCACAGATTTATAGGCTCGGTTGCGAAAAAACACGGCATTTATTTTTCAAGACCCGGCAACGGTATTTGCCATCAGGTTCATCTTGAAAGATTCGGCGCACCCGGCAAGACCTTGATAGGTTCGGACAGCCACACGCCTACGGGCGGCGGTATCGGTATGCTTGCAATGGGCGCAGGCGGACTTGACGTTGCCGTTGCAATGGGCGGCGGCGCATACTACATTACATACCCGAAAATCGTTAAGGTCGAGCTTGTCGGCAAGCTGCAACCTTGGGTTGCCGCAAAAGATGTAATCTTAGAGGTTCTTCGCAGAATGACCGTTAAAGGCGGCGTCGGCAAGGTTATCGAATATTGCGGCGAGGGTGTAAAGTCGCTTTCCGTTCCCGAAAGGGCAACTATAACGAATATGGGTGCGGAGCTTGGCGCAACCACTTCGATTTTCCCATCAGACGAAATTACTCTTTCTTTCCTTAAAGCACAAAAGAGAGAGGATGTTTATGTTGAACTTTCTGCCGATGACGATGCTGTATATGATGAAGAAATCGTTATAAACCTTTCCGAGCTTGAGCCTTTGGCGGCGTGCCCTCATTCTCCCGACAATATCAAAACCGCTTCCGAGCTTGCAGGTATGAAAATCGATCAGGTATGTATAGGCTCGTGCACAAATTCTTCGCTTCTCGATATGCTCAAAGTCGCACATATTCTCAAAGGCAAAACCGTTCATCCCGATGTTTCGCTTTCAATCGCTCCCGGTTCAAAGCAGGTTTTGAATATGCTTGCCGAAAACGGCGCACTTTCGATACTTATCGCAGCCGGCGCAAGGATTCTCGAAAGTGCTTGCGGACCTTGCATAGGCATGGGTCAGTCACCTAATTCAAAAGGTATTTCACTTCGTACGTTTAACCGAAACTTCCTCGGAAGGAGCGGAACAAAGGACGGTCAGGTTTATCTTGTTTCGCCCGAAACGGCGGCAATCAGCGCTGTTACGGGTGTGTTTACCGATGCAAGAGAAATCGGCGATATGCCCGAATTTGAACTGCCCGAAACATTTCTTATAAACGATAATATGATTACGCTTCCGGCAGACGAGAAAGACGCCGAAAACGTTGAAATTCTCAGAGGGCCCAATATCAAGCCTTTCCCCGAAACCGCCCCCTTGCTTGAAACAATCGAGGCTAAGTGTTCGTTAAAAGTCGGCGATAATATCACTACCGACCATATTATGCCCGCAGGTGCGAAAATTTTGCCCTTGCGCTCGAATATTCCCGCAATTTCGCAGCATTGCTTTACGGTGTGCGATGAGGAATTTCCCGAGCGTGCAAAACAGCTCGGCAGGTCGATTATTGTCGGCGGCAGCAACTACGGACAAGGCTCATCACGTGAGCACGCCGCACTTGCACCGCTTTATCTCGGAGTAAAGGCAGTGCTTGTAAAATCCTTTGCGAGAATCCACAGGGCAAACCTTATCAATGCCGGCATTCTGCCGCTTACCTTTAAAAACGAGAGCGATTACGACAAAATCAATCAGGGCGATGAGCTTTGCCTTGCCGATGTCAGAAACGCCGTTACGCAGGGAAAAAGCGAACTGATTCTCACAAATAAGACAACCGGTGAGGATATTACCGTTTTGTGTGAGCTTTCGGGAAGAACAAAGGATATCATGCTTGCCGGCGGTTTGCTTGATTACACAAGGGAAGCACTTTCCAAATAAATACATCGGAGGAATTTTAGAAATGGAAAAAATTAAAATGACCACGCCCATTGTCGAAATGGACGGCGACGAGATGACCCGTGTTATGTGGAAGATGATTAAGGATACCCTTATTCTTCCCTTTGTTGATTTAAAAACCGAGTATTATGATTTGGGATTGGTTAAAAGAAACGAAACCGATGACCAAATTACAATCGATAGCGCAAATGCCACGAAGAAATACGGTGTTGCCGTAAAGTGCGCTACCATTACACCCAATGCGGCGAGAATGACCGAATATAATTTAAAGGAAATGTGGAAATCGCCGAACGGAACTATCCGTGCAATTATGGACGGAACCGTTTTCAGAACGCCCATTACCGTTAAGGGTATAACGCCTTACATTCCCACATGGACAAAACCCATCACCATTGCAAGACACGCATACGGCGATATCTACAAAAATACCGAAATGAGCGTTGCAAAGGGCTGCAAGGCAGAGCTTGTCGTTACCGACGAAAACGGCAACGAAACAAGAAAGCTTATCCACGATTTTACAAATTCCTCGGGTATAATTCAGGGCGTTCACAATATCGACGCCAGTATCGAAAGCTTTGCGAGAACTTGCTTTAACTATGCTCTTGATGTTAAACAGGATTTGTGGTTTGCCGCAAAGGATACAATTTCAAAAACTTATGACCATAGATTTAAAGATATTTTTAACGATATTTTTGAAAACGAATATAAGGAAAAGTTTGAAAAAGCGGGCATTGTTTATTTCTACACCCTTATTGATGACGCCGTTGCGAGAACAGTCGGCAGTGAGGGCGGATATATCTGGGCGTGCAAAAATTATGACGGCGACGTTATGTCCGATATGGCGGCAAAGGCGTTCGGCAGTCTCGGAATGATGACCAGCGTGCTTGTTTCACCCGACGGAAAGTATGAATATGAAGCCGCACACGGCACGGTTACACGCCATTATTACCGCCACCTTGAGGGCGAAAGGGCAACGGCAAACCCTGTGGCAACGATTTTTGCCTGGAGCGGCGCTATTAAAAAACGAGGCGAGCTTGACAAAAACGCCGAGCTTGAAGCGTTCGGCAAGGCTATTGAGGAAGCTACGATCTCCGTTTTGGAAAGCGGCGTTATGACAAAGGATTTGCTTGCGCTTTCCAATCTTGAAAATAAAAAGGCTGTATATACCGATGAATTTTTGGATGCGATCGCCGCAAAAATTTCGGAAATTCTCGGAAAGTAATTATGCCGAAGGATAGCTCTAAAATTTCAATATCCGTTATCAAACGGCTTCCGAGATATTACAGGTTTTTGGGGGAGCTGAATGCGAACGGAATCGAACGGATATCATCAAATGCCTTGGCTCAAATGATGAATCTTACGGCTTCGCAGATACGGCAGGATTTAAACTGTTTCGGCGGTTTCGGGCATCAGGGCTATGGCTATAACGTTGTGACGCTGCATTCAAAAATCGGGGCGATTCTCGGCGTTGATTCAAAGCTGAAAACAATCCTCATCGGCGCAGGTCACTTGGGCAACGCAATTGCACGGCATCTTGATTTTGAAAAAAAGGGGTGCGTGCTTGAGGCTATATTTGATGTTGACGAGAGCTTGATGGGTAAGACCATTTGTTCGATACCTATTTTTAATATTGCACATTTGCGAGAATATTGCGCAAAAAACAAACCCTGTGTGGCGGTACTTTGCATTCCGCAGGAGGCGGCGCAGTCGCTTGTGGACAGCCTTATCGAATCGGGGATTAAAGCGTTTTGGAATTTTTCGCATTATGATTTGCGCTGCGGCAATAATGAAGATGTCGTGGTTGAAAATGTGCACCTCGGTGATAGCTTATTGACTCTGACATACAGAGTGAATAATGAAATTTGAATTTTGGGAGATGTATTGTTATGACAATCAAAATCGGTATTTTGGGGTACGGAAACCTCGGCAGGGGCGTTGAAACCGCAATCGGGCAGAATGACGATATGGAGCTTGTTGCGGTGTTTACAAGAAGAAATCCTGCCGATTTGAAAATTTCCACACAAAGCGCCGCTGTATTGAGCATTGACGAGGCGGAAAAAATGACCGACAAAATCGATGTTATGATTATTTGCGGCGGCAGTGCAACGGATTTGCCGGTGCTGACACCGAAATTTGCCTCTATGTTCAATGTTATCGACAGCTTTGATACTCATGCGAAGATTCCCGAGCATTTTGCCGCTGTTGACAAAAGCTCCGCTGAATCGGGCAAGGTTGCGATTATTTCCTGCGGCTGGGATCCGGGCATGTTCTCGATCAACAGGCTTTATTCCAACTGCGTTTTGCCCAACGGCAAAGATTATACCTTTTGGGGCAAGGGCGTAAGTCAGGGACATTCCGACGCAATTCGCAGAATTGACGGCGTTATTGACGCAAGACAGTACACGATTCCCGTTGAAAGCGCTTTAAACGCCGTTAGAAACGGAGAAAACCCAAAGCTTTCCACAAGACAAAAGCATTTGAGAGAGTGCTTTGTCGTTGCAAGCGAAAATGCCGATAAGCAGGAAATTGAGCGCCAAATCAAGACAATGCCCAATTACTTTGCCGATTATGATACAACGGTGCATTTTATTACAGCTGAGCAAATGCAGCGTGACCATGCATCTTTGCCCCACGGCGGATTTGTCATCAGGTGCGGAAAAACAGGCAAAAACAACGAAAATTCGCATATTATCGAATATAGCCTAAAGCTTGATTCCAACCCCGAGTTTACTTCAAGCGTACTTTGCGCCTATGCAAGGGCGGCGTATAAAATGAACTGCATGGGTATGTCGGGCTGCAAAACGCCTTTTGATGTTGCCCCCGCATATTTAAGCCCTCTTTCCGGCGAGCAAATCCGTGCGACATTGCTTTAATCTGCAAAAATCGCATTTTGGGACAAGAATTTCTAAAATCTGCAAAAATCCCTTGATTTAATCTGTATTTTGTAGTATAATTACTGTTAGTGTGAATTTATCACATCGGATAACCGAAAGGAGTAAAAATATGAACTATTCTCATGAAGTTGAGAGAATGTGTGTTCTCGCAAAGGGTCCGAAACACGGTCCCGCACCGATCCCCGAAGAGGGAAAATGGGTAAAGGCTTACGAAATTAAGGATATTTCCGGTCTTACTCACGGTATCGGCTGGTGCGCTCCCCAGCAGGGTTGCTGCAAGCTGACACTTAACGTTAAAAACGGCATTATCGAAGAGGCGCTCGTTGAAACGCTCGGCTGCTCGGGCATGACGCACTCTGCTGCTATGGCAGGTGAAATTCTTCCCGGAAAGACTCTTCTTGAAGCTCTTAACACAGACCTTGTCTGCGATGCTATCAATGTTGCAATGCGTGAGTTGTTCCTCCAAATCGTATACGGAAGAACACAAACGGCTTTCTCCGAGGACGGACTGCCCATAGGCGCCGGTCTTGACGACCTCGGCAAGGGACTTCGTTCACAGGTTGGTACGGTTTTCTCCACAAATCTCAAGGGTGTTCGCTATCTTGAGCTTGCAGAGGGTTATATTCTTTCTGTTGCTGTTGATGAAAACGACCAGGCAATCGGCTATAAGTTCGTAAAACTCGGTAAGATGCTTGAGGATATTCGCCACGGTGTTGACCCCACTACCGCATACAACAACAATGTAGGTACATACGGTCGTTATGCCGACGCACCCAAGTATATCGATCCCAGAGAAGAATAATCGTAGGAGGTAGGAACAATGGCTAAATTTGAAGGACAAGAAAGAAGAATGCCCAAAATCAATGCCTGTCTCGCTGAATACGGATTCAAGGATATTGATGAAACAATGGCATATTGCCTTGAAAAGGGCATAAATGTTGAAGAAATCGTAAAGGGAGTTCAGCCTATTGCATTTGAAAATGCCGTATGGGCATATACTCTCGGCACGGCAATCGCACTTAAAAAGGGAATTACAAAGGCTGCCGAGGCAGCTGAGGCTATCGGTATCGGCTTGCAGGCGTTCTGCATTCCCGGTTCGGTTGCAGAGCAGAGAAATGTCGGCCTTGGTCACGGCAATCTCGGCGCAATGCTTTTGAGAGAGGAAACCGACTGCTTCTGCTTCCTTGCGGGTCATGAGAGCTTTGCCGCAGCAGAGGGCGCTATCGGCATTGCAAGAACAGCCAATAAGGCAAGAAAGAAGCCTTTGAGAGTTATTCTTAACGGTCTCGGCAAGGACGCCGCAATGATTATTTCCAGAATTAACGGATTTACTTATGTTGAAACAGATTATGACTACTATACAGGAGAATTGAAAGAAATCCAGAGAATTGCTTATTCAGATGGACTTCGTGCAAAGGTTAACTGCTATGGATCAAACGATGTTT
>CAZBAI010000008.1:0-70359 GCA_964490175.1 uncultured Oscillospiraceae bacterium | reverse complement strand
AGCTAAGTTTAAAAGTATTCACACTTTTTATGCTTTAATCCGTAAAAACGTCTTCGCCGTAGAGTTTTTTGCACCTTTCGTACAAATCGGCGATTTGGTCGTAGTGCTCTTTGTAAATTTCTTCATCGCCCTCGACGAGATTTAGCGTTGAATCGGTATGTATATTATAAGTTTCATAGTTACTGTTTAATGCTCTGTCTTCTGTCGGAAATACTGTTACAGTAAACCAATACGTATTGTCCACCGAAAACAAGTCTAAATACGGTTTGTACATAAAACTATATGTAGAATCTACTTCACGGTTCCAATTTTCGTCATATTTTTCCGGAGTTCCTGCCGATAAATTTCCATTAAATTTTAAAAAATGCGGTGTAAATACAGAATAACCTACACCGTCTTCATCTATATATTCATATTCTTCCTTTACCAAAGTGTCATCATATTGTTTGCAAGTCATAATATCTTTGTTTTTAAGCATTGGCTTAATCAATGTATTATAATGCACAAACCACAAGGCGGTGTATGCGGCAAAGCCGACAACAAGAATTGTAATTATAATCAAAAAAACTTTGGTGCGTTTTTTTAATTTAGCAGCTTTCATTTAAATCACCTCAAAAAGATTGTGCAAACGGGCATTTTTTACATGCCCGTTTGCGAATGAAATTACATTATGAAACGTGGATTACACCGGCAAAAATTGCTTTGTTGTTTGCCAATGTCACCTTGCCGGAATATGCGTTTCCTGTCTTAATAGTATCTCCCGAAGCGGAAGTTTTGGAAGACACGGTAGCATAACGATAGTAGCTCGTTGATGACTCACAGCTTGCCTGAACCTTATCGGTGACCAAGTTGTCATAATAATGACCCCTTACAAGCCCGACGTAAGTGCCGGAATAGTATATGCTTTTGGTACGGTTAGACCAGCTGTCGTCGATGCTTGATTTGTCAAATTCGCTTGAACCGCTAACGGTAAGTTCGCTTGAAGCGTCAGCAGCCGACGCACTTAGAACACCGAGCGGCGAAATTGACAAGGCGCACACCAATGCGCAGGTAATGAGTTTTTTTGTAAAAAATTTCATTGTAAATTCCTCCTTAAAATTTTGCGGAAAAATTCTTACGTTCTTAAATATTGTTTGGTGGCTCTTCGTGACAACACAATTTAAAACAGCGCCGTTACCTTGTGTTGGCTATATTATATACCTATATTTTCCATTTGTTAATAGAAAAATTAAATTATTTTGCAAAAATTTGTACAGTTTGATGAAAACGTTTCCGTATAATCAATATATCAAAATAGCTAAGTTTAAAAGTATTCACACTTTTTATGCTTTAATCCGTAAAAACGTCTTCACCGAAAAACTCTTTCGCCATGTCATATAAATTTTTCAGTTCGTCATAGTGCTTGTCATATATTTCTTTGTCGCCGCCAATAAAATTCAGTTGCGAATCGGTGTAAATAGAAAATAGCGTTTCGATATCGTTAATATCTTCGCATTCAGTGTAATCATATACAGTAAACCAATATGTGTTTTCTCTGAATAAATTCGGCTTATACATAAAGTCGTAAGAATAATCGGTTAGGCATTTCCAGTTTTCATCATAGTCCACGGGAGTTGCAATACTTAGATTGCCATGAAATTTAAGAAAATTTGGGCAATAAACGCTATACAATATACTGTTTTCGTCAGAATACGTATAATCTTTATGTAACAAGCCCTCATTATCTTTAGTTTCTTCATAAATCAAATTTTCGTTTTTTGTCATCGGTTTTATTAAAGTGTTGTAATGCACAAACCATAAGGCGTTATATGCGGCAAAGATAAGAACAAAAATTACTATTATAATTAAAAGAATTTTGGTGCGTTTTTTCAGCTTGACACTTTTCATTCTAATCACCTCGAAAAAGATTGTGCAAACGGGCATTTTTTACATGCCGGTTTGCAAATAGAATCAGCGTTATGACACATGAACAGCGCCCGTGAAAATTGCACTGTTATTTTTAAGAGTAACTTTTCCGGAATATACCCTTCCGGTTGTAACAGTTTCTCCTGACGAAGAAGAATTAGATGTTACAGTAGCATAATGGGCGTAGCTATTAAGAGCTGTGCAACTCGATTGCACCTTGTCGTTGACAAGGTTGTCGTAATAGTGAGCCTTTACAGCACCTACGGTTACGCCGGAATATGTTATACTTTTCTCGTATTTTGCCCAACTGTCATCGCCGCTTGATGCATCAAAATAGCTTGAACCGCTAACGGTAAGTTCGCTTGAAGCGTCAGCAGCCGACGCACTTAGAACACCGAGCGGCGAAATTGACAGGGCGCACACCAATGCGCAGGTAATGAGTTTTTTTGTAAAAAATTTCATTGTTAATACCTCCAATAATATTAGTGTCGAATGGCGGATAGCTTCTGTCATCTTGGAGATTTGCAAACCAACACAATTTAAAACAGCGCCGTTATTTTGTGTTGGTTATATTATATACCTATATTTTCCATTTGTCAATAGAAAAATTAAATTATTTTGCGAAAATTTGTACAGTTTGATGAAAACGTTTCCGAGTACTTAATATACTACTTAAAAAATTAAAAAAATATATATTTAAAAGCTAAATAAAAACGAGCAAAAACACAATACAGATACAAAAATCCGCCTTGAATAAATTTCTCATTCAAGGCGGATTTGATATGTTCTGTATTTTCAAGAAAGGTGATTTATAGCGTCGTTAAGGCGCTTTTTGCTTTCTTCCTCGCCGATAATCTGCATTATCGTGCAAAGGTCGGGGGTGTTTTTAATGCCGGTTATCGCAACTCTGACAATTTCGGCAACATCGCCGACAAATCCGACATAGTTTTCCGGATTTTTCTTATAATCACCCATTTTTACCGCAAAACCAAGCTCGGTTGCAATTGCTTTGATTTTGTTAAACCACACCTCGTTGTCATCGGAGGCGCTGTATACGGCAGTGAATTTCTGCAAAATCACCTTAGTTGTGGCAACATCGAGCTTAAAATCATAGGTCGGCTTGAAATATCGGCTGAAATAATACCCGAAAAGACCGTGCATTTGCTTTGCGCAGATAAAATCTTTTCGGCGTTTTTTACTGCCCACAGCCATTTGAAGTTCGACAATTTTCTTGATAAAATCCCTATCGTTAAAAATTATGTCATAATCATCGGCGGCATATTCCTTTACCCAGCTCTCGTAGAAATCAAGAACATCATCGGATTCCATATTGGAAAGCACGGTTTTTGAAATGTCATCAAGCTTCATGGTGTCGAAAAGTGCGCCCGATTGACCCATTTTAGACACGGAAAATTCAAATTCTTCCAACGGTTTTTGCGGATTTGCAAGAAACCATTCTTCAAAATTTGAGTTAAGCAGCGTCATAAGATATGTCTTTACGGCAATAGGGTGATATCCGAGACTTTTATAATATTCAAGCGAAAGTTCAGGGTCACACCTCTTGGAAAGCTTGCGCTTTTTGCCGTTATCGAGCTTCATAAGCTGTGCGGTGTGCGCATATTTCGGGCGCTCAAAGCCCAAAAGCTCAAACAGCTGCAAGTGAATCGGCAGTGTGGCAACCCATTCTTCGCCACGCACAACAAGCGTTGTGCCCATGAAATGGTCATCGATTACGTGTGCAAAGTGGTAAGTCGGAATGCCGTCACGCTTCAAAAGCACAATGTCCAAATCATTTTCGCAAACGGTGATTTTGCCTTTGATTTCATCTTCAAAAGTAAATTTGTTTTCGCAATTTCCGTTTGAACGCAACCGCAGTACATAAGGTGCGCCGGCGTCAATTCGGCGTTTGATTTCGTCAAAGCTTAAATCACGGCACTTTGCGTATTTTCCCCAATATCCCGTATTTTCTTTGTTTTTTTGCTGTATTTCACGTACTGCCGCAAGCTCGTCTTCCGTGCAAAAGCAAGGGTAAGCAAGTCCTTTTTTTACAAGCTCTTTGGCAAATGTTTTGTATATTTTTTCACGGCGGCGCTGATAATAAGGGCCGTAATCACCGCCGATTTCCGCACCCTCGTCGAATTTCAAACCGAAATATCCGAGCGAATCAAGCACCGCTTCGACAGCGCCGTCAACCTTGCGCTTTTCGTCCGTATCTTCAATACGCAGATAAAAAACTCCGTTTGACTGCTTTGCAATGCGTTCGTCGGCAAGTGCGCCGAAGAGGTTTCCGAGGTGGATAAAACCCGTAGGGCTGGGCGCAATTCTCGTGACTTGTGCATTTTCGGGCAGTGCACGTTTGGGATACATTTTTTCATAATCTGCCGGTGTTTCTGTGATGTCTTCAAAAAGAAGCTCCGCTAATTTATTAAAATCCATAAGTTTTGCCTTTCGTTGAATTAGTAAGCCTTGCCCCAGTAGATGACCTTATCGGCATTTTTTCCGCAGCAAACGCATTTTTTTGCCATTTTGTCCTGCATAAAGGGGATACAGCGTGAAGAAACGCCAGTTACTTCTTTGACCTTATCTTCGCATTCTTCGCTGCCGCACCACGGCGCTTTTACAAATCCGTCACCGTTTTCTTCCAAGGCTTTGTTGATTTCATCTAAAGTTTCGCAATAATATGTATGCTTTTCACGGTTTTGAAGCGCCTTTTCAAACATTCCGTTCGGAATTACGTTTTCGAGCAGGTTTTTAACGCTGTCAACCATATTGTCAAGCGAAACAAACTGTTTTTCACCGTTAAATCTCGTTGCGATTACGCACTGATTGTTTTCGATATCCTTAGGACCGATTTCGATTCTAAGCGGCACGCCTTTCATCTCGTATTCCGAGAATTTCCAGCCGGGTGAAAACTCATTTCTGTCATCGACCTTTGCTCTGATACCAAGCGATTTAAGCAAGGTATAAATCTCATTTGCCTTATCAAGCACGCCTTCTTTATGTTGCGCTATGGGGATGATAACTGCCTGAATCGGCGCAACAGCCGGCGGCAAAACAAGACCGTTATCGTCGCCGTGCGTCATGATAATACCGCCGATAAGTCTTGTTGAAACGCCCCATGAAGTTTGGTGGGGATTTTTCAGCTTGTTGTCCTTGTCGGCAAATTCGATCTCAAATGCCTTGGCAAATCCGTCGCCGAAATAGTGCGAAGTGCCTGCCTGCAACGCTTTTCCGTCATGCATCAACGCTTCAATGCAGTAGGTTGAAACGGCGCCTGCAAACTTATCGCTTTCGGTTTTCATGCCTTTGATAACGGGCATGGCAAGGTGCTTTTCGCAAAATTGCGCATAAACATCAAGCATACGTTCGGTTTCTTCAATTGCCTCTTGCGCGGTTGCGTGAATGGTGTGACCCTCTTGCCACAAAAATTCACGTGAGCGCAAAAAGGGTCTGGTTGTTTTTTCCCAGCGCACAACGCTGCACCATTGGTTATACATTTTGGGCAAATCTCTGTATGAATGAACGATGTTTTTATAATGTTCGCAGAAAAGCGTTTCCGAAGTCGGGCGAACGCAAATGCGTTCTTCCAATTTTTCCGAGCCGCCGTAAGTTACCCACGCAACCTCGGGCGCAAAGCCTTGAACGTGGTCTTTTTCCTTTTGCAGAAGCGATTCGGGAATGAACATCGGCATATAAACGTTTTCCGCACCGGTTTGCTTGAACATAGCGTCGAGAATATTTTGAATATTCTCCCAAATAGCATAGCCGTAAGGTCTTATTACCATACAGCCCTTAACGCTTGAATATTCAATAAGCTCGGTTTTTTTGACAATATCGGTATACCATTTCGCAAAATCCTCCTCCATTGAAGTGATAGCATCAAGCTTTTTTGAGTTTGATTGTGCCATAATTTTTTCTCCTTGATATATTATTGATATAGATTTTTGAAATTATCGGCGATATTCTTCTTTTCCGTTTACGGATTTTATATATGAAATTACGAAAAATACGGCAAAGCCAAGAAAGGGTATGAGAAATATCAGCCCAAGACCGCCGTTTGCGCTCGATGAATTGCCGCTGTCGGAGAATACGAAATAGAGGTTCGGGTAGGTTGAGGCATAGCCGTATTCTTCAAGCAGTGAGTCGTACGTTTCGGCGCTTGATTCGTCCATCGTTTCTATACTGCCGTAAAATTTATCGGAAATGAGATTTGCGGTTTGACTTGAGTTTGTGATATTTTCAAATTCCTTTGAAACTTCTTCGTCAACGCACATCCCCATGGTGAATTTCGTGCCGCTTTTATCCTGCGCCAAAATGACATAATATGTCGATTTTGTTGTGCCGGCAGTTTTTGTTCCCATTTTTCCGAGAAGGTAAAAGTCGCTGATTACCGCCTCTTGCGAAGTTGTGATTTCGCTTGCGGATATTTTTGAAAAATCCGTCTGCGGTGATGTAATCCATACAAAAAGCAAAAATCCGGCAATGGCGAATATTGCGGCGGCAACAAGCTTTAAATACGGTCGTTTAACGTTATTGTCCATTTTTTCTCCTAAAATCAAATTGAATTTTTCTTAAAAATTTTATGCAAAAATACGCACAAAAGCGCAATGCCTATAATTATGAACGTGCATCCGCCGAGAATACAGATTGTTGTTTGCGATTCGATATTTTGCATACTGTCCTCAAAATACCAATCGGCAACGGCATAGCTTTGTGCAAGGTTTTCATCGCTTACCATCTCGTCAAAGCTTTCCTTAGGCTGACCTGTAAGCGGCAAAGCTTTGCCGTAAAGCGTTTTTTCAAACATAACGGGGCTTTGAGCTTCAAACAGCTCCGCAAAATCGGAATCGGCGGTTTTCAGCACTGCCGCAGTCATTGTCGAGGAAGCGTCGCAGGTGCAAAACAAATAGTAGGTGTATTCTTTTCCGTTTTCGGTTTCGCTGCCGAGAATGCCCAAGGGGTATACGTTTTCAAGCGCAACCGTTTCATATTCGGTGGCTTTTGTGTAATAAATTTCGGCAAAATCGGTATATTCATCCGGCGAAGACGATATCAAAAGCAGCCCGATAAGCATCGATACTGCGGCAAAGAAAACAAACTTTGCGTTTTTCTTGATATTGTCACGGCTGATTCTCATTACCGTTTGCTCCGACTTTTTTGGCATTTGCAAGCATGAGTTTTATGCGGTTTTCCTGATTGACCTTTGTAGCGCCGGGGTCATAGTCGATAGCGACGATATTCGCATCGGGAAAACCTTCTTTAATAGCTCTGGACATACCCTTTGCGACAATGTGATTGGGCAGACAGCCAAACGGTTGGGTGCAAACGATATTTTCCGTTCCGCTTGATGCCAATGCCGCCATTTCTGCGGGGATAAGCCAGCCCTCGCCCATGACCACGCCTTGGTGAATATATTTATCGGCATATTTGCGCAGATGTTCAAAATCATGCGGCGGGTCGAAAACACCGTGTTCTTTTATAATATCAATCATTTGGCGCTGCTTTTTGTAGATGAAGTCATACCCGATTTTATAGAAAAACGTGGTTTTGTTTTTATAGTCGTAAATTTTTCCGGCATTGACGGTGTTTACGGCGCAGTAAAGAACAAAATCAAGCAAAGAGGGGACAACAGGCTCGCACCCTTCGCTTAAAAGGAATTTTTCAAGCCCGTTGTTGGCAAGGGGAGAGTACTTTACGTAGATTTCTCCGACAATTCCGACCTTGATTTTTTTGGTATTCGTCTTTTCGATTTTCGCAAACGATTCGATTATTTCTTTATAATATTTCTTCGTTTTCGTGTATTTGTTTTCGGCAAAGATTCTGTCAAGCTTTTTCTGCCAAATATCAAGCACACGGTCGCTGCTGCGTTCAATAAGCTCATAGGGCTTGCATTGGTTATACAAAAGCATTAACAAATCGCCGTAAAGCACGGCATACAAAAGCTTTATCATAACGGCAGGCGTCAGCTTTAAGCCGTTTGTATCAAGACCGCTGAAGTTCATCGACAAAACAGGCACTTGCGGATATTGGTCTTTCAAAGCTTTTCTGAGCAGATGAATGTAGTTTGAGGCACGGCAGCCGCCGCCGGTTTGTGACAGCAGCAAAGCTGTCGTATCGGGGTTGTATTTTCCGCTTTTGAGAGCGTCGAAAAACTGACCGATAACCAGCAGTGCGGGGTAGCACGTGTCGTTGTGAACGTTTTTAAGACCCTCGTCGATGACATTGCGTGAATCCGTTGTCAAAAGCTCCATATCATAGCCGTAATGCCTGAAAACATTGATTATCAGGCGAAAATGAATCGGCAGCATATTCGGCACGAGAATCTTGTGCGTTTTTTTCATGTCTTCTGTAAATACGGGATAATTCGCCATTGTTTCTCCTTGCTGTATGGTTGTTTTTGTTGTTTTTTTGTATTTTTTGATTATTTGCAGGCGGCAATCAGGCTGCGCAGTCTGATTTTTGCCGCACCCAAATTGTTGATTTCATCGATTTTGAGCTGGGTATAAAGCTTGCCCTTGCTTTCGAGAATCGACCTTACCTCATCGGTCGTAACAGCGTCGATTCCGCAGCCGAAGCTTACCAGCTGAACAAGCTGCATATCCTTTTGCGTGGCAACATATTCCGCCGCTTTATAAAGGCGTGAGTGATACGTCCACTGGTTCAAAACGCCGAGATTATCGGGAGTATGCGCAAGCTGTGCGATACTGTCTTCCGATATAACAGCCAAACCTAAGCTTGTAATAAGCTTGTCAATGCCGTGGTTGATTTCTCTGTCGATATGATAGGGTCTGCCGGCAAGAACGATTATGCCTTTATCGGCGCTTCGTGCGGTATCGATGATTTCGGCAGCCTTTGCGCAAACCTCGTTTTTATAATCCGCAAGAGCTTTATATCCGGATTCGACAGCGGCTGTCAAATCGGCATTTGGCGGCAGGTACTTTGCAAGCGAATCGCCAAGGCGCTTGACAAGGTGCTTTTTGCGGTTCATATCAAGATACGGATGAATAAAATTTTCATCGTTAAGCTGTGGCATATTGGCTTTTAAAAGCTCGGGATAATAAGCGACGACCGGGCAGTTGTAGTGATTGTCGCTGTCGCCCTCGTCGATATTATAGCTCATACAGGGGTAGAAAATAAAATCTACATTTTTTTCAATCAAACTGACGATATGACCGTGAGCGAGCTTTGCAGGGTAGCAAACCGTGTCGGAGGGTATCGTCTGCTGACCTTTATAATAGGTACTGCGTGAGCTTTCTTCGGAAATAACGGTTTCAATATCAAGGCTTTTGAAAAATGCGTGCCAGAAAGGCAACTGCTCATAAAATCCGAGGCACATGGGAATGCCAACTTTAAATTTCGGGTTATTCGGTTTTTTAAAAGCAATTTGCGCAAGATATTCGTTTTTGAATGTGTATATCGAGGGGAGTATATTCTCTTTTGAGATGCCTGCGCCTCTTTCGCATCGGTTTCCGTTGATAAAACGTCTGCCGTCGTTAAAGGTGATGATATTAAGCCCACATTTGGCGGTGCAGCCGTTGCAGTTTGCGGTTTTGGATTTATAAGTAAAGTTTTTAAGCTCATCGTATGTGATGATGCCGGAAACAGCGTTTTCCGCATTGTTTTTCGCATAAAGCGCCGCACCGAACGCACCCATAAGCCCTGCAATCGTCGGGCGGATAACATTTCGTGAAAGCTCAAGCTCAAAAGAACGAAGCACTGCATCATTGAGGAAAGTGCCGCCCTGAACGACAATGTTTTTGCCAAGCTCATCAACCGATTTCGCCCTAATTACTTTATAAATGGCGTTTTTGATTATAGATGATGAAAGACCTGCGGAGATATCTTCGACGGTTGCGCCGTCCTTTTGCGCCTGCTTAACGCTGGAATTCATAAATACGGTACAGCGTGAGCCTAAATCCACGGGGTTTTCGGCAAAAAGCCCAAGCTGTGAAAATTCGGCGATTTCATATCCCATTGCCTGTGCAAAGGTTTGGATAAAAGAGCCGCAGCCCGATGAACACGCCTCGTTAAGCATAATACTGTCGATAGCGCCGTTTTTGATTTTAAAGCATTTGATATCCTGTCCGCCGATATCTATAATGAAGTCAACATTAGGGCAGAAAAACGAAGCTGCGGTAAAGTGAGCGACCGTTTCGACAATGCCGAAGTCAACTTTAAGCGCACTTTTTATAAGCTCCTCACCGTAGCCTGTTACAGCGGCGGCTTTAATGTTAAGCTTTTCGTTTTTTATCTCATAAATCTCTTTTAATTTTGCGGATATTTTGTCCAGCGGCTGCCCCTTGTTCGATGAATAGTGGCTGTAAAGCAAATCACCGTTCGGTGTTATCAAAGCAAGCTTTGTCGTGGTCGAGCCGGAGTCAATGCCGAGGTATGCATCGCCCTCATATGTTCTGATATCGGCATATTTCAAATCGCATTTTTTGTGCCGCTCGATAAAAGCGTCATATTCGCTTTGCGAATTGAAAAGGCGCTGTCCGGTAACGATTGTGTCGGAAACAGGTGCGTTTTTGATTTTTGCGAGAATGTCGGAAATTTCAAAACAATCTTCACTTTCATATGCGCACAGCGCACAGCCGTAGGCAACAAAAACCTTAGCCGTTTCGGGGAAAATCGCTTGATTTTCGTTTAATTTTAAAGTTTGGGTAAATGCTTTTCGCAATGCCGATTGAAATGAAAGCGGGCCGCCGAGAAACAAGACTTTTCCCTCGATTTTGCGCCCTTGTGCCAGACCCGAAACCGTTTGATCCACAACTGCCTGAAAAATGCTTGCGGCAATATCTTCACGCATAGCGCCTTGATTGAGCAGCGGCTGTATATCGGATTTTGCGAAAACGCCGCAGCGTGATGCAATCGGGTAAACCTTTTTCGCATTCAGCGCAAGTGCGTCAAGCTCGTCGGCGGAAACGCCCAAAAGCGTTGCCATTTGGTCGATAAACGCTCCTGTTCCGCCGGCGCATGAGCCGTTCATACGCTGTTCGACGCCGTTTGTCAAAAAAATGATTTTAGCGTCCTCACCGCCGAGTTCGATAACGGCGTCGGCGTCGGGATAGCTTTCTTTAACGGCGGTAAAAGCGGAAAAAACCTCTTGCACAAAGCTTATGTCGCACCCTTGCGCAAGACCTAAACCCGCAGAGCCCGTTATGCACAGCTTGAATTTGCAGTGAGGATATAGCCTTGCGGTTTCTTCAAGCTGGGCTGTTACCGTTTCACGTACTTTTGAAAAATGTCTTTCGTATTTGCTGTAAATAATATTTTTGTTTTCGTCGATAACAACGTTTTTTACGGTTGTGGAACCTACGTCGATACCAAGTGATAATACTCTTTCCATTGTTCACCTATATCTCTCTGAATATTGTGTTGATTTGCTTTGAGCATACGCTAATATTATAGCATATTTTTTTGCAAATGAAAAGAGTTATTTTAACTTTTTTGTATATTTATAATGAATTGGGGAAAAATCCGTATCGCAGATAACGAAGTTTGCTTTTTAAAGCAAATGAGCAATATATGTTTTTTTGAAATTTGAAATAAAGAGCAGGTTTGCTTTTGGTGAAAATGTATAAAAATCAAAAAAGCGCTTGACAAAATGAATGCGGTGTGTATAATGTTATTAGTAGATACTGGGATATTGTTTATCAGAAAATTGTTTGGAGGGAATTTTCCATGAAATTCAAAAAGATTACCGCAGTGCTTGCTTCGGCTGTTGCCGTTTGCTCACTTTCCGCAGGCGCTATCGGCGCTTTTGCATACACCGAGGACGATGTTCTCGACCTTATTAAAACTGCCGACATCAACGGCACACCCCTTGCCGAGGCTTATTACACCGGTACGATGAACTACTTCGCAAGCGTTGAACTTGACGAAGCTTCCACAACCGCTCTTTATAACGATATTGAAGAAACAATCGCTTTCTGCGAATCCAAGAACATTACTTCAATCGCCACCCTTGCCGTAACAGGCACAGAGGTTGACGCTATCGACCTTACCTCGCTTCCCATGGAAGATAAAGAACAGCTTCTCGGCTATGCAAGCCAGATGTGTGATGATATCGACCTTACATTCGCATATTATCCCGTTTCAAAGAAGGCTGTTGTTACCGATGCAAACGGCTCTACAATCGTTGAAATCACTCACGCCGTTAAGCAGACAGGCTCTACAGCCGGCGTTATCGGTGTTTCGGCAGCTCTTGCCGCAACGATGGGTGCTTGCGCTGTTGTTGCAAAGAAGAAAAAGCTTGTTAAGTAATTGCTTTTTTAGTACGATAACAGGCGGTATCGCATAATGGGCGCAATGGGCGCATTATGGGGCGCATAAATTTAATGTCACGAAAAGAGGAGAGGGCTTTGTGCCTTTCTCCTTTTTTGTTTTTTTAGATTAAACTTTAAGCCGAAAAAATCAAAATACGGCAAAAAAATATCAGTATTTCAGCACGCAAAAGCTTTTTTTTGCGTGTTTTTTGTTATCAAAAATCGTGACGGCTTGTTCTATTTTGAAATTGGGACGCATAATTTTTAGCATAAGCAAATTTTTATCGAAAGGGTTAGGTGCTTATGGGCAATGAAATCAGTGCGTTTTTCGGCGAAAAAATCAGACAAGCTTTAATAATGACGCCGTTTATGAATATGCGCCAAATTCAGGAAATTCGGTTGCGCAGTAACAGACCTGTTTGCGTTACGGTTGACGGAAAAAACAGGTTTCTCGTCGCAAACGGCGGATTTACCGATAATTCGCTTGGCGGCATTAAAGTTGAAAACTGCGATGTTGAATATGTTTTGAAAAATGTGTGCGAGCATTCGGTTTACAGCTATCAGCGTGAGCTTTCGCAATGTTTTGTAACGGTAAAAGGCGGTCACCGTGTAGGCATTGCGGGCACGGCGGTGCTTGATGCAAACGGAAAAATGTCGGTGCCGAAATCGGTTTCGTCTTTAAATTTCAGAATTGCCGGCGAAAGACCTGGGTGTGCAGACCAGATCTACCAAACTATTATGAAAAATAAATTGAAAAGCGTTTTGATTGTGGGTAGCCCGATGTCGGGAAAAACAACCGTTTTGCGTGATTTGACACGACAAATCGGAAATCGCTATCGGGTTGCTTTGATAGATGAGCGCAGTGAAATCGCAGGCGCTTACAGAGGAACTATGTATAACGATATCGGCGTTATGACTGATGTGTTTGACGGATATGACAAGAAAAGCGGAATTTTGAATGCTTTGCGTGCAATGTCGCCGCAGGCGGTGATATGTGATGAAATCGGCTCTGCCGAGGATGCGAGAGTGCTTGCACAGGCGGCAAAATGCGGCGCTTTTGTGATTGCAAGCGCCCATGCGCCATCGATTGAATCGGCAATGGAGCGAAACGGTATAAAAATGCTTGTAAAGGCACATACCTTTACATATATAATTTGCCTCGGAAATGACGAAAACATCGGAAAAATTGCCGATGTGGAAAGGCTTGACGATGAAGTTTGCGGGTATAATGCTGATATTTCTCTCTGCGGTGCTTTGCGGTATGACCGCAGCATCACGCCTTATGTCAAAAGCAAAGCGCCTTGCGAGTATTGAGCTTATGCTGACGCAAGTTGATACGGAAATAAAATTTTGTCAAAAAAATCTTTTGCAGATATTCGGCGATATGAAAACACATGGCAGATTTGCCGATCTTGCGTTTTTATCGGATTTAAACGTTGATGAATGCAGTGCGTTTGATGAGCTTTGGCTTGCTTCGATTGAAAATGACAAATCGCTTTGCGAGGAGGAAAAATCGGCGCTTTTACCGCTCGGCGCATCGCTTGGCGCTACCGATATCGAAGGGCAGAGTGCGGCTTTGTCGCTTGCAATTGAAAAAATTTCCGCAATGCTTGAATACGAAAGAGCAAAATCGCCCGAAAAAGCACGGCTTTATATGAGCATGGGCATTTTGTGCGGTGCGGCGTTGGCTGTTTTGATGATTTGAGAAAGAGATGGTGCAAAAAATATGGAAGTCGATTTGATTTTTCGTGTTGCCGGAATCGGCATAATAGTTGCGGTTCTTAACCTTGTTTTAAAACGTGCGGAAAGGGAAGAGCAGGCAATGATGACAACACTGGCGGGATTGATTGTTGTGCTGATGATTATCATTACGGAAATAAGCGAGCTTTTTGAAACCGTAAAGTCGGTGTTTGGGCTATGAGTGAGCTTGCGATAATTTCGGCGTTATGCGTTATCAGTGCGGTTATGTGCAAGTTTTTTGATACTTCACTTCGTGAGTACAAGCCGCTTTTGACGATTTGCGCCTGTATGTTGGGTCTGTATCTTATTTTGGGTCTTATCAATCCGATTTGTGTGTTTGTATCAGATATGCTCAGATTTTCCGGCGCTTCGGAGGAATATGCGAGCATTCTTTTTAAATCGGCGGCTATTACTCTTATAGCACAGCTCGGCGCCGATGTTTGTAAGGATGCAAATGAAACGGCGCTTTCTTCGATTGTTCAAATTGCGGCGAGAATCTCTCTTGCGGCAATGTCCGTTACGTTGCTTGCGGATATTGCCGATACGGTATTGGAGCTGACATCATGAGATATAAAGAAAGATTGTTCATATTTATTCTGTTTTTCTTTGTGATATCACTGCCGCTGTATAGTGTTAAGGCGTATGCCGTTACAGATGAAAACGACATTTCGCAAGAGATATTAAAAGCAAGCGGCGCCGATGAAATCGATACGGAATATGTGCGTGAATATCTCGACGAATACGGTATTTCGCTTGAAGACGCCGATTCTGTATGCAATATCGGCATATCGACTGTTTTTAAGGCAATAGTGAGCATATTTGCCGAAAAAGCGCAGCTGCCGCTAAAGCTTTTCACAGCATCGGTCGGGGTGATATTTATTACGGCGGCGCTCTCGGGATTTACTCAAGAGGATTCATTCAACTGCCGCAGTATTGCGGTGATTGCCGCTGCGGCGCTTCTTTGCCCTTATTTTGAACAGTGCATTGAAATGACCTGTCAAGCTGTTTGCGAGGGCGCACGTTTTTTCAGCGGATTTGTTCCGGTGTTTTCCGCAATTACGCTGTTTTCGGGGTCTGCCGGCGTTTCGGCTGTATATTCATCCGCAATGCTTTCGTTTTGCAGTACCGCCGCATTGATATCACAGCACATTTTAATGCCGGCGCTATCATGTATGCTTGCGCTTTCGATTGTTAATGCGGCAGCGCCCGTTCTCAATCTCGGCGCAGTGATAAGCGGCGCAAAAAGTCTGATAACAGGTGCGTTGCTGCTGATTACGGTGATTTTTATAGGGCTTCTTTCAATGCAAACGCTTCTTGCTTCCTCTGCCGACAGCCTTTCGATGCGCACATCGAAATACATAGTTTCGTCATCAATACCGATAGTCGGCTCGGCTGTCGGCGAGGCTTATTCGAGCGTAGTTGCCGGAATCGGCGTGATACGTGCCTCAACAGGAGTTTTCGGCGTGCTGTGCGTTGCTTTGATTTCATTGCCTGTATTGGCTTTTTGCTTTGCAACCTATGCCTCGGTGAAATCGGCGGGATTTGTCGCCGAGATTTTCGGTATAGACGAGCTTAAAAAGCTGTTTTACGGCGTTGCCAATGTGCTTTCAATTGCACTTGCCGTTTTGATATGCTTTGTTTTAATGGCGCTGATTTGCACCGCAATGATTATGACGGTTGTTAAGGGAGGGTGATTTCGTTGCAGACGTTTAAAAGTATGACGGCGGCGATTTGTATGCTTTCGCTTGCTTTTTCCGCTTTCGGAGGAATTTGCTTTGTGCAAAAATATGCGCAGTTTTTCCGAACGGTTTTTGTGAGCATTGCCGTGCTTATAATTATCAAGCCGATTGTTTCGGGCAAAGTTTCGTTTGCCGATTTTCTAAAATCCGAAAACTCTGCGGCAAATGTGCAGATAAATGCCGACGAGGTGATAAACGAGGCGGTAAGATTGCAGGCAAAGGAAAATATCGAGCGCTGTGCCTGTCAGATTCTGTCCGATTATGAAATCGAATATGAAGATTTGAGCTTTGATGTTAATATCGACAGTGCCGGCGGCATATCAATTAGTAATATCAGCTTGAAATCGGATTCGCCGCTTACGGCACAATATGCTTTAAAAAAGCTTTTCGGAGATAATGCCGAAATCGAGGTGAGTGAAATTGATTGAGTTTTTTGAAAAAATCTTAAAAAAAATATCAAATGCAAAAATGACGAATGTTGCCTTTGCGCTGGGTCTGTGCGGAATTGTTTTGATTGCGTTTTCATCTTTTTCGGGCAAATCCGATTCGCAGAACAGCGATTTGAGCGTAGATGATGAGAATATTTCGACGATTCAAAATACGGTCGATGAATATTCGCAAAAGAAGAAAAAAGAGCTTGAATCACTGCTGTCGCAGATATCCGGCGTGGGAAAGGTCAGCGTAATGGTAAATGTGACGTGCAGTGAGGAGTATGTTTATGCGACTTTTGAATCCGGCTCGGAAAACATATCGCCCGATTCTGCCGAAAACGAATATTCATATGAATATTTTACTTACAAAGCGCAAAACGGCGATTTGCCGTTGATGACTAAAATCTTAACGCCGCAAATCGGTTCGTGCGTTGTTGCCTGCGAGGGTGCGAAAAACGCCGTTGTGCGCGAGCGGGTTTATATGGCGGTTTCTGCGGCGCTGGGCATTCCCGTTTCGGATATTTACGTATCCGAATTGTCATAAAGCTTTTAACTTTATTGCCGTAAATTGCTTTGAAAGAGCAATTTTAAAATAACATTTTATTTTTAAGAGAGGAACGGTGAATTTTTATGAAATTCAAAAAACCATCATTGATTATCGGAAAAAAGCAGGTGATATTCGCTTGCCTTACGCTAATGCTCGGAGCGGCGGTTTATGCAAATTATGTGATGTCGCAGTCCGACGAGCTTAAAGAGGCTTCGCAGTCACAGCCAAGCTACGGCGACGCCGAGTTTGTTTCAAGCAATGCTTTGAGCGATGAAAACGCAAGCGACGAAACAATGGCAAACATTGAGCAAACGCAAGATGACGCAAACGGTTATTTTGCTCAGGCACGCATTGAAAAAATCAATTCGAGAGATGAGGCGGTCGAAACCTTGCAAACAATTTTGGGCGGCGGCGATATTACGCAGGATGAAATGGTAACGCAGGCGCTTGAGGCGGTTACAATGTCGCAGCTGATAGAAAGCGAAAATACCATTGAAACGCTGATTATGGCGCAGGGTTTTGAAAATTGTATCGTCTATCTTGACGGCGAAACAGCCAAGGTTGTTGTCAAAACCGATGGGCTTGACGCAGCCGGTGCAGCCGCAATTAAAGACATTATTTTAAGCGAAATTGAAATTGATGCGGAAAATATAAGAATTTTTGAAATTAACAGTTGAGCTTTTGAAATTTTGTGGTATAATATATATGTGGATTGTGCGGATGCGTTTGAATTTGCATAACGTATCCGCACGCTAAAACAGTATTTTACTCACCTTTGAAAGGAAGGTTTTAGACAAATGGACAAACAAAAAAGCTCTAAAAAAGGTTCTTTGAAAATCTCCGAGGAGGTTATTGCTACGATTGCCGCTTCCGCTGCGCTTGAAATCGACGGCGTTGAAGAGCTTGCTCCCGCAAAGTCGAGCCTGAAAAACGTATTCATCAAGCCCAAGCAGGGCAACATCATTATTGCTCCCATGGGCGATGTTGTTGAAATTTCTATCGGAATTGTTGTGAAAAACGGCTGCAAAATCGCCAAGGTCTGCGAGGAATTGCAGCATAATGTAAAGGAAAGCGTTCAGGGAATGACAGGTATCACCGTTTCGAGAGTGAACGTTATTGTTTCCGCCGTTTCCTTTGATGAATAAAACTTAACTCGGAGTGCATCCATATGGTGACAAAAATGACAAGACGTGAAATAAGAGACAGCGCTTTTAAACTTGTTTTTGAAAAGCTTTTGCGTGATGATTCGTTTGAGGAACTCTATTCGATTTGTGATGAAATCGACGAAATCACATTAAACGACGATGTAAAGGAATTGGCTCAGGGTGCGTTTGAGCACGCCGAGCGCATTGACGGGATTATTTCAAAATATTCGCCGAAAAGAGTTATATCACGCATTCCCAAGCTTTCGCTTGCAATTTTGAGAATTGCTTTTTATGAAATTTTATATGATGATAAAACCCCGCTGAACGCCGCAATCAGCGAGGCGGTTTTGCTTGCACAGAATTATACATATCAAAATGATGTAAATTTTATTAACGGCGTTCTCGGCGCATATGCCAAAGAGAACGGCACAGCGCAGGACAATGGCTGATTTTCTCGGAATAGACACAAGCAATTATACGACCTCTGCCGCAGTTTTTTCATCAAACGGCAAAGCTTATCAGTCAAAAAAACTTTTGCCGGTTAAAAGCGGCGAATTGGGCTTGCGCCAAAGCGATGCGGTTTTTCACCACACAAAACAGCTCCCTGAAGTTTTAAGGGGGCTTTTCGGCGTATCAAAAAGCGGATTTTGCGCAATCGGCGTTTCGACCAAGCCGAGAAACAATGCCGATTCGTATATGCCGTGTTTTTTGTGCGGAAAATCAGCCGCATATTCGGCGTCGCTTGCGTCGAATATCCCCGTTTACGAAACAAGCCATCAAACAGGGCACATTCTTGCGGCTTTGTATTCGGCGCAGGCACTGCAACTTTTAAATAAACCGTTTTATGCTTATCACATAAGCGGCGGCACAACCGATTTGCTTTTGTGCACGCCGGATAGCGAAAATGTCGTAAATATCGAACGAATCGGCGGAAGCGCCGACCTCAACGCAGGTCAGGCGGTGGATAGAATCGGGGTTGCTATGGGATTTGGATTCCCAGCAGGAGCATTGCTTGAAAAAACGGCGCTTGAATGCGATTTGAGCTACAACCCCAAGGTCAGCGTGAAAGGAACGCAGTGCTCACTTTCCGGCGTTGAAAACAAATGTATGGCAATGTTGCAAAACGGTGAAAGCAAAGCTTGCGTTGCACGCTTTTGCCTTGATATTATCGCAAATTCGATTTTAAAAACCGCCCAAAACGCATTGGCACAAAAGCTTTATCCGATAGTTTTTGCCGGCGGCGTTATGTCAAACAGCATTATTGCTGAAAAAATCAAATCGGATATAGCCGATTCGTATTTTGCAAAGCCCGAATTTTCATGCGATAATGCGCTTGGCTGTGCAATTTTTGCTTATATAAAGCATACAGAACGCAATATACAGAAAGGTGAAATATGACTGTTTCCGTTTCACAGCTCAATAAATATGTTTCGTTTGTCTTAAAAGAGGACAGCAATATACAGAATATAAAGGTCAGGGGCGAAATATCGAATTTTGTCAGAAACGCAAATTCGGGACATTGCTATTTTACGCTAAAAGACGCAAATGCGAGCGTTCGGGCCGTTATGTTCAACAGCTATGCGTATAATCTCAAAGTTAATATCGAAAACGGTATGTCTGTTGTTGTCAGCGCAAATGCCGCACTTTATGAGCGTGACGGCGCTTTTCAGCTTTATGTTACGGATATCGAAAGCGAGGGTAACGGCGACTTGCTTGCCATGTTTGAAAAGCTTCGCACAAAGCTTTCACAGCAGGGGCTTTTTGATGAAGAGCGTAAAAGAAAATTGCCGGAATTTCCCCAAAAAATCGGTGTTATCGCTTCAAAGCAGGGGGCGGCGCTGCAAGATGTTATCAACATTCTTTCACGACGATATCCGCTTGGCGAACTTGTGGTGATACCTGCCGCCGTGCAGGGGCAAAGCGCCCCGAAATCGGTTTGCAAGGCTATTGAAACGGCGCATGAAATTCAATGTGATCTTTTGATTATCGCAAGGGGCGGCGGCTCGTTTGAGGATTTGAATTGCTTTAATGATGAAACGCTTGTCAAAGTGGTTGCCGATTGCAAAATGCCGGTAATTTCCGCAATCGGGCACGAAACCGATTTTACTCTATGCGATTTTGCCGCAGATTTGCGTGCTCCGACACCATCTGCCGCCGCTGAGCTTGCAGCGCCCGATAAGGAAGCGCTCGGCGATGGCGTTTATATGCTCACATCTGCTCTTGAAACTGCGATTTTGCGCCGAATTACCGCATATAACGATAAACTTACACAGCTTGAAAGCACACTTGCCGCATACAGCGTTCAATCACGCCTGCAAAGGGGAGAAAAGTCCTTGGAGCTGATTGATATTCGCTTGAAAGAGGCTATGCGCCGCAGGCTTGATATCTGCGAAAATTCATATGCAAAAGCGCTTTGCCTTTTGGAAAACCTCAATCCCATGCAGGTGCTTACAAGAGGATTTGCCGTTGTTTGCGATGAAAACGGAAAAATTATCAGCTCTGCTTCGGATGTGCATATCGGAAGCAGAATCAACGTAAAGCTTTTTAAAGGCTCAATATCCGCAATTGTTGATTTGTGCGAATAAATATGATACAATAAAATATATGTAATTTTTTATGAAAGGGGTTTGTTTGTGGAAAACGGGTTTGAAAAAAATCTTAAAGAGCTTGAGGATATTGTAAAAAAGCTCGAAAGTTCGGAAATGTCGCTTGACGAATCAGTTGAGCTTTATGCAAAGGGCGTAAAATTAAGCGCACAGTGCCGTAAAGCGCTTGATGAGGCAAATTTGAAAATATGCGATGCAAAGACCGTTTCCGATGAGGATTAACGGCTGATATGCTTGAAAGGAAAAATACACTATGCAAGCTTTGTTGAATGAACGTTTGGGGCAATATTGCCCATATATAGAAAAAAGTCTTGACGAATATGTCATGCGCTATTGCGATTATAAAACCGCCGATGCGCTGCCCAAAGCGATGCTTTATTCGCTTGAAGCCGGCGGAAAGCGCATAAGACCTATACTGACGCTTGAAATTTGCAAAATGCTTTGCGGCAACTGCGAAACGGCAAAATCTGCTGCCTGCGCTATTGAGATGATTCACACATTTTCGCTGATACATGATGATTTGCCGGCAATGGACGATGACGATCTGCGCCGAGGAAAACCTTCGTGCCACAAGGCGTTTGACGAAGCTACGGCTATTCTTGCCGGTGATGCGCTTGCGACATTGCCGTATATTATTATTGCAGATGATGAAAAATTAAGCGATGATTGCAAATCAAAGCTTATGTTTGTGCTTGCAAGCGAAGTTATGGATATGATTGCAGGTCAAATTATTGATGTTGAAAACGAGGGCAAGCCTATTTCCGAGGAAATACTGTTAGAGCTTTATTCAAAAAAAACCTGCGCACTTTTGAAAGCAAGCTGTAAAATGGGCGCTATTTGTGCAAATGCAAACGAAAAACAAATTAAAATGCTTGAAGAATATGCCGAATATCTCGGACTTGCATTTCAGATAATAGATGATATATTGGACGTTGTCGGTGATGAAAAAACGCTCGGCAAACTTCCGGGCAGCGACGCAGAATCCGAAAAAACAACATATGCAAGCTTTTTTGGCATCGAAAATGCACGAAAAAAGGCAACAGAGCTTACAAAAAACGCAATTGCCGTGCTTGATGATTTTGAAAACTGCGATTTTTTAAAGCAGCTTACAGAATATCTTCTCGAAAGAAACAGTTAGGATAATTTTGATAATGTCAAAGGACGAAAAAAATACGGAAAAGAAAAATAGAATATATTTGCGTGATATTGATGATGTTTCAAAGCTGAAAACGCTGAATTTGACCCAATGTGAGGCGCTTTGCAGAGAGATTCGCAGTGTGCTTATATCTACGGTTTCCAAAAACGGCGGACATCTTGCTTCAAATCTCGGTGTTGTCGAGCTGACGCTTGCGCTGCACAGGGTTTTTGATTCGCCGAAAGACAAGCTTATTTGGGATGTGGGGCATCAATCGTATACTCACAAGCTGTTGACGGGGAGATATGCCGAGTTTTCGACGCTTCGGCTTGAAAACGGCATTTCGGGATTTCCCAAGCCCGAAGAATCAGAGCATGATTGCTTTGTCAGCGGTCACAGCAGTACGTCGGTTTCACTTGCCTGCGGCTTTGCAGAGGCAATGCGCCTTGAAAACAACAACGAAAACTATGCGGTCGCCATAATCGGCGACGGTGCTTTTACGGGCGGAATGGTCTACGAGGCACTCAACAATGCCGGCAAAACAATGGATAATGTCATTGTTGTTTTAAATCACAACAATATGTCGATATCGAAAAACGTCGGTTCGCTTGCAAAATATTTTTCCTCTTTGCGCTCTTCAAATGACTATGTTAAAACAAAATTCGCAGTTGAACGCCGACTTAACAAAATGCCCGAAGCCGTCGGTCAGCCGCTTTCCAAGGCGATTCGTTCTTCAAAGGCGGCAATCAAGCGTGTTGTTATCAAGCCGACTATTTTCGATGAGCTTGGTTTTATATATCTCGGGCCGGTGAACGGACATGATATTACCGATATCGAAGATGCGCTTTATGCCGCAAAAACATATCATAGACCTGTTGTTGTTCAGGTAAACACGGTTAAGGGAAAAGGCTATCGCCCTGCCGAGGATAATCCGGGTGAGTTTCACGGCATTTCTCATTTCGATATTGAAAGCGGCAACCCCGAAATATCAACGGGTGATAGTTTTTCAACCTGTTTCGGAAGCGAGCTTGCACGAATCGCCGAGTTTGACGACAAAATATGCGCAGTGACCGCCGCCATGAAATACGGCACGGGTTTGCAATATTTTGCAAAAAAAATCCCTAAAAGGTTTTATGATGTCGGCATTGCCGAGCAACACGCCGTGACGTTTTCGTGTGCGCTTGCAAAGTCGGGGTTCACCCCTGTTTTTGCTGTATATTCAACGTTTTTGCAGCGTGCGTATGACCAATTGCTGCATGATGCCGCACTCAGCGGCGTGCACCTTGTTCTCGGAATTGACCGTGCAGGCATTGTCGGCGACGACGGTGAAACGCATCAGGGTGTGTTCGATGTACCTATGCTGACCACATTGCCCGGTGTTAAAATATATTCGCCGTATTGTTACAGTGAGCTGAAAATGTGCCTTAGCGCCGCACTTTTTACCGACAGCGGTTTGTGCGCCGTGCGCTATCCCAGAGGCAGTGAAGAGCCTATTTGCGATCCGCAATATGCCTGCGCCGATTACCGTATTATTCATTCGGCTGATAAAAAAGTGCTTGCGGTCAGTTATGGAAGAGTTGCCGGAAGAATGCTCGATGCGGTGAAAATCGCCGCTGCAAAAGGATATGAATGCGCCGCTTTGAAGATGACGCAGATTTTTCCGATAGATAATGCAGCCGTTGATGCCGCACTTTGCTATCGGCGTGTGGTTTTCTTTGAAGAGGGGATTGAAAACGGTTCAATTGCCGAGCATTTCGGCTTGGCACTTCAAAAAAAAGGCTTTAGAGGAAAATACGAAATACACGCCATAAACGGTTTTGTAAAGCAGGCAAGCACCGACGCCATTCTTGACAGGTTCGGGCTTTCTGCCGAAAAAATGGCAAAAACTATTATCGAAAATTTTGACGGTGTATCAAATGAAACGACTTGATGTTCTGCTTTTTGAAAAAGGCATGGCGCAAAGCCGCAATGTCGCCAAAAGGCTGATTTGCGCACAGTCTGTTGCCGTTGACGGAAAAATATGCGCAAAGCCCTCGGCTATGGTTGAAGAAAGTGCACTTATCGAAATCGTCGGCGATATGCCGGCATATGTCGGCAGGGGAGGATATAAGCTCGAAAAGGCGCTTTCGCAGTTTGATATCAATCTTAAAGGCTGTTGCTGCATTGATATCGGCGCATCGACAGGCGGATTTACCGACTGTATGCTTCAAAACGGCGCCAAGCTTGTTTATGCGGTCGATGTGGGCAAAAATCAGCTGGCAAACTCTTTGAAAAACAATAAAAAAGTAATATCGATGGAGCAAACCGATATACGCTCGCTTAATAAACAAAGCTTTGAAATCGGCATTGATTTTGCATCGTGCGATGTATCGTTTATTTCGATAGGGCTTGTTCTCGGTCATATGCGGCACATTCTTTCCGAAAATGCGTCTGCTGTTGTGCTTATAAAACCGCAGTTTGAAGCCGGCAGAAGCAATATCGGCAAAAACGGTGTCGTTAAGGACAAAAAAACGCATTGTGAGGTTTTGCAAAGGTGTGTTTTGTTTGCGAATAATGCCGATTTTGATGTTGTGGATATTTGCCCGTCACCGATAAAAGGCTCAAACGGGAATATTGAATATCTTATGTATTTAAAATGCCGTTTTTCGCATACGGCTGTTTTTCCGTATAAAGATATTGCAGAGCTTGCGTTTGCGCAGGCGAAAACGGAGGTGTTTGATTGAAAGCGCTATTCTATCACGATTTACATAAAAATAATGCATATGAGTGCATAAAGCAGGCGGCGGAAATTTTATCGAAATGCGGCGTTGAAATTTTGTTTGATAACAGCAATATTGAAGCGTTTGCCTTTCTTGATAAAGCGATTTTCGGCAGATATGACGAGCTTTTGAATGATGCCGATGTTGTTATCGCCGCCGGCGGTGACGGAACAATGCTGCGCTGTGCCAAAAGTCTTGGTAATTCAAAGGCGCTTATGCTCGGCATCAACACCGGCAGGCTCGGTTTTTTGGCTTCACTTGAGCAAAATGAGCTGTTTTTGCTTGAAAAACTTGCCGGCGGTGATTATGCCGTAAACGAGCATATGCTGCTTGATGTTAAGCTTTGTGCGCAAAACGGTTCGGTTAAACACTTCGACAGCGTGCTGAATGAAGTCGTTGTTTCACGTGCTTCTTCGCATATGTGCGATTTCGGAATATGGGTAGATGATACATTGGTGAGCCAAACCCGTGCCGACGGCGTAATGCTCTCTACCCCGACAGGCTCAACCGCATATGCACTTTCCGCAGGCGGCCCTTTGATAGAGCCGTATCTTGAATGCATTGAGTTTATTCCGATTTGCTCGCATTCGCTGTTTTCACGTCCGATGCTTCTTTCACCGCACAGGTGCATTAAAATTCTTCCCGATTATTCACGCTATGACAAAATCGAAATCAGCTGCGACGGCAAAAAACCGATTTTGCTTATGCATAACGATTTTGTTACCGTTCAGATGAGCGATAAAAAAATCAGGTTTGCCGAAATCAAGGGCGATTCGTTTTTCGACTCAATCAATAAAAAGCTGATAAAACCGCTTAAAGCGTATGATAAATAATATGGAGAACAACAAAAATCATGAAGAAAAAAAGACAGTCGAAAATTTTGGAAATTATACAAAAATATGATGTAAATACACAAGAGGGTTTGCTTGAACATTTAAAGAACGAGGGTATTGATGCAACGCAGGCAACTATTTCACGTGATATAAGAGAAATGCGGCTTGTAAAGGCTCAATCCAATGGGGCTTATAAATATGCCGCACCCGACAGTGCACTGCAAAAAACGGCTTTTCAGGATATAATCATAAATTCGGTGATAAGCGTTGACAGCGCTATGAATGTTGTTGTATTAAAATGTCACACAGGTATGGCACAGGCGGCCTGCGCCGCATTTGATTCTTTCGGTTTTCCCGATGTTCTCGGCACAATTGCCGGTGATGACACCATTTTTGCGCTTGCAAAAACCGAAAATGCGGCTTTGAGCCTTTGCAGACTTCTTTCCGAGGGAATCTTTATCACCAAAAGTTTGAATGTAAATCAATAAGGAGCTTTGACATTACAAAAAATGCTTAGTGAAATCTATATTGAAAATCTCGCCGTCATAAAAAAAGCCTGCATTTCTTTTAAAAGCGGCTTTAACGTCTTTACGGGTGAAACCGGTGCGGGAAAGTCTATTCTCATTGGCGGAATAAATGCGATTTTAGGTCAGCGAATCACCAAAGATATTGTAAGAAGCGGCTGCGAAAAGGCAATTGTAAGCGCACTTTTTACCGATGTTGATGAAAGCGTCAAGAGCATTCTTTCCGAATCCGGATTTGACATCGACGAAAACGACCTTGTAATAACGAGAGAAATCAGGGCGGACGGAGGCAGTGTTGCACGCATTAACTCACGTACCGCACCGGTTTCACTGCTGCGTGATATCGGCAATTTGCTTGTAAACATTCACGGTCAGCATGACAGTCAAGTGTTGCTTGACAGTGCGCTTCATCTCGGTATTGTCGAGAGCTTTAACGGCGATTATTCACTGCTTGAAAGCTATAAATCTTCGTTTAGAGAACTGCAAGCCGTTGCAAAACAGCTAAAGCATTTGAAATCGATTGAAAGTCAAAAACAGCAGAGAATTGCGTTTTTGGACAGACAAATCGAGGATATTGAAAAATATAATTTAAAAGCGGGTGAATATGACGAGCTTAGCGCACGCTATGCTCTTGCAAAGGATGCAGAGGCGATAAATTCGGCGCTGAAAACGGCAAGCGTGCTTTTGAATGATGATGACGGATGCGCCGTTTCAAACGTATATGCGGCTGAATCGGCTCTTGATGATATTTCCGATTCGTATGCGGCGCTCGGCGAATTGATTGCAAGGCTTTCGCAGGCACGGCTTGAATTGCAGGATATATCGCAGACGTTGGTAACTCTTTCGGACAATGTTATGCTTGATGAAGAAAATATTGACTATGTGGTTAGCCGATTTGAGGAACTTGAACGAATCAAAAAGCTTTATAATATGGAAATCGACGAGCTTGTTGCGACATATGACGGCTATGTATCGGAGCGAGAATCGCTTGAATCGAGCGACAAAGAAATTCAAAAGCTAAGCGATGAGCGCAGCCGGCTTTTGGAGCAGACTACCCAAAAAGCAAAAGAGCTTTCCGCTTTTAGGGCAAAAATCGCAAATGATTTTTGCAACGCCGTTGCTTTAGAGCTTGAATTTCTGAATATGCCGGGCGTAAAAATCGTGCCGCATTTTGAAAAAGGCAAGCTGACATTAAACGGCATGGACGCTTTCGAGCTTTTAATCAGTGCCAATATCGGCGAAAAGCCCAAGCCGATTGCAAAAATCGCCTCCGGCGGCGAGCTTTCGAGAATAATGCTTGCGTTGAAGAATGTTATCGCCGATAAAGACAGCATTCCCACCTTGATTTTTGATGAAGTCGATGCCGGCGTAAGCGGAAAGGCTGCGCAAAAAATCGGAATTAAGCTTAAAGAAATATCACGCCTGCGCCAAGTGATTTGCGTTACGCACCTGGCACAGATTGCGGTGATGGCAAATGAACATATACTTATCGAAAAATCTCTTATCGACGGCAGAACGCAAACCACGGTAAAATCGCTTGCCTTTGAGGAAAGAGCCGAAGAAATCGCAAGGATTATGGGTGGCGAGAACCCGAGCGAGCTTATGCTTGAAAACGCAAGGCGTGAGCTTGAAAAATATACGGATTGATATTTTAAATTTTGAATTTGCGGACATAAAAAAAGCATACGGCGTTGATTGACACCGTATGCTTTGATTTTTGCTGTAAATTAAGCTTACTTGAGTTCGATTGTAGCGCCTGCTTCTTCAAACTTCTTCTTGAGTTCTTCTGCGTCAGCCTTGGAAACGCCTTCCTTGATTGCCTTAGGAGCGGATTCGACAAGCTCCTTAGCTTCCTTAAGACCAAGACCAAGCTCGTTCTTAGCAACCTTGATAACGTCCATCTTCTTCTCACCGAAAGAAGTAAGAACAACGTCAAATTCGGTCTTTTCTTCTGCTGCGGCAGCACCTGCGCCTGCAGCGGGAGCAGCAGCAACAACAGCTGTTACACCGTATTTTTCCTGAATGCCTTCAACAAGCTCGGAAAGCTCAAGAATGGAAAGTGCGTCAATTAAATCTAAGATATTTGTAATTTTCTCGGATGCCATGATAATTATTCTCCTTTTATAATTTTGATTTGAAAATTTGCGCTGAGTTAATGTGCGCTTTAAATGATTTGCGGTGAAAAATTCATGCCGCAAGAGATTTTAAAAGGCTTATGCAGCCTCTTCGTTCTTCTTGTCCACAAGCGACTGCAATGTTGCAGCAAGCTTTTGCATGGGAGCCTGAAGAGAACCGATGAGCATGGAAAGAAGCACTTCCTTTGAAGGTATCTTGGAAAGAGCCATAATGCCGGCTTCATCGTAAATTTCACCGTCAACAAATCCGGCTTTTACGCTGAATTTGCCCTCTGAAGCTTCGGCGTATTTGCCGAGGATTCTTGCGGGTGCGGTTTGGTCGTCAGAGCACAGAGCGATAGCGGTTGTTCCTTCGAGAACACTGTTGAAATCCATGCCGACTTCCTTGAAAGCAAAGCGAAGAATGGAGTTCTTCTCAACAGAATATGTTACGCCTGCTTCACGAAGCTCTTTTCTGAGCTTTGTGTCATCTTCAACCGTAATGCCCTTGTAATCAACAAGCACGCAGGAGCAGGAATTTTTAATCTGTTCGGTAAGAACGGCAACCTTAGCCTTTTTGGATTCGAGAATCTTCTCACTTGCCATAATGTAATTCACCTCCGAAATTGATAGAGTGAATCGTATAAAAAAGAAAAAGCCTTTCACGCAAACACGAGAAAGGTCATAGGCATATATTCACTTACCTACACATTCCTCGGCAGGATTTACGGCGAATGCCACCTGCTGTCTTTAGAATACGATACGTTGTTTTTCAACAAGAAGTATTATATCATGCCCTATTTAATTTGTCAAGCATTTTTTCCAAATTTTTCGCCGACTTCATCTCTCTTGCGCACTCACAATACCCAAAGCCGTTAAAATACCGCAAAATAGACTAATTCTTTGCCGATTTAGCAGGGTGAATTTATGTGAAACACCAAAGTTTGCCGCCTGTTATTTACAATTCGGATTTGATGTGCTAAAATCAGTATGTTCTATCAACAGTAAAAAGGAGAAATCATGTATGAAAAAAGCATTTTTGAAAAGAGCGCTTTGTGCAGCACTTGCATCTGTAATGATGCTCGGCGCATTCGGCTGCTCCGAAAAGGAAGAGTCATCGTCATCAAGCGATGTTGATTCACTGCAAAAGGTTCTTGACAGCGGCAAATTTATTCTCGGGCTTGATGCTTCGTTTGTTCCCATGGGCTACACCGATGAAAACGATGAAATCGTCGGATTTGATATTGACGTTGCACAGGAAGTTTGCGACAGAATGGGTGTTGAGCTTGTAAAGCAATCCATTAACTGGGATACAAAGGAAGAGGATCTTAACGCCGGCAGAATCGACTGCATTTGGAACGGTATGTCGGTCAGCCCGGAAAGAGCGGAAAGCATGAATCTTTCAGAGCCTTATATGAATAATAAAATGGTTTTTGTCGTTCCCGCAGACAGCACCGTCGAATCGATGGCTGACCTTGAAAATTGTGTTATAGGCGTGCAAAACGGTTCAACCGCACAGGAAATTTTGCTTGAATCCGAAATTGCTTCGACCATAACCGAATCGGCAAGCCTAACGAATGACGAAGCGCTTATGCAGATGGAAAGCGGTCTTGTTGACGCAGTATTTCTTGATGTTGTAGTTGCCGATTATAAAATCGTAACAGGCGGTAAGGATTATCGTGTTCTCCCCGACGGACTTTCCGAAGAAGAATACGCAATCGGTTTCAGAAAGGACGATACCGAGCTTCGTAATGAGGTGCAGAAGATTTTGAGCGAAATGAAAGCAGACGGCAAATTGGCTGAAATTTCGACAAAATGGTTTGGCAGCGACATCACAACGGTTAAGTGATTTTGATTTGATAACATTTAAAAAAATCGGCACGAGAAGTAATTCTTGTGCCGGATTTTTTGTGCTTGCTTTTTTTATGCTTTTGTGTTATAATATGATAAAGTGTTGTCGTGATATCACGGCAGCGGAAAACTCAATCGGGGAGATAATATCATAAAATGACTTGGCAGGAAATTTTTAACGTTGCAATGCTGTTGCTTGAATATCTTGTGCCTACATTAAAGGTTTTCGGGTTCACCTTGCTGTTTTCCGTTCCGCTCGGAATGGTCGTTGCTCTTTTGAAAATGTGTAAATTCAAGCCCGTTTCATATTTAACCAATATTTACATATTGATTATGCGCGGCACACCGCTTATGCTTCAGGTAATTGTTGCGTTTTATGCCGTGCCTATGCTGATAAATGCAGACGGCACGCCGCAATTAATTGTAAATATGTTAAGCGCCGTTGATATTAAAGACGAAAACTATATGTTCAATGCGGTGCTTGTCGCTTTTGTTCTCAATTATGCCGCATATTTTGCGGAAATTTTCAGAGGCGGAATCGAGTCGGTTCCAAAGGGGCAATATGAAGCGGCATCGGCGCTCAGCATGACAAAAATGCAAACGTTTTTCAGAATTATTCTGCCGCAGGTTGTCAAGAGGGTGCTGCCTGCAAGCGCAAACGAAGTCATCACCCTCGTTAAGGATACTTCTCTTGCTAATGTTGTGGCATACGCCGAAATTACATTAAAAGCAAAACAGCAAATGCAGCTTTACAGTTCGCTTGTTCCGCTCTTTATTGCCGGTGTTTTCTATTTTGTACTTGCAACTGTTCTGACGGTGGTATTCTCATATATTGAAAAAAAGCTTGATTATTATAAATAAGGGGTGAGAAAATTGGCAATGCTTGAGGTTAGGAATCTCAGTAAATCCTTTGGCGATTTAGAGGTTTTAAAGGATATCGGTTTTGATGTTGAAAAGGGCGAGGTTGTTGCGATTATCGGGCCGTCCGGCTCGGGAAAATCGACATTGCTGCGCTGTATAAATCTGCTTACCAAAGCAAGCGGCGGTCAAATCACCGTTTGCGGATTGAATATGCTTTGCGACAATCCGAAAGGCAGCGGCGTTGTTTATTCCGATGCGGCGACACTGCGTGAAATCAGGTTGAAAATAGGGCTGGTGTTTCAAAACTTTAATCTTTTTCCGCATTTTACCGTATTGCGAAATATCACCGAAGCACCAATGATTGTTTTGAAAAAATCCAAAGAAGAGGCGGAAAACACCGCAATGGAGCTTTTGCGCAAAATGGGGCTTGAAAATAAGGCGAACTCTTACCCCTGCGAGCTTTCCGGCGGTCAGCAGCAGCGTGTTTCAATTGCACGTGCATTGGCGCTTTCTCCCGAGATTTTGTTTTTTGATGAGCCGACAAGCGCCCTTGATCCCGAGCTTACGGGCGAAATTTTAAAAGTTATTCGCAAGCTTGCCGATGACGGAATGACGATGGTTATTGTAACCCATGAAATGGCGTTTGCAAGGGATGTTGCCGACAAGGTGATTTTTATGGAAAACGGCGTAATCGTTGAAGAAGGTGCACCGGAGCAACTTTTCGGAAACGGTGCGACAGAGCGCACAAAGCAGTTTTTACAACGTTTTAATCAGGGATGAAATCATAAAATTGCAAAAGGCAGATACTCATTTGATTTTGAGTATCTGCCTTATTTTGTTTATTTTCGATTTAAAAGCTTTTTGACAAAGTGTTTTAGCTTGAATTTTGCAAAGATTGCAAAGCGCCTTATCAAAGAAAAATCACACCAAAGATGCACATAAATCCTGTAAGCAAGAGATTTGTCGGTGTAATGCTTATCGTTTCGCCAAAACTCGCAAACATAGCCCTTAACGTTTTCAAACGGAACTTTTTCAAGCGCAAAGCAATTGTCGCCGCAAATTATGTAATATCCGTCTTTTACACGCAAAATACGGTGAAGCACTAATTTTGAATCAGAGCGGACATAAAGCGGCAAATCATACCTTTTTAAAACGCCGTTTGCTTTTTTTATGTGAACGATATCTCGCCGATGGCGCAGCATTGGGTACATACTGACGCCTGAGGTTGTGTAAATCAGCTCGCCGCTTTTTTTTAATTCGGATATCAGCTTATTGTCATTCATCGATTGCACCGCATTTTTGCAATGTCGAAATAACATTTTCGCAGTCGCTTAAAGCGGTTTGCATATCAACGTCATACGTTTCGCAAAGCTTTTGTGCGCATTTTTGCAAGTCGGAACCTTTTTCAAGCTCACGCCAGATAACAGCGCCGCTTTCGTTAAGCTTTACAATGCCTTTAAACTCGGATGCGGCACTTCCGACAGCTGTTGCGACATATCCGCCGGCAAGCTGCCTTAAAACAAAGTCCTTTTTAATTTTCATCATATTCTCCCATATATCAAATCTTGCGAAATTTACCTTCCTCTGCCGCCGCCGCTTCTGCCGCCGCCGCCACCGCTGCTACCGCCGCCACCGCTTGATGATGACGAATTGTACGTGCGTGTGGTATATTGTCTTATGAAACGGTCTTGCTTATCGGCAAACCTTGTGTTGGCTTTGTTGACGTATGTGTTTGCGGCTGTTTTCGGGTATTTTGAATAGGCTTTTTTGTTGGAAAAATATACAATAAGCGCAATTACAAACCCGATTGCAAGCCCAATCAATCCGCCTGTTACGGCGCCGCTGATTTTAACGTTGCCCTTGTGATACATTTTTACAACCTGCTCGGCAAAGCCTTTGGCTTCGTTGTAGGTATCATAATCGAGCATGGCAGGCTCAATAGCGTCGAAAATATCCTGCGTTCTTGCATCGTTAATGTACTTTTCCGCTTCGCCGTCAGCCCAAATCTGGTCATAAAGCGTATAGTAGTTTATCAGCAGCAAAACGCCGTCGGCCTTATCCCTTTCACCGAACATTTCGTCAAAGCATTCGTAGGCATATTCTTCGACTTTATATTCCTGATAGTTTTTCGAGCCGGAATAGTTTCTGACAGCACCGGGAATATAGTCGGTTATGATAACGCCGATGTTAAAGCCGACTTCATCTGCGGCGTCATCAAGAATTTCATCAAGCTCATCAAGCTGTTCTTCGTCAAGATATTCACCGGTTAAATCTACGATAACGCCTTCGTTGTGTGCGTGTGTATAATCGGGCAAATCATAAGCTGCATTGCCGTTTATAGAAAGTGCGAAGCACATAAGGGCAAAAGTCAGCCCGAAAATATATTTTTTCATCATGATATACACCACCCTAACAGCGCACCGATAACTGTCGCAATTGCCGCAAAGCTTGAAGCAAACGCCAACAGCTTTGCTTTGCAAAGCGGCGGAATGCCCGCAAGCTTGCCTGTTTGACCGTTAATGGCAAACGAATACGTTTTGTCTTGATATTTAAAATTCATAAACCAAACGGGCATGAGTATATACTGCCAAGTTGTGCCGAGAATGTTGTAGCTTTCGGAATTTATCGAAACAGACGAATAACCGACAATCGAATCACGCATGAGCTTGCTGCAACCGGCATTTGCCCTTTGCCTGATATTCGGGAACACCGCAACCTTGTCAACGTCGTATTTATCGGCAAGAAATCCGGAAAGATACGACATTGAAAAATCCTCTGCCTGTGTGTAGTTAAAGGGTTCTATCGCCTGCATAAGCGTATCGTCGATTTTTTTTGAGCCGTCGTTGGGTATTCCGTCAAAGTCGATAAATGCACGGCGCAAAACTTCATATTCCTTTGTTTCGGTATATGTGTAGTCGCCCGACGTCCACCTGCGAATTTTTTTGCCTATCGCCCTCATTGAGGCGTCAATGTTGCAGTCGGCGACCCAAAAGGGAACGTAAAGCCCTGTCATTTTTTCGAGCTGTTGCTCTGATTTAAAGTCATTTGGCACAAAGCGCTTTTTGGCAACCCATTTTTTGAATTTTTCAAGCGCTGCGTCCTTGTCAAATTTGAAAGGAATAACCTTTGAAGGGCGATAATCGCCCGAAAGCCTGCCGGAAAGAATCACCGGATTGTGGCAATAATAGCAAAAAGTTGCCGAGGTTGTACTTTCGGCAATGATTTCAGCACCGCAGTTTGGGCAGGAATAAAGCTTTGTAGCCTTTTCAAATTCTTCCGCTTTTGCCTGTGCGTCGTCATCAAGCGACATTTCTTCGTTTTTGCGAAAGTTTGCCTGAATGTCTTCTTTTGAAAAATCAGACATACAGTAATCGCAATGGAAAAGTTGCTTTTCGGCATTATATTCAATGTTTGCAGAGCAATTCGGGCATTTGTATTGAACAACGTCCAAATTCATTCACCTCGCTAAATAGCAAAATTACAATACCGTGCAGCATACAACTGCAGCTACACGGTATTTTTTGTTATGCAAAATATTTTAAAAAACGGTGTTATGCTTTTTTAGAACCGCAGTTTGAACAGAAGTTTGATGTGTTGACAGCACCGCAGGCGCACGTCCAGTTATCGGAAGCATTGGGCATAGGTTTGCCGCACATTGAGCAGAATTTGCCTGTATTTGTGTTTCCGCAAGAGCATTTCCAGCTTTGTGCGGGTGCGGGCATTGCCTTGCCGCACATTGAGCAGAATTTGCCCGTATTTGCGTTTCCGCAAGAGCAAGTCCAAGCGTTTGACTGCATTTGTTGTTGCATTTGCTGTTGCTGCATTTGCGCCTGATTTGACGATGAAGCGGCGCCCATGAAATTGCCGGCACCGTTTAAGCCCATGCCCATTGCCATAAACGCCTGCGAAGCGCCTGCTGTGTTTGAGCCTGCCGCTTCAAGACCTCTTGCAACAGCGCCCTGCACATAGCCCTCTCTGACGCTCGGGTCGGAGAGCATTGCGCCTTGATTGCGCATATTGATGAGCTGTTTGCTTTCTTCGTCGTAAGATATGCTCATGATACCTACCGACTGGATTTCCATGCCACGGCGCTCTTTCCAATCGGCGTCAAGCGCATTTTCCATATATTTTGCAAGCTCACTGCTCTTTGACTGAATGTGTGAAATTCGCTGTCCGTCAACCGACATTTGACCGATTGAGGTTTGCAGTGCCGTCAAAAATTCGGAAAGATACTGTTCGTTGATATCTTCCATATCAACCCTTTCCGAGCCTTGAGGAACAGATTCGGCAAAGAATTTAAGCGGGTCGGTAATTTTAACCGAATAGTTGCCGTGGCAGCGCATAAACAGCTCGGCATTGTAAAATTCATCAAAATAATTTATGGGATTTTTCGTGCCGAATTTAATGCCTTTAATTTCGGCAAGATTTATGTAGAATACTTTTTGAGCGCTTGAAGGAGTTCCGCCGAATTTGAAGCGCTCAAAGCTTTCCTTTACCGAAGCTTTCAGCTCACCGTTGAAAAGCGAGGGTGCAGAGGACATATATACTTCATAAACGCCCTCTTCTGCGGTATAGTCTACAATTCTGCCGTTGTCAACCAAAAGCATCATCTGGTTGGGATAAACATGAATTTTCGAACCGTTTGAAATGATATCCTGCGTGCCTTTTTTATTGCTTGAGCGTTTGTCTTTTGCCGATTTGAGCACGCCCTTTGTCATTACCGTTGTTGATGTAAAACCTTCAGGCTCAATCACATCAAGCCATGAATCTGCAAGTGAGCCGCCGATTGCGCCTACTGCCGCTTTAATAAGTCCCATATTATAATCACCTTTCTTTTTTAAAGTTAAAAAAATGCCGTCATATTAAGACGGTTTAATTATATCACAGCCGATAAAATTTTACAAGTGCAAAATATAATGAATATAAAAAAAATCACGTGAAATAATACGGATAAAAGTATGTTGAAAAGGGAAAGGGGCAAATTCGCATGACGGCACGCAGAAAATATTTGTATATATTGTCTTTTACGCTTTTTGCTTGCGCAATGATTATTATAATCGGCTTTATGATATCGTATTCGCACAAGAATAAGGCTTTGACTGTGAGAGAGAGCGATTTGTCGGTTTCGTTTGTGCTGAAAGAATACAACGGAAAATTAGGGCTGTTTCGGGGTGATGCGCCATCGCCGTATCAAACGCTTGATTTTGACATAACATATTTAAGCGAATATGACAGAGAACTGCTCAAACAGGGGATTGCCGTCGGCACGCAAAACGAGCTTGATATGCTGATTGAAGATTACACCGGTTGATTTTTTGTTGCAAAATCAAAATTTGTGTGGTATACTTGGATTGAGGGCATGTTGCCTTAAAAATACAGCAAAAGGACAAAATATATGGATATTACAACACTGGGCGGCTATACGGCACACCTTTGCGTTTGCGGCATTCTCGGCAAAGCGCCGCAAATTCGACCTAAAACGCTGAGTTTTGAAAAAATTTATAACTTTGCCAAAAGCCATTTGGTTGAATGCATAGCGTATTACGGCGTTGAATTGCTTGATGAAAAACCCGATTTTTGGGAGAAATGGACAAAGCACGTTTCGCAGATGTCGGCAGTTGATTCAATTCAGCAGATTGAGTTTGAGAGAATTTGCACCGAGTTTGAAAATGAAAAGATTTATTATATACCTCTCAAAGGATTTGCCGTTAAAAATTGTTATCCGCACGGTGATATGCGCAGAATGTCCGACCTTGATATATATGTCGGAAGCAAGCAATATGAAGCCGACAGCGTGATGAAAAATTTAGGCTATGAGTGTGAATCGTTCGGAAAAAGCCATCACAATAAATATATTTTAAAGCCGGCTATGAATGTTGAAATCCACAGTCGGCTTACAAGCGATGAAAAATACAGGGATTATTTTGATGAAATTTGCAAAGCCGCAATTGCCGACGCAAAACAGTATAACGCTTCGTTTAATACGATTGAAGCGGCAAAACATATAGTTTATCATACATATAAGCATTTTTCACGCGGGGGCTGCGGAATCAGAAATGTGCTTGATATGTATCTTTATACACAAAAGCACAAGACTGAGCTTGAAAGCGAAAAATTCAAATCGGAGCTTGAAAGCATAGGACTTTATAAGTTTTATTCATCGTTTTTGTCGCTGGCAAGAGTGTGGTTTGAAAACGCCGAGGAATCGCCGCTTGACAAACAGCTTGCCGAATATATATATTCAAGCGGCGCATACGGCAAAGAATCACGCAACATTCAAAATACGGTTGTCAAGAAAATGGATAAACCGAAAATTACGAGGAAAGCAAAGCTTAAAGGCGCTTTTTCGGTGATGTTTCCCGAAGTTGAGTATATGAAGCTTTTATTTCCCTATGTAAAAAAATGCATATTGCTGCTTCCCGCAGCTTATGTTCACCGTGCCTTTAGGGCTGTTTTTGTGAGTAAAAAGCTCTACAAGCTTGCAGATGTTGCAAATGTATCCTCCGAGCAGGCGAGCAAAACCAAAATGATGTTTGACAGCCTCGGAATTTAATTTGCTTGCAGAGCCTTTTGTCGGCGCACTTCGGTATTTGCCTTTGCATGGCGTTTTCGCCGTGCAAAGGCTTTTTTAAATGCATAATAATCGCAGATTATGCTTTTTATTTGCTTGGAATTTAATCGGCAATCGCCGTAAATACAGGCGTCAAACAGTTTTGACAGGCAAGACATATCAACGCCCGAAAGCGTTTGCGCTTCAAAAGCAATTTCAAAAGCCGATTTGCCGTGTTTTGACTTGATTGTTTTTTTGAGCGATTTAATAATATATCGGCACAAAGCGGCATCCTTGCCCGATTTTGCGAGTATTAAAAGATACAGCCGCTCCGAAATCGGAAAAATGACAAGGGTAAAGAGCAATGCCGCAATCGGCGTTGCAATGACGGTAATTACGACCATTTTTATGATTTGAGCCGTGCTTATCGGCATTGAGCTGTCGGCAACGGTCGGTTCAAAGCGCATCCAGCCATATCCGGATATATATACTTCGCAAAAGGCGTGCGAACAATCCTCACTGATAAGATATACGGGCATTCCGGTTGAAGAATATGATGTTTTCGCCTTTTCGGAATATGAAAAGCCTTCGCAGTATCGGGCGTTCAGACCAACGCTTCTGCAAAGCAATGTCATCGCCGTTGCGTAGTGATAGCATGAGCCTTCGTGCGATTCAAACAAAAAATGAGTTATATTTTCGCCCTCGGGGCATACGTAGTCGGTGCTGTATTCAAATCCGCTTTCGGTGAAATATTGCTCAATTGCTTTTGCTTTTTCATAATCCGAATACAGTCCGTCGGTTATATCATCGGCAAGGTCACGGATTTTTTTTGTAAAAACCCTTTTCGATTCGCTTTCGTAGATTGCGTTTTGCTTATAATATTCGTAGTAGGCGTTATATACCGTATCGTCATCGTATAATGCGTCAGAGCCTATTACGGCAAGTAGGTCAGAGAGAAATCTGCCGTAATTATCGTATGAAAGCGCTCTTAAAACGGTTTGCACTCTGTCATCATAGATAAGGCTCGGCGATATATATTCAAACGTTACCGGCTGACCGGGCGAGCAGCAAAGCAGAGTGCCTTTTTCGGCATCGCGCGCATACAGCACGTCCGAGTCGCTTTTTCTGATTTCAAGCTTGCTTTTGCAAGATTTAATATTAACGCTAAATGCGTTTTCTGGTGCGAAAAAATACGAGGGATAAAAACCGTCCTGCACAATGTAATAGCTCAAGCACGATTCATAATCGCCCAAATCGTATTTTTCGTTTGAAAGTGCCGTTAAGTTGTATTTTTCGGCAAAGGTGCTGTTTTTGTTGCAGGCGTATATTATACTTTCAATAAGTGCCGCAGGGCTGTATGTTTGTTGAATATCAATAGTGCCCTGTGCGCTTTTTCCCTGTACCATTATGCCTACAAGCTCCGATGAATTAACAATTTCCGAATCTTGCGAAAGAGGGTACCATACATCATCTTGGTGGTCATAATAATAAAAGCACTGTGTTTTAAGGTTGAGCAATTCATTTGCTTCAACATGGGCAATATCACGGTTTGCGCTTGCAAAATTGTTGTTTCCGTTTGAGGTTTGAGAAAAATCACTTGTGATTCTGCCGACAGGGCTTGAAAATTTGTTCTGCGTGAAATCATCAAATGCCTGTCGCTTGTCATCAATATCCGGCTTGGGAACGATTATGGCGACAATCAGCGAAATTGCAAGAAATACTGCGGTCGAGCGGCGAAATGTCGGTGAATAGCCTAAACTTTCGGTGATATCGCCGTTTTGATTGAAATTCGATTCGGTCTTTATATATCGGCAGTAGATTATCGTTAAAAAGAACAAAAGCAGCAAAATCACACAGAAAAATGTAGGGTATGATTCGTAATCCTTAGCGTAAATAACAGGCGGAAACAGCGCAATTAAAAACAGCACCGATATCCTTAAATAAAACTTTGTGTAATAATATACAGCCGCACCTATCGGCAGTGAAATGCTCATGAGCAAATAGCAGCAAAATCCCGGATTATATTCGGTGTACGATCCGCTTGCGAAGAACCAATCAACCATGTTTGCCCCCGCCATAAGCGAGTCGGCGTGCGAATACATAATTGTTTCGTACAAGTCGCTTAAATGCGGAGTTATTAGCATAATCAGCGTGATATAAACTGCGAACAACAGCTTGCGCCCGGGCTTTCGGGCAATGTCGAATACGGCAAACAAAATTGCCTGATAAACAAGCGCTGCGGCAAACGAAAGGATAAACGGCGTTTTTGAAGCGGTAAAGTGCCACACAAAGCTTGCGCTGACAAAGGCGGCAAATATTATCGGAATGGCATTAAACGCTTTTTGCAATATTATCATTTTGCTTTTGCGGTATTTCGGTTGGTTTTGCGCCATATAAAGTCCTCCTTTTTTGCGAAAAAAATAAGTTAGAAGCGTTTCAAAGCATTGTCGGAATTGTAGAAGTAAGCATCAACGCCGGAAAGATCGGCGTTTGTTTTGCTTGAAGCCAACAGTATTGAAGCGCTTGCACTTTTGTTTTTGCAAAGACGCAAAAATTTTTCAATATCGGGATTGCGTGAAAAACTGCAATAAACAAGACTGCTTTCTTCCGATATATCGGAAAAAACATCTTCAAGACTTCGGCTGTTTTCAATATCCGTTATAGATGCCTTGGCAATGTCAATTGCAAGGCTTGATATGTCGGCTTTGTTTTCGCAGATGACAGGTTTTGAAAAACTTGTGCAAAAAACCTTGCATTCGATAGAATTGTCGGTAAAGTAAGAAAGCGTTCCCAAAACGTTGGCAAGCAGCTTGCTTGCACGGCTGTAAAGCGATGAAAACAGTATTGACTTTTGCTCATCGGATTCTTCGGACAAAATTTCCGCAATTTCCGCATTTGCGCTGAGATCAATAAAAAAAATCGGCATTGAAGCGCTCAAATGCTCGTCGAGGCGCACCATAAGTTTGCCGAGTTTTGACGACATTTTCCAGTTTATGCGCTTTAGCGGGTCGGAATCGACATATTCACGATGCTCATATCCGGGAGAAGTGTGCATTGAGTAAGCATTTGCAGAGCTTTCCTGCTCATCATCATAGGAAAAATTCAAAGCAAGCGAATCGAATAAGATATTGTCCTTTTCACTCGGTATGATTTTCGGTATTATCGCAATTTTAAATTCGGGATAATCGCACTTTGATTTTAATGAAAATATTCCGAGAAAGTCTGAAAATTTAACGGATTTTACCGATACCGAGCCGCATGTTGCATATTTTGACGGAATTTTCACGCAATATCTTGACTCTTTATTCATCTGCGGCGAAAATTTTTGCGAAAACGACGGATATTGATTGAAATTTGCACTGACTTCAAAATCAATTATAACAGTGGGCGAAATTATCGGCAAAGTGCGTTTTATGTCAATTTCCGCTTCAAAGGCGTCGCCGCAGGTAATTATATCGGTTTTGGCATTTACGTATATTTTTGTCAGCCTAAGGCTTAAAAAGGTAATTATAAACGAAATCAGCGGTGTGATCAGCATAATTGCGGTTATAACAAGCCCGCTTTCCTCATCAAGAAAATACATATACAGCACCGATAAAACAACGGCGATTAAATAGCTTGCAATATTTTTCAATCACATCATTCCTTTCAAAAATGTCAAACGTTAATTTCGATTGCACAGTTGTTTTCAAAAGACCATATATACACAAAATCGACCTTTTTGCGCATAAATACGTTTATGCATTCGGCATATGTAATAAGCTGATTGCGATATCGCATTTTGATATCTTCGGGCGTTGCTCTGTCGGTTTTGTAATCGAGCAAAACAAGCTTGCCATCGCAGGTTTCAAAAAGGCAGTCTATCACGCCTTGCAGCATTGTATCCGTTCCCTTGTATTCAATCGGTATTATTTGACCGAACAAACGGCTGTCGCAGGGCAAATCTTTAATGCAAACAAGATATTCATATTCACGATTTATGTATTTTGCGTGTTTTAGCATTCGGGCTAAGTGCGAATCGAAAAACGCTTGCAAAGAGTCGGTATCGATAAGCTTTAGGTAAGCGCTCTGAATAATTCCGGCAGAATGCAGTCTTGAAAGTTCAAGCTTGGCATTCGAGCAGCGCAAATCGCAAAGCTGCATAAAGCTGTGCACGGCATTTCCCTTAACGGCGCCGAAAGGGTGATTTGAAGCAAACAGCGGTGTTTTGAGCGATATTTTTTGCGAGTTTACAAGCTCCGTTACATTAAGCTTTGCATAAAGCTCATGACTTTCAAAATTTGCAAAGCTAAAGCTTCTTTCAAGGCGCTTGCAAAGCTCTTTGTCAATTGTAGGTTCGGTGTGTTTTTTCGTATTTTTATAAAATTCGCTATTTGGATTTATCACGCTGATTGTCATATCCGTTTTGGTTTTTGTCGGAAAGCTTTCGGGCACAAGTGCGCAAAGTGCATTTGCGTTTTCATCGCAAACAAGTGCGTTGATGAGCCAATCCTCAAAGCATACGGCGCAAAGAGGGTCTGTGCCGCCGGGCGAATTAAGTGCAAATGCGGTACTGCAAAGCTTGTTTTTCAGCACGCTGTCACAGCTGAGCGTTATAAAAAGCCGCTCCTTTGCTCTTGTCAGCGCTACATATAAAAGCCGCATACTTTCACTGAGCGATTCACGCAGTGAGCAGCTTTTGATTTTTTCGTGCAGATATGTGTCGTAGTGCTTCATTGTAGATTTGCTTTTGTATACAGCGCCGAAGCCGTGTTCTTTATGAAGCAGAATATCGTCGGATAAATCTCTGTTGTTGAATTTTCGGCGATTATCGCAAACAAACACAAAGGGATATTCAAGCCCTTTTGAAGAATGAATCGTCGTGAGCGATACCGAATCGTCCGAGCCGGAAACAGTCTGAGCCGAGCCTAAGTCGCCGTTTTTCTTGTCCACGGAATCAAGATAGCGCAAAAAGCCGGAAAGACCTCCTGTCGATGTACTTTCATAGCTTTGCGCATAGCTGAGCATCAGACGCAGATTTGCCGATTTTTTTTCGCCGTCGCCGTAAAGCTGCATTATCGAAATAAGGTCGGTTTTTATGTAGATTTTTCTGATAAGCTCGCTGATTCCGCACATTGAGCCGAATATTCGCATTTCATCGATTATGCCGACAAAGCGTTCACATTTTTCGAGCGCGGTCTTGCCGATACGGCTTGATATATCCTGTGAGGACATAACGCTGTAAAGAGGAATATCGGGATTTATCATTCTTATCTGCGATATTTCGTCGGGCGTTAGTGCGAATATGGGCGAAAGCAGAACGGCAACAACGGAAATATCTCTTGTGGGGTTGTCGATAATGCGCAAAATATCACACAAAAGCGTTATTTCACGTGAAGTGAGGTAGCCCTCTTTTGATATTGCGCTGACCTTTATTCCTAAATTTTCAAGGCAAGCTTTAAATTCGCCGAAGCGTGCCTTTGTGCTCATCAATATGCAAAAATCGCTGTAGGTGCATGGGCGCTTTGTGCCGTTTGATTCCGTGACGGTAACGCCGCTTTCCAGCATAGACTTGATTTTCAGCGCAACTGCGTCGGATTCGGCTGATTTATATTGCTTTTCGTCATCTGTTTCAACAAGCATAATTTCGGTTTTTCTGTCGCTTTCATCAAAGCTTGCGCCGTATACAAGGCGGTGGCTGTCGTCGTAATCGACATCGCCGCATTTTCGGCTCATCAAATTTGTAAAAACTAAATTGACAAAATCAACGGTTTGCTTTGAACTGCGAAAGTTTTTTGCCAAAACGATTTTTTGTATATTCTCTCTTTTTTGTCCGCTGTAATCTTCAGCGCTCATAACCGTGCCAAGGAAAATATTGGGGTTTGCCTGCCTAAATCTGTATATCGATTGCTTGATATCGCCGACGGCAAAAAGATTTGTGTTTCTTTTTGAAATCAGATTAAAAATCATTTCCTGCACGTTGTTTATATCCTGATATTCGTCGCAGGCGATTATTTCATAGTATTCGCTCAGCTCACGTGCAATATCGCTTTTTCCGTCAATTGCGTTTTTGTCCGATAAAAGGGACAGAGCAAGCGTTTCGCCATCGGAAAAGGTCAAGCCGTTCATATCGGCTTTTAGCTTTTCAAGCTTTGCGTCAAAAGCCGAATACAGCCTTGCAATGCAAGAAAACAGCTGTGATTGCATTGCAAAATCGCTTTGCATTTGTTCTTTGGTCAAAACAATATCCGAAAGCTTTGCAAGGTCTTTTTTCGCCTTGTCTTTTAATGCGTTGATGAAAACTTTTTGCGTTTCCTGCGCTTTATCGACCTTGAGCCTCGGTATGCTTTTGAGCGAAAATGCGCATATGTTTTGTGCCGATTCAAAGATGTTTTCTTCACAAAGCGAGCTTGAAATATCGCAAAGCTCTGTTACAATATTGTCAAAATAGTCGTAATAGCTTTCAAAATCGCCGTTGCAAAGCTTTAAAATCGATCGATACTGCGAAACGATTTTGCAAAGCCGTTCTTTAATAAATTCGCAGTATTCGTCTTTAATTGCAGAGCAATCGTCTTTAAGAACAGCTAAATTTTCGCCGACGTTTTTTAAATATTCGTATTTAAAGGGAATGGACACCAAGAATTTATGCAGTTTGATGATAAAAGCACACGCCTTGGCTTCAAAATCCTTGCAAAAATAATCGCTTAATATATCAATATCGCCGGGGGTTGTTTTATAAGTTTCTTCAATTGCCGAATCGGCGGCTTTTTTGAGCAAAACATTTTCCTGCGCAGTTTCGATTATCTTAAAATTCGGCGAAACATTAAGCCTGTTGATGTTTTCTCTGATAATATTAAAGCAAAATGAGCTTATTGTTGATATTTTCGCACTGCCGAGCATATTCAGCTGACGTGCAAGCCATTCGTTTTCCGGCTCTTTTCCGAGTTTTTCACGTATTGCGTCGTAAAGGCGGTTTTTCAGCTGAGCGGCGGCATCTTCGGTAAAGGTGACGACCACGATCTTCTGAACGGGAATGCTGTCGCATATTTGTCGGCAAAGCCTTTCGACAAGCACAGCGGTTTTGCCACTTCCCGCCGCCGCCGATACAATCAGCCCTGTGTTGGGTGCGCAAATGGCGTCAAGCTGTTCCTTCGTCCACATCTTCGTCCTCCTTATCGGGCACTGCCGTTTTTACCGTTGCAAAATCGCCGTATGAATAATCGCCGCAAAGCATTTTTTCAACAAGGGTTTCGGTATCGCATTCAAGGCTCATTACAGATTCATTGGGGTAATTTCCGCATACATTTTTATAATCGCAATAGGTGCAGGCGTCACCGCAGGGGAGCGCCGCAATGTTTCCGCTTAAAATTCTTTCGCCGCAGCGTTTCAGCGTTTCGGTGCAGTATCTGTCAAGGCTTGAAAATTTTTCGTGATTCAGCAGATTTTTCATCGAGCTTTTGCTGATTGTGCCGTCTTTATTGCGCACAATGGGAATAACGCCGGCACCCTTGTCCATCGAGGCAATTATTTCCTCGTCATCGAGAATAACGCCTATCATTTTTCGGCTTTTCGATTTAAGCTTTTCAAGCTCGGCATCACTGCTTGTGCGTGCAAGCGAGGGTGACATTTCGTTTGCATGATAGTACAAAACGCCGGCATTGGCACAATCGCAAAAGTTTTCATCGCTTGATGTCAACGCAAAAAGGTAAAGAAACATTTGCATATTTTTTCCGCTTAAAAGGTCTGCAAGCGAAAAAGTCTTTTTGCCGGTTTTGTAATCAACCACACGGATAAATCTGCCTCTTGAGCTGATATACAGGTCGATTCGGTCGGTGATTCCGCTTAATGTCAGCTGCGCTTTCGGAATTGCGGGAACGGAAAGCGCAAATTCTCTTTTTATAAAATATTCCGATTCGCACGGGTAAAAATCGCTTTGCGAAAATTCCCTTTGCAGATTTTCGATTATTTCGCTTGTGTTTTCGGCGATTATATTCAGCGCATATTCAAATTTTTCGCTTTGCCTGTAATCTCCTCCGAGGTGCTCGTCACGGTACGCTTTTATATATAAAGCCACAGCCGAATCGATACTGTCTTTTGAAAGGCTTAAAAATTCTTCCTTTTTAAAGTCCTTAAAAATCCTTTCAAGACAGAAATGAACAATGCTGCCCTTTTCGTTTACGGTAATGCCCATTTTTTGCAGCGGTCTGATTTTCAGCCCATAGGTCATGTAATATCTGAACGGGCATGAGCAGAAAGTTTCCAGCTTTGAAGCGCTCATTTTCAGGTTTGTTCCGTATAAAAGCTTTATTATTTCGGTATTGTCAAGGCTGTGCTGCTTTTTTGCGCCCATGCCCGATTTTAAAGCTTTTATCCTGTCGATATAGGCATCGTCACCGCATAGCAATGCCTCGCAGCTTTTTTCAAAAACGGTGTTTTTTCCGAAATTGCGTACATATCGTCTGTATGCGGCTTCTTTCGATGAGGCGTAAAATTCATCGTCAAGCCTTTCGGCGCAAAGCGTGATTTTGTTTGAAAACAGATTTTGAATCAGCTTTAACGTATGCGCACCGGTTTTTGAATTGTTTGATTTATCAAGCAAAGGATATGTAATATAGAGCTTTTTTGTGGGGGCGCTTAAAGCGGCGTATACGGCAAAGCTTTCTTCCGAGTATATCTGCTCATCGGTTTTTGCCAGCTCTATTCCGTTTGATGAAAGTTTTAAGCTCTCTGTCGAGGTGAACATACCTGCGGTTACGCTGTTTCTGGGAAAATACCCCTCGTTTGCGCCGAGAATGAAAACAACCTTGGGCGAGTTGTATCTTGTCAATTGCAGTTGCGCAAAATTAACGGCGTTCAATCTTTGCGGCGCTTTTGAATAATGTGCCGATGAAAGTGCGCAATTGAGCATATCTCTGTATTCTGCGGGCGAAATTTCAACACCGTGCAAATATGTATAAAAAATATCAAGCGTATCGGTTAGCGCATTGCACAAAAGCCGCATTTCTCTTGCCTGTTCGATTGAATCTGCCTCGGCGCTTTCGCCGTTAAATTCGGTCAGCTTATCAAGGCAATCAACAAGATTTACCGCTTCAAAATGTTCATAAAGTGCCTGTGTGATGACATCACCTGTGGTGTTTTCGCACTTTTTGCGCAGTCTTAGCAGCGGTTCTATAATTTTTTTTCGGGTAATTTCGGCGTCTTTTGCGGCAGAATCATTTTGCGAAAACTCTTTTTCCCACAGCTTGCCGTCAATCTCCCATATATAGCAAAAATTTTCAAGCTGTGCTATTTCGGCAATATCGATATCGATGAGCATTGTTTTTGCATACATAAGAACGGTTTCGGTTGAAAAGGGCGAAAAGGTGAGTTCAAGCGCTGTTGAGATAAATACGGAAAGCGCAGTGTTATAGGGCGTTTTTTCAACGCTTTCAAAAATAGGTATTTCGTATATTTTTGCATATTCCGATACCACCGCACTGTACATTTGCGCATCTCTTGCAACGATTTGAATTTCGTCAAAGCGTATGCCTTCATATCGCACAAGGTGCTTGATTTGCGCAAAAACATATTCGCATTCATTATATATATTAAGTGCGTCAATAATTTTTACGTTTTCGCTTTTAATTTTTTCGCACTCGCCGCTTTTGAATATGTTTTGCGAAATATGGGTTATATCGCAATTTGTATTGCAATTTGCCGCATTTGTACGTGCCAGCGTGATTTTGGCATTGCACTTTTGCGCCGAATTTTTCAAAATCGAAAAAGTGCGGTTGACCGAATAAAGGTGCAAAAGCTTTGAGTATTCATCGTCTGTATCAAGCGCACAGCACACATCGGATTGTGCAAGCATTGCTTCGATCAAAAGCCGCTCATCTGCCGTAAAGCTTTTAAACTCATCGATAAAAACGCATTTGTTTTCAAAAAAACCATGCTTTGAAGCAAGCGATGCGGCGTAGGAAATTGCGCTTTTTTCATCGGAAAGACCGTGTGTATTCAAAAGTGAGCAATAGGTAAAATATATATTGAGAATATCGGTAAATTTTTCTTTTAAAGTGCCGCTCAGCCCCAAAAGTCCCGCAGTGAGCTTTGAATCATCAAGACCGCTTTGGCTCAAATCCGATATGCAATCAAGCATCATCGCCGAAAATGCCGGATTTTTCGCAAGCCTTTTGTAGAAAACAAGACCGTCGTTTTCGGCGCTGTATTTAACGGCAAGCGACATTATAAGCGATTTTGTCACGGAGTCGGCATACATTTTGTGTTCGCCGCCGCATTCTTCTATAATTTGCAAAGCAAGCCTTTTAAAGCTTTTTACGGATATTTTGTTGTAATCAAACGCACCGAGTCTTGAATACAGCATATGCTCATATTCAAACGTAAACTGCTCGGGCACGATGACAAGCACGTTTTCGCCGCCTGAAATTTTTCGGCGTATCTTTTCGGATATTGTGCTTGTCTTGCCTGTTGCGACAGCGCCTAAAATAAAGTTTAACATATGTTTTCTCCGTCAATTTAAAAGCTTGGTGATTTTTTGCTTTATGCCGCCGAATATTTCAACGCATTTGAATTTGATTTCGTATTTTTCGTGGTTTTTCAATATATCCGTTTGACTTTCGTTAAAATAGTTATCAATGTCTTTTTGAGATGTGCCGACGCACAGCGGGGGATACATTACGCACCACCAGTTGTGCCCCTGCGCCTTGCCGATGTATACGCATACTGCCGTATATTCGCCTGCCGGCATTGTAAAATCACCGTAATCACGGTCATCGAATACAGTCGGTGCGATTTGGCAGCAAACATCGTAATCAAAGCCGTTTTCGGCAATGACTTTTTGTGCTGTATTTTCGATGATATCAAGCGAACCGGCCGCTGTTTGAATGGCGTCATCGATTGATTTATCGCAAAACAAATCGCTTGAAAGTTTTAAAATTTCATCTCTTACAAGCAATTTCAGCTCCTGATCTTCATCGGAATCGGAATTTGCGAGAATGTGCAGCCTTAAAACATTGTTTCTGATTTCATCGACCGAATTGTCGAAGTCGATAATCGACGAAGAAAATAAAACTGCAAGTATAAATCCGAAAAAAACGGCAAGTCTGATTTTTTTCATAAAATTCACCTCGCATACAGCTTGGTGCAAAAGTTTTGCCTTTATGCAAAAAATATGAAAAAATTGATTGCCGTTTTTGAGATTTTATTCGATGGTGATGGTAGCGTCGTTGTCGATAACGCCGATATAGCACTTGCCGACGTTTACGGTAAGAGGATTTCCGTTTTCATCGAAAAATTCGATTTTCGATTTTTCGCTTTCCTTTTTCCATGTAATTTCCTGCGCTTTTCCGCCGCTGATGTAGTATCCGTTTCCGGAAGAAACAATATCAACCTGCATAAGATAATTGTTTTCGGGCTTGGGATAAACCTCGGTGCAAAGCACGATTACATTGGTGAAAGAAAGCTGATTGCCGCTTTTTCCGTCGATATGCTCACTTCCGCTGTGGAATTTTTTATAGGTTTTTGAAGCTTCGTCATATTCAAATGTGCTGTAATAGGAAGCGGAAAACTTAAGCTCAACATTTGAAGCGTCACTGCCGCTTGGCGTAAAAAACTCATCTTTAAATACGAAAAAGTCGCCCTTATATTCATCGCCGATATCCGTGCGATAACCGTAATCTTCAAGCGCTTTAGCAATGTTTGCGCCGACAAGGTATTTTGTATGTTCGCTTGAATAGGTCTTTGCACGCTCGGAATCAACCGCAAACATTGTGCTGTAAGGAATTACGCTGCTGTCGCTTATGGTGTCGATTCCCAAGCTGTCGAGCTTGGCTTTTGCATAAGTTTTTTCATAGCCGATGTGACAGTAAATCGCATCAAAACCCGAGGCGATAACAGGGTAATAATATCGGCAACTGCGGATTGAGCACACATCGGGAACGGTTGTGTAATCGGCATAAACGCCCATAAGACGTGTGATTCCGCCCTCAACGAGGACTTCAAACAAAATGTCCGCCTGTTCTATACCGTATTGGGGCAGCGCACCTTTAAGATTGTTTATCATGATTGCGACGGGGCGCTTGCCTACGGCGTTTTCGTTATATCCGGTTTGACCTGTAAACGGGTTGCGCACGGCATTTTCGACCTTATCGGTCTGTATTTGAGATTGAGATTCGGCAACGGATTCATTTGAGCTGTCCGATGATGCCGAAGCTGTTGTCGTTTGAGCTGTTGATGAGCTTTGAGATTCGGATTTTCCTTCATTTTTCGAGCATGCCGTGCCGATGGAAAGCGTGAGCATGAGTGCGAGTAAAAGTGCTGTTTTTTTCATATTTTGAGATAATGTATCCTTTCCTTTGTAATATTGTCAATTTTACACCCTTTTTGCATTTGTGTCAAGCGCCGCTTGATTGCGAGATGATTCCGCCGCCTAAAACATAGCCGTTTTCATTATAAAATACAGCTGACTGTCCCGGTGTTACGGCACGGATTTTTTCATCGCATTTTATTGTAAAAACGCCGTTTTCGCATTTTTTTACAAGGCATTTTGTCTGCATTTGACTGTAGCGTGTTTTTACAAAGCCGCAAAACTCATTCGGCGGTTCTTCAAACATAATCCAGTTGGTTTTTGAAATTGAAAATTCATCGCAAAACAGTTTTTCTTCATCGGATAATGTAACGGTATTATCAAAAGCGTTTTTGCAAACGACATAGGCAGGTTTTCCGAGCGCAATGCCCAAGCCCTTTCTTTGACCGAGTGTGTAGTTGATTATGCCGTTGTGTTTTCCCAAAATCACGCCGTTTTCGTCAATAAAATTACCGCTTTTGATTTTATTTTCGGCGTGTTTTTGAATAAAGTCGGCATATTTTTTATCAGGCACAAAGCAAATATCCTGACTGTCTTTCTTGGCGCTTATGGGCAGATTTATCGAAGCGGCGATTTTGCGAACCTGTTCTTTCGGCAAATTTGCAATCGGAAACAGAGCGTGCGCAAGCTGATATTGGTTAAGCACCCAAAGCACGTAGGTTTGCTCTTTTTCGATTACATCGGGGCGCTTTAGCAAAAATCTGTTATTTTCCCGCACGATTTGAGCATAATGCCCCGTGGCGATATAGTCAAACCCGTTACTTTGCGCAAAATCAAGCATTGCGCCGAATTTTACGGCTTTATTGCATACAACGCAAGGATTCGGTGTAGCGCCCTTTAAATATTGAGATATAAAATCGTCTGTAACATATTTTTTGAAAGTATCACTGACATCAAGCCGCAAAAAATCAATCCCGATAAGCTTTGCGCACCTTTCGGCATCGATTGAAGCGTCACGGTAAAGCTCGGGTTTTGCAAGCGTTTGGGGCGCAAACATATTCAGCGTTACGCCGGTGACATCATAGCCTTGTTTTTTCAACAAAAACGCAGCGACGGAGCTGTCTACACCGCCGCTGAGTCCGATAAGTACTTTTTTCATATTTGTGTATATCAGTCGATTATGCTGACCTTGGTTCGGTAATCAAGACCGGAGCCTTGCACTTTTTTGCATGAAAGCGAATAGATATCGGTAGCGTCCGATTCGATTTTCGCATAGCGTGCGGAAACGTCGTCGATTGCCGAAAGCTTTGCAAGGGAAGTGCCGAAGGGGATAACAGCCTTTCCCTTGGCTTGCGAGAGGATTTCAAATCCACGCTCGTTCGTTGCGAGAATCCTGCCGTAGGGCGGGTAGAAATTGAGGTCGTCAACGGTTATTCCGCAAAGCATATTGAAGAAAATTCTCCTGATTCGTGCCATTGTGTATCTCTTGGTTTTAACTTTTTTGAGAACGTCTGCCATGGAGGTGCAGTCACGTGCTTCGTAAATGCGGTGCTCCAATCCCTGACCGACATCGGGCACTTTTGCGATATCTTCAACGCTCATTGTGCGCAGTTTGTAGAGAAACAGGCGCTCAAGCGTTTCGCTTCTTGAAATTTTTCCCGATTTGAGCGATTCAAAAATCGCTTTGCAGGTTTCCTCAGGCGCTTTGTCGGTAAAATCTTTGCCCTCGAAAATCGATTTTCTGATTGCCGAAGCGCTTGCAAATCCGTCGATAACGCTGTCTGCGGCGTCATGCTCATTGCCCAGGCGCACTACGGTGAACGGTTCGATTTTCGCATCAAGGCTGTTTATCGCCCTTATATATTCGATGGCAAGCTCGTTGTTGGGGCCTTCAAATAAAGACGAAACGGCATCGCCGTATTTTTTCTTTGTTAGCTCGTAGATTGCATTGGGGTAAGTCATACCCGATTCAAGCATATCTATAACTTCTTTTGAGTTGGAAAACTCATCGGCGACCGCCGCACCTCGGCGCAGCATACCGATATCGCCACACTCGCTGCCGAAAGAAAGCTCATCGACAACCCCTAAGGATTTGAGCAAAAACACAGCGCCTTGTGCGTATTTTTCCGCTGTTGCAAGACAATACGGTGTGGGCAACTCAATGACAAGATCCACGCCGGATTTTACCGCAAGCTTTGCCCTGTCGAACTTGTTTAAAATGGCAACGTCGCCACGCTGCACATAGTTGCCGCTCATAATGCCGACAATGTGCGTAGCTCCGTTTTTCCTTGTTTCCTCGATATGGTGCAAATGCCCGTTGTGAAGAGGATTGTACTCACAGATAATTCCTGAAATTTTCATAAAAATTCCCCCTTTGAAATTTTCCGGTTATTAGTTATTATATCTGTAAAAGGCAATTTGAAAATGCCGTGTTTTGTGTGATTTGTTATAAAAAAATTTTGTCTATTGCAATTTGAAAAAAATGGTATATAATATTAAATTGTGTAAAGAAATCAACACATAATATATGAAAGGATGATTGAATTATGTTGATACTTGTTGTAAATGCGGGCAGCTCATCGCTTAAATATCAGCTTATCGATATGGAGAATGAGCACGTTCTCGCAAAGGGCAACTGCGACAGAATCGGAATTGACGGACATCTTTCCCACAAAACCGATGACGGCAGAACGCTTAACGAAGACTGCGATTTTCCCACGCACACCGAGGCTTTTGAAAAGCTCGTTTACGCTCTCACTCAAAGCGAGGCTTCGGTTATTAAATCGATGGACGAAATCTCTGCGGTAGGTCACAGAATCGTACAGGGCGCCGAGGTATTCCCCGAAACGGTTCTCGTAACAGATGAGGTCATCGACAAAATCGATGAACTTGCGCCTTTGGCACCCGTTCACAACCACGCTCACGCATTGGCGCTTCGTGCTTGCAGAAAGGTTGTTAAAGAGGGTACGCCCATGGCTGTTGTATTTGATACGGCATTCCATCAAACAATGCCCGAAAAGGCGTTTATGTTCGGTATGCCTTATGACTGTTATGAAGAACTTCATGTCCGCAAATACGGTTTCCACGGCACTTCACACAGGTTTGTTTCAAAAGAGCTTGCAAACGCACTCGGCAAAGATCCTTCCGAGTTGAAGATTGTTTCCTGTCACCTTGGCAACGGTTCTTCCATTACTGCGGTTGACGGCGGAAAATCCGTCGATACATCAATGGGCTTTACCCCTCTTGACGGCGTTTTGATGGGCACAAGAAGCGGTGCGGTTGACCCTTCGGCTGTATGCTATGTTGCAAAGCGCAAAGGCTTTACACCCGATGAAATGAGCGATTACCTTAACAAAAAGTCGGGCTTCCTCGGTGTTTCGGGAATCGGAAGCGATAACAGAGAAATCTGCGCTGCTGCCGAAGAAGGCAACGATAAGGCTCAGCTTGTAACCGATATGCTTTGCTATGAAATCAAGAAATACATCGGCTCATACGCTGCCGCAATGAACGGACTCGATGCTGTTCTTTTCACAGGCGGAATCGGCGAAAATTCGTTTGAGGTGCGTCAAGGCGTTTGCGAAGATATGGATTATTTCGGAATCAAGATAGACGCCGAAGTGAACAAATCCACAAGAGGTGAGCTTAGGAGAATTTCCACTCCCGATTCAAAGGTTGAAGTATGGGTCGTTCCCACAAATGAGGAGTTGCTCATCGCTCGTGATACGCTTGCGCTTATCAGCAAGTGATTGCCGCCGAATCGTTAAAAAGCTTGAAAAAACCGCTTTGAGTTTATTGTAACATATTACTAAGGCGTTTGCAATAGCAATTTGAAAATTTGGCGAATTGTATAATAAAAACCCCCGATTTTTGGGGGTTTTGTTTTTTGTAAATTTTTTTTAAAAAACCAATGTAATTTTTAAATATAGGCTTGTTCTTGACAGCAAATGCGTTTGGTGTTATAATCAAGTCACGAATGAATCTTTGAAAGCCTAATGCAGAAAGCATAATATATGGGAAAAATACAAAAGCCGAAAGGGAAAATACTATGAAAGTGACACTTCTTGCCCACACTCCGCAGCCCGAAAAGGTCGTTGCCGCTTCGGCAAAGCTGTGCTATTCAAGCTCGGGCGTAACGGAGCTCTACGATAATCTTACCGATGAAAAAACAGTCGGATTTATTGATATGCTTTCGGATTTGGGACATCAAAGCCCGATTGAACACGTTAGCTTTACTTTCGGTATTGAGGGAATATCACGTGCCTGTTCGCATCAGCTTGTAAGGCACAGAATAGCGTCATATTCTCAAAAAAGCCAGCGTTATGTCAGCGAAGCCGATTTTGAATATATTATTCCGCCCGAAATTGCGGAAAACGAGCAGGCAAATGCCGAATTTTTAAAGCAAATGGAATCGCTTGCGCAGAGCTATAAAAAAATTGCCGATATTTTAACGAAAAAGCACACGGAAGAATTTGTGCGGCAAGGCGTGCCCGAGGATAGAGCTTTTCGTCTTGCCGAAAAAAAAGCCAATGAGGACGCAAGGTTTCTTTTGCCGAATGCGTGCGAAACCAAAATCGTTGTCACGATGAACGCACGTTCGCTTTTGAATTTTTTTAAGCTGCGTTGCTGTAACAGGGCGCAGTGGGAAATTAAAGCTGTTGCGGACGAAATGCTGAAACTGTGCTCACAGGTTGCCCCAACGCTTTTCAAAAACGCAGGTCCGGCGTGCTTAAACGGCGCTTGCACCGAGGGCAAAATGTCGTGCGGTAAAATCAAATATGTGAGAGAATATTACGACAATTTGAAAGGAAAACAAAATAATGCGGCAGAATAAGGGCAGGCTTATTGTTATTGACGGGCTTGACGGAAGCGGAAAATCCACCCAGCTCGAATTGTGCGCCGAGCATTTTAAAAATATCGGAAAAAGCTGTAAAACCATTAGCTTTCCCGATTATTCAAATCCCTCGTCTGCGCTTGTGAAGATGTATCTTGCAGGCGAACTTTCCGACAATGCTCAAAATGTCAATGCATATGCCGCTTCAAGCTTTTATGCCGTTGACAGATACGCAAGCTATAAGCAATTCTGGGAGAGCGATTATCAAAACGGCGCATTTATTTTGGCAGGCAGATATGTCAGCTCAAACGCAATTCACCAGATGGTAAAGCTTGATGCTTCAAAGTGGGATTCATATCTGGATTGGCTTGAAGATTATGAATACGAAAAGCTTTCACTTCCCCGACCGGATTGTGTTATTTTTCTCGATATGCCGATAAAAGCATCGCAAAAGTTGCTGTCACAGCGCTACTGCGGCGATGAAAATAAAAAGGATATTCACGAGGCAGATGTCGATTATTTGAAAAAATGCCGGCAAAGTGCGCTTTATGCGGCAAAAAAGTATTCATGGCATATCGTTTCGTGCGCAAACAGCGAATGCATACCGCACAGCCGCCAAACCGTACTTGAGGAAATTTTGAAAATTATCGGAGAAATCGATGCTTGAATTTGAACCGTTGACAATAAACGATGCCGAATTTGCAAAACCTTTGCTGGAAAACAGCGCAAATATAGGCGCTGACTATAACTTTGCAAACCATCTTGCTTGGAGCAGAACGTATAACCTTAAGCGATGCTTTTTCGGCAATATGTATATTTTAAGCGCAGGTCAAAACGATACGCTGCGATTTATGCTCCCCATAGGGACGGGCGATTTAAAATCCGCATTTGGCGAAATGAAAAAATACAGCGAAAGTTTTTCAAAACCGCTTGAAATTTACGGCATTACCGATAAAACACTGCCTTTAATATCGGCATATTTCGGCGATAATTTTAAAGCCTGCGAAGACAGAGATTCGTTTGATTATATATATTTGTCCGAAAAAATGGCTTCGCTCTCGGGCAAAAAGCTTCACTCAAAGCGCAATCATTTAAAGCGCTTTAAACAGAATTATTCTTTTGAATATCGGCAGATTGAAGAATGTGATTTTGATGATTGCATTGCCTTTGCCGCACAAAGCTATAACGAAAATATGTCGTATGACGATGAATCCGCAGTCGGCGAACAATATGCCATTCACACATTTTTTGAGCATTTTGACAAATTGAAAATGCACGGCGGCGTGCTCAGAGTTGATGGAAAGGTGTGCGCCTTTACACTCGGAAGTGCCATAAATTCAGGCGTTTGCGATATCAATATCGAAAAAGCAAATCGCCGGTTTGACGGCAGCTATACCGCAATTTGCAACTTTTTTGCAAAATCTTACGGCTGCAATTTTAAAATTATCAACAGAGAAGAGGATTTGGGGATTGACGGATTGCGCAAATCAAAGCTTTCGTATTGCCCCGAATTTCTGCTAAAAAAATACAGGGTCATAATTAACGGATAGGAGAATTAAAATGGTTTATATTTACCTTGCACCCGGCTTTGAAGAAATCGAAGCGCTGACTCCGGTTGATATGCTCAGACGTTGCGGTGCCGATGTAAAAATGATTGGCGTGGGTGCGAAAAATATTGTCGGCGCACACGGCATTTGCGTTGAGTGTGATATGCAAATCGGCGAGGAAAACTACGACGATACGCTTGAAATGATTATTTTGCCCGGAGGAATGCCGGGAACGTTGAATCTGGAAAAAAACGAAAATGTGCAAAATGCAATAGCTTATGCAAATGCAAATTCTATCTATATAGCCGCAATTTGCGCCGCACCGATGATTCTCGGAAATGCCGGTTTACTTTTTGGCAAAAGCGCTGTATGCTATGACGGGTTTGAAAAATATTTAAAGGGCGCAAGTATATCGCAAAACCGAGTGTGCATGTGCGGAAATATCATCACGGCTGTCGGCATGGGCGCTGCCGCCGAGTTTTCGCTTGAAATCGTAAAATTGCTTTATTCGCCCGAAAAAGCCGCTCAATTAAAGGAATCGACTAAATGTTGAATAAAGTTTGCGCAAGGCATAAGTTTAAGCAAATCCGTGCCGATATCGACAAAAACGCAAAAAAAACATATGATGCGCAAATCTGCAAAAACGTTATAGCTTCGCCTTTGTTTGAAAAAAGCGACCTTATAATGCTGTATTATCCGCTATATAACGAAATTGACACCACGGCGATTTTTGACGAAGCACTGCGCCGTGGCAAAAAGGTTTGTTATCCCAAATGCAATGTGGATAAAAAAGCGATGCGCTTTTTTACCGTTTCCGGCGCAGAGTGCTTTGAAAAAGGCGCTTATGGAATTTGCGAGCCTATTGAATGTGTTGAAGCGGCGCTTGATGATTATGCATATGTGTTGTGCATTGTGCCGTGCCTGTCGTGCGATGATTACGGTATGCGACTTGGCTACGGCGCAGGGTATTATGATAGGTTTTTTGCGCAAAACAGCGGAATTGACGCCAAAATCGCACTTTGCTATGAACAGTGCAGAACAACCGAATTACAAAGCGATGAATATGATGTTGCGGTTGATTTTATCGCAACTCAAAACTCTTTGACGGAGGCAAAAAATGAACAGTAACGAAAACGAAGCCAAAAAGCAGAAATTTGTCATAAATTTTGATTATGATGATGATAATACCGCATATACGGAACAGTCTGAACAAGCAGAACCTGTGCAGGCTGATTCCGATACGTTTTTGCCCGGACCAGACGACGCTTTAAACACAAAAAGCGAGGAATATATCGACAGCGAAGAGGATTATGACAAGAGCGTGTATTTTCAGGAAGAAAATGATGATTTTTCGCTCGATGACGACGATGAAGTTTCCGAGGAGGAGCAAAAACGCACTAAAGCTTTGGAGCGCAAGGAAAAGAAACAAAAAAAAGCAAAGCGCAGAAAAGCCAAAAAAAAGGCAGGCAAACAAAGCGTTAATCTCGGCGTTTCGCTTATTCTTACAACGCTGATTTTGGGCGTTTCCATAGTTTTGGCTATTTCGATAATAGTTGTCGGAATGGACTTTGCGGGAATGAACAAAAGCTCAAAAGAAAACAAGTTTGTCGTTTATGAGGGCGACAATGCGAAAGAAATATCGCAAAGGCTTGCCGATGAGGGCTATATTTCGTTTCCGTGGGCGTTTCGCATAATCTCACGACTTTCCGGAGCGGATTCGCTTTATCAGGCGGGTGAGCATTATATCAGTGCGGATATGGCGTATGAAGGGCTTATCGAAACTTTGACGGACTTTCCCTACGGCGATAACCCGAAACTGGAAACCGTGAGCGTTACTTTCCGTGAGGGCATTACGCTTGTCGAAGCGGCGCAGCTTCTTGAATATAACGGCGTTTGCGATGCCGATGATTTTATTTTCACCTTTAATTCTACCGATTTCGGTTATAGATTTGAAAAGGATATTACCTCATCAAGCTTGAAATTCTATAAAAAAGAGGGTTTCTTCTTCCCGGACACATATACGTTTTATATCGATGAAAGCCCCGAAATAGTTTGCACGAAAATACTTTCACGCTTTGATGAAATGTTTGTTTCGGAATATTATGACAGGCTGACCGAGCTTGATATGTCGATTGACGAGCTTATTACGCTTGCTTCGATTATTCAAGGCGAGGCAAATTCAATTGATTCAATGCTCAAATGCTCATCTGTTTTTCATAACAGACTTAACAACCCTTCGGTATTTCCGAAATTGCAATCGGACGCTACTTCAAACTATGTCGATAACGTGATTTTGACCAATGCGCAGTATGCTTCCGACACAATGTGCAATGCCTATGACACTTATGAAAGTGCGGGACTGCCGCCCGGAGCTATCTGCAATCCGGGAATCGATGCTATCGAAGCGGCGCTGTATCCTGCCGATACGGATTATTATTACTTCTATACCGATGATATGGGCGTGTTCCATTACGCAAATACGTATGACGAGCACCTTGCCAATATCAACACCGCCGGCACGGGAAATACCGAAAATACCGAGAATGTTGAGTGAGAAAGGTAAGCTTTGCTTTGGATAAAAAAGAAATTTTAGAGGTGCTTGCGCCTGCCGGCGATTTTGAACGCCTTTACTGCGCAATCGATTACGGCGCCGACGCCGTGTATCTCGGCTCAAAAATGTTTTCGATGCGTTCGGGCTGTGATAATTTTGATTTTGATGAGCTGAAAAGCGCCGTTGAATATTCACATTCAAAGGGCGTTAGGGTATACCTTACCTGCAATACGCTTCCGACAAATGATGAAATCGACCTTTTGCCTGAGTTTTTGAAAAATGCATACGCCTGCGGTATCGATGCGATTATCGTGTCGGACTTGGGTACTCTTTCGTTTGTGAAAAAATATACGCCCGATTTGGAGGTGCATATTTCAACTCAGGCGGGAATAGTTAATTATGCCACGGCGAATTGTCTTTATGATATGGGCGCAAAACGTGTTGTGCTTGCCAGAGAACTCTCGCTTGACGAAATTGCTCAAATCAGGGCAAAAACCCCGAAACAGCTTGAAATCGAGGCATTTGTGCACGGCGCAATGTGCGTTTCGTTTTCGGGCAGATGTCTGCTTTCAAGCTATCTTGTAAACAGAAATGCCAATAGGGGAGAGTGTGCTCAGCCTTGCCGCTGGGGATATCACCTTATGGAAGAAAAGCGCCGTGATGAGTTTTATCCGATTTTTGAGGACGATAAGGGAACGTATATCCTCAATGCAAAGGATTTGTGCATGATAGATTTTATCGATAAATTGCACAAAGCCGGGGTTTCTTCGCTGAAAATCGAGGGCAGGGCGAAATCGGCATATTATGTTTCGGTAATCACCAACGCTTACAGAATGGCGGTTGACCACTATCTGCAAAACCCGAATGAAAAGCTGCCCGAATGGATTGCGCAGGAGGTTTTTAAGGTCAGCCACCGCAAGTATTGCACGGGATTCTTTTTCGGTCACCCAAAGGATTGTCAATATTACGAAACGGGCGGTTATATCAGAGAATATGACGTTGTCGGAATTGTCACGCATTGCGAAAATTCACGGGTTTACTGCGTTCAGCGCAACAAATTTTTAAAGGGCGACAAAGTTGAAATCCTTTCGCCCAAGCAAGCGCCTTATGAAATATGCGTTGATGAAATTTTTGATGAAAACGGCGTTGCTGTTGATTCGACAAACCATGCCGAAATGAAATTTTCGTTTTACTGCGAAAAAGAATTTCCCGAAAATTCTATTGTAAGAATTGCGAAAAATACTTAAAATCAAGGGACTGTAAAAAAACGAAAGTTTTTTACAGTCCCTTTTTTGTCAATATGTTTTAAACGTTTACGTCGCTTACGTTTATCCAGCCTGTTACATATTTGCCGACAGGCTTTTTGCCGACGTATGATTTGTTGCAGGTTATGCGGATTTTGCCGTTGATAATGTTTGCGTCGTATACATAAAACGTTCCGCTTTTTTTGGCAGCAGGCGTTAAAGCGCTTGCCGAAACATATAACCCGACATTTTCAAGCTTAATTGCCGCCGAAGCTTTGATTTTGCCGCTTTGCGTATTTTGTGTGACGGCGGTTTGGGCTTTGCTTTCGGATTCGTTTTCAAAAAATGTTTCCTTGGCGTTTTTTACCGAGCAAATACAACTCGGCGAGATTCTGGTTGCCGTTGATTTGCCCGTGCGTACTTCAAGATGAAGATGCGCCCCGAAAGAATTGCCGCTGTTTCCCATAATTCCGATGATATCTCCGCAGTGAAGACATTGCCCTTTTGCAACATTTATTTGCGAAAGATGTGCATAATATATGTATTTGCCGTCGTCTGACAGCACCCTTACAAGATTGCCGTAGCTTTGCGAGCCGGTTTTTGTCTTTTTGTCCCATATTTGCACCATATCTACCGTGCCGCTTGTCAGCGAGCGTATTTGCGTGCTGTCATCGCCTACAATATCAATTCCGCCGTGGGTGGAAGAAAAAATCTGCGTTACTCGGTTTCGTCCTTTGAAAGGCAGCATTGCGCTTCACCCCCTTTTATGTTCATCACAGCGGCAAGCCCTGCTGCAATCGCCGCTGTAAGCGCACTGCCGATTATTGCGTGCATAGCGCTGTCGTTTTCATATTGAGCGTTGCCGAGTGAAGTGATAAGCACAGCGGTGAAAGCTTGCAAAAACGTTCGCAGACTGCGCCTTGCACATTCGCCGTATTTTTTTGAAAATTCATGCGTTTTTTTCGTCATATATATTTTTCAGCTCCTTTAATTTTTCATCGAAATTGTCCATTCTTAATTGCAACAGCGGAATTTTCTCTGCAAAGCCGTTGTGCTTGTCAACCTTGGATTCAAGCTGTTGCAGGCGATAGCTTGTAAGCTTTGCCGAAACGAGAATACCGCCCAAACTGCCCGAAAGCGTGCCGAAAAGACTGATGATTGCGATGATTACGTTTGCGTTCACAAAATCCTCCGTTCATTAAAATTTAAAAAAGTCGCTTACCCCAAAATTTACGCCTTTTATATATGGTGCTTTTTTGATGAAAAATTGCGCAAAACTATGCAACTTAGAACGAATAATTGTCAACTATAAAAAGTTTTTGCGGTTGACAATCGCAAATACGCTGTGATATACTGGAAAAAAACGAAAGCTGCGGTAAAAATATATGACGACAAAGCGTAAAATTTTGGAATTGCTTGAAGAAAAATCGGGTTTGTATATATCGGGGCAGCAAATCGCCGAGCAACTTAATATCAGCCGATCGGCGGTTTGGAAGAGCGTTAATGCGCTTTGCAGCGAAGGATATTTGATAGAAGCTGTTAGGAACAAAGGCTATCGGCTTGTGGGCGTATATGATGAGCTTGACGAAAAGTGTGTTTTAACTCAGCTTGAAAGTAAAGATTTTTATAAAATCAAGATTTTCGATATCTTGGATTCGACAAATACCGCTCTTATGCGAAAAGCCGCCGACGGCGCTCCGCATGGACTGGTATATTGCGCTCGTTCACAGCAAAACGGCAAGGGTCGGCTCGGCAGAAGCTTTTTGTCGCAAAGCCGAAACGGCTTGTATTTCAGTATTTTGCTTCGACCTGCGCTTTGCCCTGAAAATGCGGCATTTTTAACAACGCTTGCTGCTGTTGCCGTGTGCCGTGCAATTGAAAAATGCAGCACTCTAAGCCCTAAAATCAAATGGGTGAATGATATTTTTATAAACGGCAAAAAGGTTTGCGGCATACTCACACAGGCCTCGTTTAGCGTTGAGGATTCTTTTGTCGAATATGCCGTTGTCGGAATCGGAATCAATGTATATCCGCCGATATGCGGCTTTGACAAGTCCATATGCGATGTTGCCGGCGCTGTTTTTGAAAACAACGGTCAATGTACAAAATCACGGCTTTTGGCGCTTGTGCTTGATGAATTTGCATCGCTTTATGCCGTTATGGACGATAAAAAATATATTATGCGGCAATATCGTGCACGCTGTTTTGTCATCGGCAAAAATGTAACGGTGTGCAGGGGAAATGAAGCTTTTAACGCCGTTGTGTGCGATATTGACGATGATTGCGCCCTTATTGTGAAACGTGATGACGGCGAATCGGTGCGGCTTGTTTCGGGCGAAATCAGTATACGTATTTAATGCCGACAAAATTGATTTTTATGATAACAGACAAGTTGCTCATTGAAAAAATATTTGCGGTTTTGAGGTGATTTTTTTGAGGATATTTTTGATTTTGGTTTTGCTTTATGTTCTGTTGCAATATATAGTTTCCGCTGTGAATTTTATCAAAAATTCAAACATTGAACTTGATAAGCGTTTTGGCTTGATTGAAAATCAGCATGACAGCGCCGTTTCAAACTTTCGTTTCGGCTTGAAAAACTCGGGATATAACGGCTGCGGCTGGATAGCCTGCCGCAACGCAATGGCGCTTTTCGGCAAAACCGTTTCGCCGCAAATGGCTGTTTTATCACTCGAAATGCTTCTTGCACCGCTGTGTTTGGGATTTTTCGGCGCAAATCCTTTATCGCTTGTACTTTATCTGCAATTGTGCGGATTTTCGGTTAAATTAAATTTCAAAAAGCGCAATGCCGATTCTTGCACTGCCGATTGCGGCATTGTTTTGTATATGACAAGCCACTGCCATGCGCATTATGTTGCGTATGAAAGGTGCGACGGCGCTTTTTTACTGCACAATCCTTATGTCAAGTTAAACAACTTTACAGAATATATCGACAGTATTTCGGCAAAATTTTTATTATCGGTCGAAATATCGCCCAAACGGCGTGATTGACATTTTCGCAAATTTGATATACAATAATAAGCAGTAAATAAATGGGGTGGATTTTGCTTGTATAAAAATTTTTTTAAGCGTTTAATAGATTTTATTCTCGCACTTTTGGGCATAATTTTTCTTGCGCTGCCAATGCTGATTATTGTGATTTGCATAAAGGCGGACAGCAAAGGCCCGATTTTGTTTAAGCAAAAGCGTGTGGGCAAAAACAAAACATATTTTAACATTTTGAAATTTCGCACAATGTATGCCGATACCCCGAAGGACGTTCCGACGCATTTGCTTGTCGATCCCGATAAATATATAACACGTGTCGGCAAATTTTTGCGGAAAACCAGCCTTGACGAACTGCCGCAGATATTCAATATCCTGCTCGGCTCAATGGCTGTTGTAGGCCCACGACCTGCATTGTGGAATCAGTTTGATTTAATAGCGCTGCGTGATAAATACTGCGCAAACGATGTTCGCCCCGGTCTTACGGGTCTTGCGCAGATAAGCGGCAGGGACGAGCTTGAGCTTGAAGAAAAAGCAAGGCTTGACGGCGAATATGTCAAAAAGCTGTCGTTTGCAATGGATGTTAAATGTTTTTTCGGAACGTTTTCGAGCGTTGCTTTTGAAAAAGGCGTTGTCGAGGGCGGTACCGGTACGATAAATAAAGAAAAAGAATAACCATGTCGCAGATGTCCATATGCCTCTTAGGCGGCGGGGGACATTTCAGATTTTCAGTGGGAGTATAAATCTCCCACTGAAACCATTACGGAGCAAAAGCTCCCTGCGACGGTTGCAATCGTCGCATCGTGATTAAGCGAGCTTATCACGCTTTGCTCCGATTTTAATGTAATACAAAAGAAAAAAAGAAAAGGGGATTTTTATGGAGAAAAAAGCGACAACACAATCACATGATAAAACCGAAAGCAAAGGCATAACTTACATTTTGGCAAAGCTTGTGCGGATAATTACCGTTCCTCCGATAATGGTGTCGGCTTTGCTTGTGATTTTGCGCCTTTTTTACGAAGAAAGCGTATATAAGGGCTGTGACTTTTGGTTTGCAATGATATTCCTTGCGCTTTTGCCGGCTTTGTCATATCCTGTATCGTACATTTTGCCTAAAATTCGGGAAAAAGGCAGGGAGGGGCAACGCAATCTCGCATTTGTTTTCAATGCGCTGGGATATACCTGCGCTGTGGTTTATGCAATCATTGCAAATGTCAGCGACGCTTTAATGCTGATTTTTCTCACATATTTTCTGTCGATAATTATTTTAACGGTGTTTAATAAGGTTTTGCATATACGTGCAAGCGGTCATGCGTGCAGTATTTTCGGGCCGCTTGTGTTGCTTGTGTATTTTATGGGCATAAAATTCGCAATTCCCTGCATTATAGTTTTTGCCTTGGTGTGCTGGGCTTCATTGCAAATCGGCAGGCATTCTTTAAAGGAGCTTGTGCTGGGCGCTTTCAGCAGCCTAATCGCTTTTGTTGTAAGCGTGTTTTTTGTTCATTTTGCGGTTTATCTGCGCTCTGCCGGTGTGATGCGTTAAATTGAAAGGTTACCCGATTATGGTCGAACGTATTCTTGCGATTTTTATTTTGATAATGTGCATAATTTCGTTTTTTTCAATGATGATAGATAAAAAGAGGGCGCAAAGCGGCAAGTGGCGCATTAAGGAAAAATATTTATTTGCGTTTGTTTTGCTCGGCGGCGGCTTGGGCGGCGTTTTGGGAATGTATATTTTTAGGCACAAAACCAAACATTGGTATTTTGCACTCGGATTTCCGCTGATAACCGTTGCGGAATATGCCGCACTGCTTTATTTTTCGGCATTTGCCTGAAAATACATAAAATGCATATCGTCTGACAATGCAAAAATCAAAATGGGTGTATGCGATTTTTTAAAAAACGCATACCCTGTTTTTGTTTAAATGCTTGATTTTAGGTCTTTTGATGCGGTTGACATTCACTTGATTCTAATGTATAATAGCATATGTTAATGTTTTTTAAGGGGATGATACGATGGCTTGGTATGATGAAGCGGTGTTTTACCATATATATCCTTTAGGGCTTTGCGGCGCTCAAAAGCAAAACACATATTCCGATGTGTGCCACAGGCTCAATCGGCTTGATTGCTGGATTGAACACGCCGAAAAGCTAAACTGCAATGCGATTTATATAGGACCGCTGTTTGAATCGGTCGGTCACGGATACGAAACTACCGATTATAAAAAGCTTGATTGCAGGCTCGGCACAAATGACGACCTTAAAGCGTTTGTGAAAAAATGCCATCAAAGAGAAATACGTGTTGTGCTTGACGGTGTTTTCAACCATACCGGACGTGACTTTTTCGCTTTTAAAGATATTATCGAAAACCGTGAAAATTCACGCTATAAAGATTGGTACTGCGATGTAAACTTTTCATCGAACAATGAATATAACGATGGGTTTTCATATGCAAACTGGGGCGGCTGCAATCTTCTTGCAAAGCTGAATCAGCACAACGGCGAGGTCATAAACTATATATGCGGTGTGATTGAGTTTTGGGTGAAAGAATTTGATATTGACGGCATCCGCCTTGATGCCGCCGATGTTCTTGATTTTGACTTTATGCGTGCACTGCGCCGAATCGCCGATAAAATCAAGCCGGATTTTTGGCTCATGGGCGAGGTTATCCACGGCGATTATATCAGGTGGGTCAATGATGAAATGCTCCACAGCGTTACCGATTATCATTTGCATAAGGCGCTGTATTCGGGTCATAACGACCACAATTATTTTGAAATCGCACACACGGTAAAGCGGCTTTATGAAATGGGCAACGGCAAAATGCAGCTTTATAATTTTACGGATAATCACGATGTTGAGCGCATTTACACAAAGCTTATAAACAAAGCGCATTATGTTCCCGTGCATATTCTCGAATACACTTTGCCGGGCATTCCGTCGGTTTATTACGGCTCCGAATTCGGAATTGATGGCAAAAAAGAGCAAGGCTCCGACGATTCGCTGCGCCCTTGCCTTGATTATAACGATTTTAAAACCGCTTATGATGACAATCCTTGCACAAGGCTGATATCCGCATTGGGCAAAATTCGCCGAAATACAAAGGCTCTTTCCTACGGTAATTACAAAGAATTGCTTTTGACAAACAGGCAATATGCTTTTTTGCGCAGTTATAACGGTGAAAATGCCGTTGTTGCCGTAAATAATGATGACAGCGACTGCAACGTTTCGCTGTGTTTGGACGGCGCAGCCGAGTATACCGGCTTGCTTTCGGGTCAAAAAGTCAATGCCGAAAACGGCGTTTTGAATATTACCGTAAAGGCAAATTCGGGCGATATTTGGGTTTGCTCCGATATGGCGCAAGCTTCTTCGATATTAAGAACCGAAAATAGTGCGGTAACGATACATTCTCATACCGATGGCGGCGCTCAATCCGATAAAAACGAACAAAATTCAGGCGAGAATATTCCTGATATAGCTTATGACGAGGCTTTTGAAAAAGGCAAAATCGCAGGTTTGCAGGAGGCTATTCTTGCGATAATGGAAAAAAACGGATTTGTCACCGAGCAAATGCGGCGTGATGTATACAACCAAACGCATATTCCGTCGCTGATAACGTGGGTGAAAAGCTTTAGATAAATTTGCCGATATATGCAACAAAATGCATATCACATATTAAAACAATCGAAAGGGAGCAAAGCAATGATTACAGTCAAAGAGTACAGAGGTCATATCCGAAATCATGAGCAGTTATGCGAAACGCTTTCTGTTGACATAACGGCGGAAAGAGAAGTTCTCGAAAAAGAAATTCTCATAAAAGCGTACGAAAAATGGGGCTGTGATATGGCGAATTATTTGCATGGAATGTATGCGTTTGCGCTTTATGACAGTGATAGCGACGAGCTGATTTGCATTAGAGATCGCTTTGGCACAAAGCCGTTTTATTATTACATTACAAAAGATAATGAAATTTTATACGGCACGATGATACGCACTATCATGGCGCAAAAAGGTTTTGAAAAAGAGCTTGATGCCGATATGCTGCAAATTTATTTAAGCTTGACTTATCCTGCCGGCGAAAAAACGTTTTTTAAAGGCGTAAAAAAACTTATGCCGGGTTGCTGCCTTGTGTGGAAAAACGGCGAATATACAATAAACCGTTATTGGAAGCCCGAGTTTAAGCCCGATGATTCCAAAACGCTTGAGCAATGGGCCGATGAAATTCACTCAACCGTTGAGCTGATGATGAAGCAGGTGAAAACAGAGGACGAAACTGCCGAATCTTTTCTTTCCGGCGGTGTGGATTCGTCATATGTGCTGGCAATGTCCGATGTGAAAACCGCAAATTCATGCGGATATGACGATGAAAGATTTGACGAATCTTTTCTGGCAAAGCAAACCGCAGAATTGCTCGGGCGCAAAAGCAAACGCTGCCTTATCACACCGCAGGCGTATTTTGATATTGTGCCTTATGTAATGTATAATATGGAACTGCCCTTGGGCGACGCTTCGGCGATTGCTTTCGCTTTGGGCTGTATCGAAACGGCAAAATCGACAAAACTGTGCTACTCCGGCGAGGGTGCTGATGAATTTTTCGGCGGATATAATATGTATCGCAACGCCGAAAGATACGGCGATAATCTGCCCGATTTTTATGTCGGCAATACCAATATCATGAAAGAGGACGAAAAGAAGCGGATTTTAAAAAGCTATAATCCCGATATATTGCCGATAAACCTTGCAAAACAGATTTATGAGGATACAAAAGGGCTTGACCCGCTTTCAAAAATGTCCGCAGTGGATATACAGATTTGGCTTGAGGGCGATATTTACCTTAATGTTGATAAGATGAGCGAGGCGGCAGGGCTTGAAATCAGAATGCCGCTTACCGATTTGAGAGTGTTTGACATTGCTTCGAGAATGCCTTCGAAATTTAAGGTCGATCAAGAGCAAAACAAGGTTGCTTTCCGCAATGCCGCCGCAAAGGTTTTGCCGCATGATATTGCTTTCAGAAAAAAGCTCGGATTTGTTGTGCCTATCCGTATCTGGCTTGCCGATGAGCGATATAACGGCGATGTGAGGGCGAAATTTAAGAGCGAAATGGCTGAAAAATTCTTCAATATTGATGAAATCAACGCTATTTTCGATGACTATATCAACGGCAACTCCGACAATTGGAGAAAGGTTTGGACTATTTACACTTTCCTTGTGTGGTATGAAGAATATTTCGTGAAAAGATGACAAATCCGTATCAAAAGGGGAGTACAATACACATAATGAAAAAGCTTATAACGGTAATTTCGGTCATGGCGGTTTTTGCCAATATTGTATCTTGCGACAAAAAAGAAAACGCCGATTCGCAAAATTCGCAATCACAATCACAATCGCAAACGGAAACGGTTGAAGTCAGTCAAACCGATTTTGAATTTGAAGAAAACGAAAGCGGCATTACGCTGACAAAATACAACGGCACGGTCGAAAATCCGAAAATTCCCGAAAATATTTTGGATTTGAGCGTGACGAAAATCGGAAATTATTGCTTTGACAATTCATCGATTTACGCTGTTTCGATTCCCGACAGTGTGACGGAAATCGGAACGGGTGCCTTTGCCAATTGCTATATATTAGCCGATGTAGAACTTGGCAGTAAAGTGGAAATTATTTCCGAGGGCGCTTTTGCCTGCTGTGATTCGCTTGTTTGCATCGATTTGCCGCAAACGCTTGAAAGTATCGGCTCTTATGCTTTTTTTGAATGCTGGAATTTGCAGGATATCGAAATACCGCAAAATGTTAAGCAAATCGGCGAATATGCGTTTTATGACTGTTACAGTCTGAAAACGATGATAATTCCCGAAAACGCCGATTCGCTCGGCGTCGGTATTTTTTCTTCCTGCACGGCGCTTGAAAGCGTTGCGATAAATTCGCAAATCACGCAAATTCCCGACACGATGTTTTACGAATGCGAAAATCTTACGAATGTTGAATATCCGAGCAGTGTGACGTCAATCGGGGCAAATGCCTTTATCAGGTGTTATGCTTTAAGCGAAATTACGTTTAACGAAAATATCACCCAAATCGGCGACGGGGCGTTTTTTGGGTGCGAAAATTTAAAGGAGATTACATTTCTTGCCGATAACGTAACGCTTGGAGATGAGAGTATAGGATACACCGACAGCACCGAAAACGAGGGCGAATATGTGCTTATAGACGGCGTTTGCGTACACGGCGCTTTATCGAGCAGTGTAAGCGATTATTGCACAAAAAACGGCATTAACTTTATCGCAACGGAATAATGCCGAAAATTGGTGTTGACTTAAACAAATAAATCTGCTATAATTGTTTTACCGAGGTGCGCACACGATTTGAAATGCGCACAAATTTTAGGAGGAATTTACAATGAAAAAATATCTTGTATTGGCATTGACCGCAGCAATTGCGCTCGGTTCATTTGCCGCTTGCAGCGATGACGAGAAAGAATCTTCAAGCACAAGCTCAACATCTTCCGCTGCCGATTCATCTGAGGTTGAATCTTCCGAATCCGATACGGAATCATCGGAATCCGAGGCTTCAAAGTCCGAAGCCGAATCATCTGAAGCTCAATCCGAGAGTCAGGATGAAGAACCCGAAGAAGAGCCCGAAAAGCCCGTTTTGGTGGCTGACGAAAATGCCATCACCTTTGAGGACGGCGACCTTTACACCGCTTACAATATCGACGTTGATGAAAACGGCAAGGGTAACGGAGATTCTTCCGGCACAAACCTTACCGTTGCAGAGTACAACGGCTCGAAGATGCTCAAGGTTGAGGTGCTTGATCAGGATGACGACGGAAACTATAAGGTTCCGAAAATCGGATTTGATGTTGACGCATTGGTAGGCGCAGAAAACGTTGACAAAATCAGTAGCTTTAAGTTTGATATGTTCCAGGTTGCTGTCGGCACATTCACAGGCGATGACGGTACAGAGGTTCTTTGCCCCGCAAACTTCCTCGGCGGATTCGGCGGTAATTCACCGACAACCGAAGACCCCAGCAGATGGGTTTCCTTTGGTGAGTTCTCTGCTTCCGAATGGACTTGGGATTGGGTTTATACCCAGTTTACAGGCAAGATTCTTCTTGACTCCAACAAGTTTGAAGCGGGTCAAGATGGCTGCTCGATTGTTCTTATGAGATGGGGTCAACCCAATCAGGCTGATATTTATATCGACAACATCACTTTCTATGATGCTGACGGTAATTCTATCCCGATTGTTTACACTCCCGAAGCTGCTGCCGAATAAGTTTTTGCAGTTTTAACCTATACGCAGATGTCTTATTGCCTTGCTCGGCTTTAATGACATCTGCGGCTTGGTTTTCTAAGTTTTGCGATTTTAAATTTTAATATAAGGAGCGTAATTATGGCTGACGAATACAACGATATCGATATAGAGCAGGAAGAAGACGGCGAAACCATCATTCTTACTGATGAAAACGGCGAAGAAGCCGAGTTTGAATATCTTGATTCCGTTGAGTATGAGGGCAGAGAGTATGTTGTCCTTTTCCCTGTTGATGATGACGAAAACGACAGCGAGGTAATCATTCTTGTTGTTGAAGAATACGACGAGGACACTGATGAGGAAACATTCGGCCCTGTTGAGGACGAGGAAACGCTCAACAAGGTTTTTGAAATTTTCAAGCAAGCCCATAAAGATGAATACAATTTCACCGAATAATTTTTTGCTTGATATGATGCGGCAGAGCTTGATTTTGCAGGTTCTGCCGAAAATTTTATGCCGTCGAGGTGATTTTATCACCTCGACGGCATTTGCGCTTTTAATAAAGGTCAAGACTTATCTATTATAACTTAGGCAAGATGTCCCCCACCTCTAAGGTGGTGGGTTCCATTTACCATTCAGTAGAG
>CAZBAI010000007.1:0-72744 GCA_964490175.1 uncultured Oscillospiraceae bacterium | reverse complement strand
AAAAAGAAAATCGAGTATTCATAAGTCAAATCCCTTATGAATACTCGATATGGTCCGAGTGACAGGGTTCGAACCTGCGGCCTGATGGTCCCAAACCACCCGCGCTACCAGCTGCGCCACACCCGGATATTTATTCATTTTGTGATTCTCATAAAAGTCGCCAAAAAGGCTTTCGATTACTTTTGGCGCTGTAATTTGCTAATTCTTAAATGCACGTCAATGCGGCAAAATCGGCAAAGTCACAACACCACAAATAGATTATACAACAACAGCGTGAAAAAGTCAAGCTATTTGTCTTTGAAAATAAACACGCCGATAGCTGGGCAATTCGGGCGATTAACAAAATCGCAAACCAAAACCGAGGCGTTTTTAGATTCAATCGTCTTGAAATAATCAAGCAATGCGTCACGCTCTTCAAAGCCCGTTTCTTTGCCGTAATAAATGCAAAGCGACATAACGCCGCCGCTGCGCAAAAGCGCAAGCCCTTTTTCGATTGCTTCAATGCTGGTTTGCGCTTGAGTGTGAATGTTGTGATTGCCGCCCGGCAGCCACCCGAAATTAAACATAATGCAGGCAACTGTGCCGTTTTCGGCAAATTTATCCATCTCACTGTGGCTACATTTTTGAATATCGGCGATTTTGCCAAAACCATTTTCCGCAACCGCCTTTGCCGTGCTTTCTATAGCCTCGTCTTGAATGTCAAAAGAGAAAACCTTGCCGCTTTCACCGACAAGCGAGCATAAAAAAACCGTATCTCTGCCTCTGCCGGCAGTGGCGTCAATGCATATGTCGCCTTTTTTGACCGCTTTTGACACAACGTGATGCGCAATCGTTAAAGCGTTTATTCCGTCAAAGCTCATAGTTTCACCAAAAACAATGCGACACGAAAATGTGCCGCATATCCTTTTTATATTTAATTTCGGTTCATATCGTAAAATCTGATTTCACCCGGGTAAGCGTAGCCAAACTCATCAATCGCAATTTTTTCAATATATTCGGCATATCCGTCACCGTTGAGAATCTGTTTGTATTCGCCGTTAAGCTCTTGCGCTTGCTCAACCCTTTCGTTAAGCTGTGCAAGTTCTGCTTCCTTTTCGGCAATGTCCGACTGGGTGCCGACGATATACGCTGTGCAGGCAACGACAAAAACCAAAAATGCCAACGCAAAGCCCATACTTAGCAAAATATTCTTTTTAACTTTTTTGTTTATGCTTGATTTTGCCATTTTCAATCTTTGCTTCCCTTTTGTTTTTGTTGTTGTTATTGTAAATCGCAGTGCTTCGTCGCTTTTTTGTATCGTCGGACAATCGACCAAGTTTATTATATACCATTGTTTCGCTGTTTTGCAATATGTTCGTATTCATTTTTTTGTTCATACGAACAATTTCAGCGTTTTTCACAATTTTTGATGTGATTTTTTGTGCGATTTTTGATATCATATGCCAAAGTGTTTGCAGTGCTTTTTTCAGTATATATACGGCTTTTCGTATAACGGAAAGTATTATATTACCTAAAGTAAAATGATACAGTGCAAATCCGATAATATTACCCAAGGCATAGTATGCTCTGACTTGTGAGCGTGAAAACATAACGGCAAAGCACATCAACGCAAGCGAATATATCGCAAAAAAAATACAATCTTCAATAAACACTGCGAAAAATCTGTGCCTGAAAACGCTGCGTAATGCACGAAAAACGTCATAAACAATGCCTGACAGCACGCCGAATATCACCGAATAAATAAACAGCCAAAGCTCTTCGGCAACGGTAAAATACGTTTCGGGTATCATGATTTTTCACCGCATGAGTTTTCCGAAAAAGGTCGTTTTTGCGTGCGCTTTTCTGTTGCCGTATATCAGCGCCCTGATATCTCCTTGCGCCGACAGCTCGCCGTTTTCTTTGTCAAACGCCTTAACACGAATATTTTTTCCTCGCACTGTCAATTCGCCCATTGAAGTATAAATCAGCAGCACCTTGTCGTTAAAATTGTCCACATCTGTAACGCCTGAAATTTCAAGCACTGCTGCGTTTTGCAAAGATATGGCGTGAATAAGTTGTGTATCCGGTTTGCCGTTCATCAAAAAGCTCCTTTATCAAAAAAAATTTGATGATAAATTATATTCACGCAGATTTAAAATAATGACGGTAAAGTCGGATATAGAGAGTTTATTTAAAAAAATACACAGTGCAAACGGGCTATTTTTGATAGTTTTTGCAAAGCGAAGATAGGGGACAGGCGTTGCATTTCGGGCTACGTGCCGTGCAGTACTGCCGCCCGAAAAGCACCAGAGCGTGGCAAAAACGGTTTGATTTATCCATTGGCAGAATTTTTCTTAGCTGCATTTCGACATCAAGAGGGTTTTTGCCGCTTGAAAGTCCCAATCTTTCGCAAATTCTCATGCAGTGAGTGTCGGTAACGACTGCCGGCTGACCGTAAATATCACCGAGAATCAGATTTGCCGATTTTCTGCCGATTCCCGGTAGTGACAGCAGCTTTTCCATACTGTTTGGTACTGTCGAATCAAACTCTTCGACAAGCTTTTTTGAAAGTGCGCATATGCTTGCCGCTTTGGTTTTGTAAAGTCCGCAAGGGCGAATGATTTGCTCAATGTCGGCAACATCGGCATAAGCTAAGCTTAAAAGCGTCGGATATTTTGAAAAAAGTTCCTCGGTGACGATGTTTACCCTTTTGTCGGTGCACTGGGCCGAAAGTCTTACCGCAATGAGCAGCTGATACGGTTCGGCATATTCTAACGAGCATTCTGCATTCGGGTAAACCTGCGAAAGCTTGCTGACAATTTTTTCGGCAAGCGCTTTTTTCTGCGAAATATTCATAGCGGTAAAACCGTCCTTTTGTATATTGAATGCATACGGTGTTTTGGGCATTAAATGCATAAACCTTTGGGCAAATGTTGAAAATAAGAAAAAATCGGAGAGTATCGGGTGAAAGTAAATATTAACAGACAAACTGTCACAAAGGGAAAAATATTTTTGATATTGCTGCTTGAAGCAGCCGTTTTGCTTGCAATTTCATCGGCAATAGCCGCATTTGCCAAGGCACTGCCGCTTGCGTGGCTGATGTTTTTTCCACTGCTTGAAATTCTTTCGCCGCAGTTTCGCCGTATATACAAAAAATGCGATAAACTTTTGCCCTTGGTCAAAAGTTGCAAAACCAATTTGCCGTTTGATATTCTTGCAAACAATCAAAGTACCTCGCAGTATTTTAAAATACTGCATTCAAGTGCGCAAAGCAGTGCCGAGAATTTTTTGTGTTTGCTTAAACCAAAAGCCGCAAAATCAAAAAGCGCTTTGCAACTTTACGCCGATATTTCGTCGTTTTGCAAAATTTTGTCGCAAGTGGGCATATTCAGGGTGTTTACATCAGCATTGATATTGGGCGTAAAGCACCGAAGTGTCATTATTTGCGTTGCGATTTTCGCAGCGGTTTTCCCGAATTTTTACAGTATAAAATCCGCTGTATTTTCGTTTGTCACGCTGCCGCAGAGAGCCGCCGTTATTTTTGATGCGATTTTGCGTGCGTTTTGCGGCATTTTTCTGCCGAAAGGATTTGGGCATCGTTTAACTCGAAAAAACCGCCCGTCATATTTTCATTCCGATATATTTGTGCGGATATCGGCATATTTTTGGTCGTTATGCTTTAGCATGATGATGATTTTTTCCGAAAACAATATATTGGCACTTTCGGGATTGGCATTTATGCTGTCGCCTTATTGCTTGATTTATTGTAGCACATAGAATGGATAAAAATCAGTCTTTTGAGAAGAAAAAAGTGCCCTCGGCAAATGGCTGAAAGCACTTTTGATTTGAAAACGATTTGCTTAAATTATGATTTTGAAAAATCACTCGGCGGAAGCGGCGTTGTCATCGCTTGAAGCTTCCTTTTTGTTGTCAGCATCGTCTTGACAATCGCATTCTTCACATTCGTCGCATTCGCATTCATCAAGGCAATCACACTCGTCACAGTCACATTCGTCACAGCAATCACAGCAATCGCATTCATCGTCGCAGAACAGTTCGTCATCATCGAAATCACAGTCGCAATCGCAAAAGTCCTCATCACGGCGCTTTTTAATTGCAAAAAACGCTACTGCCGCAGCACCGATAGCCGCAAAAATCGCAAATAAAGTCAACCCTTTTTTCATATGTTTAGCTCCTTTTCTCCGCATTAAGAATATTTATGTTTGCACAGTCAATTGCGGATATGCCGTGCACATTTACAGCTTGGGATTCGGTTTGCTTTAAGGTATATCATATACAGCCGACAGACCACACCTTAAAGCGATACAATTATTATAACACATAGCTCCAAAAAATTCAATAGTTTTAAAAACTTTTTGAAAAAAATGTCATTAAAAATTTCCCGTCATATGCATAATGACCGAAACAGCCGCAATCGGAGCGGTTTCACAGCGCAAAATTCTGCTGCCCAGCCATATATGGGCAATGCCGTTTTCGGCGGCAAAATTTGCTTCTTCAAAGTCAAAACCGCCCTCACTGCCGATTAAAAGTGAAATACTGCCGCTTTTCGGAAGGTTAGTTTGCGAAAAATGCTTTCCGCCGTTTTCATAGCACATCAAGGCAATGTCGGATTCTTTCATTTGCGCAATCGCATTTTCAAAGTTTGTCAGCGGCGCTATTTCGGGAATAATTCCTCTGCCGGATTGTTTTGCGGCTTCAAGCGCAATTTTTGCAAGTCGAGTTCGCTTTTTTTCAAAATCCGCATCTTTAGGGCGTGAAATGCAGCGCCTTGTCAAAACCGGCACAATACGGCACACGCCAAGCTCAACCGATTTTTGAACAATCGTTTCAAGCTTATCAAGTTTCGGCAACGCCTGAAAAAGCATCAGCTTCACCGTTGGCTCGGCCAAGCAGGGCAGTGCGGAATTAACCGACAGCAACACGCTTTCGGGGTTGATGCTTTCAATCGTGCATAAATAATCTGTTCCGCCGTGCGTTAAAGTTATTTCCTCGCCGATTTTCATGCGCAATGACAAAGCAATGTGGCGTGCATCGCCGCCTTTAATTTCAACGCTGTGCTGCGGAATACAGTCGATAAAAAATCTTGGCATAATATTCTCCGTTCGTGTAAATTTTACGGTGATGTGTAGTAGGCGGTCACGACAGTGCGGATTTCCGCTTCGGTTTCGCCCTCTATCACAGCGCCGCCGAGGCTCATAAGTTCAAACACCTTTGCGTTTTTCCTGCGGCATCTGAAAACGATTGTTCCGTCGCATACAATCGTGATTTCATCATCGAAAACGTTGATTGCGCCCCTTTTGCCGATGATGATTTCCTCGCCGAGGTCGTTTTTGACCGAACAGTATTTAATCGCTTTTTTGTTGATTTTTTTTAGCAATGCCGTTTCTGCTTTCCTTTTTTTGAACATTTAAACTTCCTTTAAGACTTTATATTTTGAATAAAAAAACGTATTATCGCCCGTTGCGTGATAATATACCCATGAAAAGTCGTGCGCTGTTACAACGGCCTTTTCAAAGCGTGCGATATCGCTTGGGTGCAAGCGCACAGCCCCGTTGGTTTTAACGCATATGCGCTTGTCGCAAAGATATATGCTGATATTTTTTTTGTCACATCGCTCAAAAGCTTTATCGGCGCTGTCTTTTTTCAAAAATCCGTTGTCTTTTTCAAAAAATGCCGCCATTCCTTTTTTGGGGATTTTTTTGTCGGCAACAAGCTCATACCAAATCGCCGCATATGTTTGCGCTTCGTCGGCAGAAAGGGGAGTGTACTGCGCTTTTGCGTTTTTCAAACATTTGCAAAGCTCTTTTTGAAGTTCGATTTTTATTTTGTATTCGGTTTGTTTTTTTGCTTTGAAATAGGCAAGCGTGCCGAAAAGCTTTGAAACTGCGGATTTTTTTGTTTTTACCGTTGTTTTCACCGTGACATAAATAATGCGGTTTTGCTCAAAGCTCTCCGATTTTGCAAAGCTTATGTTCATTCGATCGACATAAATTATATCGGAAAAATCAGATTGAAAAAAATCGCCCACAACAGCATACATACATTCAAAGTATGTGTTTTTACCGTCGGTTTCGACAATCGGAATACACAGCTTGGGATCTATGCAAAGCGCATTGAAAAGCTCGGCTTCGCTATTGTGAAGATTTCGGCAAACCTCAAGCCAGCGCATATATTCATCGCTTTTTTCGGAAATGTCAATTTGTTCAAACAAAGCCGCTGTCCTTTTTTTAAAAACTCTTAAAGGCAGGTTTTTGGCATTAAAGCTATTATTTTTCATAAAAACACAACTCTTTTTTTCAAACAAAGTATTTTTGCGGTATATTTGGCTGAAAGCGGACAAAAATAACTTCAAAGGGAGTTTTCCTTGCTCAAAGAAAGGGGTAAATCAATTTGAAAAATTTCGGCACACAGTCGGGCAAAAAGAAAACACACGCACAAAGCGGACTTTACATCACGCTGGCGGCAAGTGTTTTAATGCTGTCCGCAGCAGGATATTTTGCATATTCGCAAACAAAGGATTCACTTGAAGGGCAGCTTGATTCAAGCTTTTCGCTGTCCGAATCGGTAAGCGACGCAAATGTCAGCAAAAATGATATCAAAAAGGAAGATGTATCGCAAACAACGAGTAAAACAACGACAACAAGCCGCATTGTGACAACGACAACAGCAATAGTGACGACCGCAGAGCAGACAACGGCGGATAAAAATGTTGAAAACACGGCAACGCAACCGTTTGTATATCCGGTAAGCGGCGATATAATCAATGATTTCAGCAACGGTGAGTTGGTAAAATCGGCAACAACGGGAATTTGGCAAACCCATAACGGAATTGATATAGAAGCGCAGGAGGGAACGTCGGTAAAGTCGATGACATCGGGCAAAGTTATCGAAATAGAACTTGACCCGCTGTGGGGATATTGTGTGACAATCGACCATTTAAACGGAATAAGCGCCCGCTATTGCAACCTTGCGCAGGGACTTAATGTTACAAAAGGCGACGAGGTCAATGCCGGTACGGTAATCGGCACTGTCGGCAAAAGTGCGGATATCGAAAGCTCGCTTTCGTCACATTTGCATTTTGAGGTGCAAAATGGCGATAGTTATATAGACCCTATAGGGCTGCTTGGTTGACACAATAGCTTTAAACCAAAAGCTTGCAAAATATCTTTAGATTTAATCGGCATTGTGCTTTTCGGGATAGTTATTCCGCAAAGCGCAGTGTCGATTTTTCTTTATCAAAAAAATCAGAGCCGTAATGCCGAAAATCAGCACCGCAGTAACTGCAATACTGCCCTCCAACCCGAATTTTCCGCCGCAAATCCAATTCGGTACAGAGTTTGGCGTAAAGGAAAAAACAGCCTCACGCATATTCATTCCGCTTGTTTTTACGCCGTATATATTGCCCTGCGTAAAATTCCAAAAGCTGTGAAGCGCTGCGATAAACCAAATATTCTCGGTTAAAATCATACAAAGCGACATAAATACGCCGAAAAGCGCAATATTAAAAAACGCCAAGGCGCTGACGCCTGCATTGAGCGCATGGCACAGTGAAAACAAAACCGAGTTTGCGATAATTGCATATCCGATTGGTTTTTCGCAGGCTGTCGATATAAAGAAATATCCCCGAAAGATGACTTCTTCATACATTCCCTGCACAATAAAGCCGCATAAATAGGCAAATATTAACGTAATATTTATATTATTTTGCATATTGAGCTGTCCGCCGCCGAGCAAAATACACAAAACAATTGAGAGAGAAAACATCGCAAAGCCGCAAAGCGCCCCTAAAGAATAGCTTTTTAAGGCTTTGTGCTTGACAAAGCCGAGGGAAGAAATTTTTCGCTTTTCAAAGCCACGGCAGTATAAAAAGACGGTGATAATGCCCAAAGCAGTGCAAAAAAGGCTGAGCAGCAAAAATGCGTTGCCGAGGTCATAATTTGTGTAAAATTTGTAAATTTCGTTTGAATCGGAGGTGTTTATTCCCGATTTGCTCATCGCATCTATCATTTCGTCCCAGATAAATATACACGGAATCACCGATTGCAGCAATGTCGAAACGATAAATACACCGAAAAAGACTAATATCTGACCGAAATAGGTCTTTGCAAGCTCGCCTTTTTTTGCCTCATCGAGAAGCGAAAACTTAAAACTCGGCGTTTTCATAAAATCAAAGCTCCTTTACAAAAAATTGCCAAAACACATTTTTATGCAAGAATTTTATCTTATACATTCTAACAGATTTTTGCAAATTAGTCAACTTTTAACGGCGTGGCGAATAGAATTTACTAATTTAGCAAAAAAGGAGCAAGCGTTAATTATGCCGAATCAAGAGAATATGCAAAAATATATTGATGAAATGATGCGCCTTTACAGCCAAAACGCCGCTTTAAATCAAAGCAATACAGAGCAAAGCAATACAGAGCAAAACGGTACAGCGCAAAACAATACAGAGCAAAACAATACAGAGCAAAACGGTACAGCGCAAGATGAAATTGCCGCACCGCCGCTGCCCGAAGTTTTAAACATAACTCCGGTGGAGCTGCTAAACACAGCGCCCGAAGATATTTCGGCAAAAAACGAATATTCGGAATACGGTTTTCTTCAAGTCGGCGTGGCAATGGGAGAAAAGGCTTATCCGCTTGAAAATGCGGTTGTTGTAATTACGCAAAAAACGTCGTTCGGTCAAAGTGCGGTGAATGTAAGTTTGACCGACAAAAGCGGCAAAACGCCTGTTATTACACTGCCTGCGCCCGAATCGAGCGAAAAAGACGGCGCAAACATTCCTTTTTCAACATATACCGCAGAAATTTTTCTGGAAGGATTCTATACGGTGAAAAATGAGAACGTGCCGATTTTTTCGGGAATAACCTCTTTGCTTACGGTGAACATGGTGCCGTTGCCGAGCAATGCGGCAAGTCGGCGTGAAATTACATTTTACAGCGATGAACCGCAGTTTTAAAAATTAAGAAAGGAATTTTTATATGACAGGTCAGCCGTTTATACCCGAGAGAATCACGGTGCATCTCGGAGCGCCTAATACGGACGCTTCAAATATAACTCTTGATTTTCCCGATTACATAAAAAATGTCGCTTCAAGCGAAATTTACCCAACGTGGCCCGAAAGCGCTTTGCGTGCGAATATTTATGCGATAATAACATTTGCGCTCAACCGAATTTATACGGAATGGTACAGGGCAAGAGGGTTTGATTTTGATATTACAAGCAGTACTCAGTATGATCAGGCTTTTTTTGACGGGCGAAGCATATTCGATTCGGTGAATGTTATTGTTGATGAGATTTTTAACAGCTATATAAGAAGGCAGGGTGCGGTAGAGCCGTTGTTTTCGTCATTTTGCAACGGAACGACCTCAACTTGTGACGGACTTTCGCAGTTTGGCACGGTTGAGCTTGCAAATCAAGGTTTGACGCCGCTGCAAATTTTAAAGCGCTATTACGGTGATGACATTGAAATTGTCGAAAATGTACCCGTTGCGACAAATACCCCATCATATCCGGGCAGCCCGATTGAAATAGGCGACCGCCGCACAGAGGTTTTTACATTGCAAACACAGCTCAACAGAATTTCTCACAATTATCCGCTGATACCGAAAATTGCCTCTGTTGACGGCTTTTACGGTGAAGATACCGCAGACGCCGTCAGAACGTTTCAAGGCATATTCAATTTGCCGGAAACAGGCGTTACAGACGAGGCTACGTGGTATCAAATCGCTTATATTTATATCAGCGTAAAAAAACTTGCGGAGCTTAATTCCGAGGGGCTTTCGATTGAAGAAACCGCCGTGCCGATTCCCGACAGGCTTTCGGTCGGAAATGAGGGCGAGGCCGTGCGGATATTGCAATATCATCTTGCGGTGATAGGCGCATATTATCAAAGCGTTCAGCCTGCGCAAATCACATCGCTTTATGACGCACAGACCGAGGCGAGCGTGCGTTCGTTTCAAAAAACTTTCGGACTTGTGCAAACAGGCGCTGTTGATGAAAACACGTGGGACAGTATATACAGCGCATATGCCGGAATCGTCGAGTCTGTTCCGCTTGAAGAAGATGACGTTGTACTTTATCCGGGCACGCCGCTGCGTGAGGGCATAACAAATGAATATGTCAGAATATTGCAGAGCTATTTAAGCGATATTCACAATACATATTCGGATATTCCATCGGTCAGCACAACAGGGTATTTCGGTCCGCTGACAAGAGAAGCGGTAATTGCGTTTCAAAAAAGGTTTAATTTGCGAAACAGCGGAATTGTAGGAGCGCAAACGTGGGATGCGATTGCCTCTGTGTGGTCTGATTTGAAATTCGGATTTGACAAAAAGCCGTTTCAAAATCCGGGATATACCATAGCGGCAACATAATGAGGGGGTTAAAACAAAATGCCATACACCGAAGTACAGAAAATATCACACATAAGAGAATTACAGCGAATGCTTTTTGCAATTTCGGAAAAAGACGAAAGAGTCGGTGCGCCGATTCCGAGTGGGGTGTTTGATAAAAGCACGGCTGCGGCGGTGAGCGCATTTCAGTCAATATACGGTTTGCCGATAACAGGTCGGGTAGACGGCAAAACATGGGACGCAATTGCCGCTGTGTATTTAAAAATTACGGCGAAGCCGACAGCGCTTGATATATTTCCGATAAGCGGATATGTCGATTCATCATCGCCAAAGCTGACAATTGAAATATTGCAGTCAATGTTGTCATTTTTGGCGCAAAGCTTTGAAAATTTTCCGAAATTGCCTGATATTAACGGAGTATATGACGAAGCTACAAAAGATAGCGTTAAAGCGGCACAGCTGTTGTTTTCGCTCGAAATTACGGGCGTTGCCGATATGCAGACGTGGAATTTGCTTGTAGAATATATAAATTTTGCCATTAACAGACTGTAAATGCGGCAGAAAGAGCGCATTTGCACTGTGCAAAAAGATTTTTTAAATCGTAAATTAACAATGCCGAACCTTTTTGAGCTGCAAGCGCTCGTAAGATTCGGCATTATTTTTTGTATTAAATATGTGTTTTAATCCGTAAAAACGTCTTCACCGAAAAACTCTTTCGCCATGTCATATAAATTTTTCAGTTCGTCATAGTGCTTGTCATATATTTCTTTGTCGCCGCCAATAAAATTCAGTTGCGAATCGGTGTAGATATCGTAAGTGACGGATTTAGATTGATCGTTTATTGTTTCAACTTCTGAATAATCATAGACAGAATACCAATACCAATTATCATCAAATAAGTATGGTTTGTACATCAGCCCATATGAATAATCTGTTATGCAATTCCAATCCTTGTCATAATCCGTTGGTGTTAAAACGCTTAAATTCCCGCCAAATCTTGGAAATGACGGCATAAAAACCGTATATGAAATGTGATCTCCGTTGTATTCATATTCTTTGTGTGCCATGCCCTCCATATCTTTGCTGACATTCAAAACTAAATTTTCGTTTTTCGTCATCGGAACTATCAGCTTGTAATATCTTACAAGCCACAAAGTGCAATACACAGACACTATTAAGATAATGGTTATTATAACAGTTATAATGATTTTGGTGCGCTTTTTCAGCTTGACACTTTTCATTCTAATCACCTCTGTTAATAATGCTGTAATTGATATTTTAATCCGTAAAAACGTCTTCGCCGTAGAGTTTTTTGCACCTTTCGTACAAATCGGCGATTTGGTCATAGTGCTTTTTGTAAATTTCTTCATCACCCTCGACGAGATTTAGTTTTGAATCGGTACGAATGAAATAAGTATCACAGTCGGCGTTCAATGCCTTTTCCTCCGGTGAAAATACATTAACAGTAAACCGATAGTTATTATCATGAAACAGATATGGTTTGTACATAAGCGAATAAGTGTAATCTACTTCACGGTTCCAATTTTCGTCATATTTTTCCGGAGTTCCTGCGGATAAATTCCCGTTAAATTTTAAAAAATGCGGTGTAAATACAGAATAACCTACACCGTCTTCATCAATATATTCATATTCTTCCTTTACCAAAGTGTCATCATATTGTTTGCAAGTCATAATATCTTTGTTTTTAAGCATTGGCTTAATCAATGTATTATAATGCACAAACCACAAGGCGGTGTATGCGGCAAAGCCGACAACAAGAATTGTAATTATAATCAAAAAAACTTTGGTGCGTTTTTTTAATTTAGCAGCTTTCATTTAAATCACCTCAAAAAGATTGTGCAAACGGGCATTTTTTACATGCCCGTTTGCGAATGAAATTACATTATGAAACGTGGATTACACCGGCAAAAATTGCTTTGTTGTTTGCCAATGTCACCTTGCCGGAATATGCGTTTCCTGTCTTAATAGTATCTCCCGAAGCGGAAGTTTTGGAAGACACGGTAGCATAACGATAGTAGCTCGTTGATGACTCGCAGCTTGCCTGAACCTTATCGGTGACCAAGTTGTCATAATAATAACCTCTCACACGCCCAACGTAAGTGCCGGAATAGTATATGCTTTTTGTACGGTCAGACCAACTGTCATCATTTAAAACAGCGCCGTTATTTTGTGTTGATTATATTATATACCTATATTTTCCATTTGTCAATAGAAAAATTAAATTATTTTGTGAAAATTTGTACAGTTTGATGAAAACGTTTCCGTATAATCAATATATCAAAATGGTTTAGTATAGAAAAAGTTACAAATGTTTATATTTGTTAATGTAAGGCATGACTATTTAAGGCAATCAAGTTCTTGATTTAAAAAGATACTTGCGGCTTGTTGCTTTTTATGAAAGAATATGTTAAAATAAACGTCGGAAATTTGTGCTTATTAAGGAGGTGCGAATTTTGAACAATGTTTATGATGTTGCGGTAATCGGCGGCGGCGCTTCGGGCTTGTGTGCGGCAATTGCGGCTTCAAGACGGCAAAAAAGCGTTGCGATTTTGGAAAAAAACGCTCGGGTGGGCAAAAAAATTTTGGCAACGGGCAACGGCAGATGCAATCTTTCAAACGAAAATATCAATGCTAAGTGCTATCACTGCAAGTCACAGCTTGCGTTTGAAATTATGAACAAATTTAACGCAATAGAGTTTTTTTTGTCGATTGGGCTGATGTGCAAAGCAGATTCGGCGGGGCGCATATACCCTTACAGCAACACGGCATCTTCTGTGCTTGACGCCTTGCGGATTGCCGCTTTAAATTGCAGTGTTAAAGAAATCTGCGACTTTAAGGCGCTTGATATTAAATCTGCAAACGGTATTTTTTGCATAAACGGTGAAAATGATACTGTTTGCGCCAAAAGCGTTGTTGTAGCTGTCGGCGGATATCAAAGCGATAACAGTTCGTTCAAAATTGCAAATTGCATTGGACATAAAATCAACAAAATCTCTCCATCTCTTTGTCCGATTTTGTCTGATGAGCCTGTTTTAAAATCGCTTAAAGGACTTAGGGTGAGCGCTTGCGCTGCGCTTTTTGATTCAAATATGCAAATTGCGTCTGAGGTTGGTGAGGTTCAGTTTTCCGACAATGCCCTTTCCGGAATTTGTATATTTAACCTGTCGCATAAATCTTTGCAGTGCAAAAATCCTTACATTAGACTTGATCTTTGCCCCGATATTTCGCATAATGAGCTTAAAACGCTGCTTTTGGATATAAAATCACACCGCCAAAACAATTTGTGTCAGGATTTTCTTTCCGGGCTTTTTCCGAAAAGGGTAGGGCAGGCACTGCTTAAAGATACTGTAAAATGTACTCTTATTCGTGATATAGAAAGCTCACAAATCGAGGCGCTTTGCCGCAAAATCAAATCGTGGGAATTTAAAGTTAAACATAATGAGAGCTTCAAAAATGCGCAGGTAACAAGCGGCGGCGTTGATTTTTCGCAGGTCAAAAACACGCTTGAATCCAAGCTTTTAAGCGGTGCTTTCTTCTGCGGCGAGGTGCTTGATATTGACGGAGTTTGCGGTGGATTTAACTTGAATTGGGCTTGGGCTTCGGGCTTGTATGCCGGCGAAAATGCCGCAATTTACGGAGAAAAAATATGATTAGAATTAACAATATTAAAGCGGATTTGGATTATGATGAAGATTTTTTGCGCAAAGCCGTGTCGAAAAAGCTTAATATCAGCGAAAAAAATATAGAGAAAATCAGCCTTGCACGCAAATCGGTCGATGCACGAAAAAACAACAATATTCATTTTAATCTTGCGCTGAATGTTCAGTGCTGTGATGAAAAAAACTTGCTGAAACGGCACGAAAAATCGCCCGATATTTCAAAAATCACGGCGTATGAGTTTAAATATGTCGAGTGCAAACTCAAAAAACGTCCCGTAATTGTCGGTTTTGGCCCTGCCGGAATCTTTGCGGCGTATATATTGGCGCTTTGCGGCGCAAGACCTATCGTGCTTGAACGGGGCGGCGATATTGATTCACGCAGTAAAGATATTGATAATTTTTTAACAAATAGGCGGTTGAATCCCGAATCAAACATACAATTCGGTGAGGGCGGCGCAGGCGCTTTTTCCGACGGTAAGCTGAATACCGGCACAAATGACGAACGACACCATTTTATTTTACAAACTCTTAACAAATTCGGTGCGCCCGATGATATTCTGACAAACGCAAAGCCCCACGTCGGCACGGACAAGCTGAGATTTACCGTTAAAAATATGCGAAAGGAAATTATAAAGCTTGGCGGTGAAGTCATATTTAACGCAAAATTCACTGAAATCATAGATGACGGCACAAGGCTTTGCGGCGTAAAATTTATAAAGAACGGTCAAACCGAAACCGTTTATACCGACCGCTGTATTTTGGCGCTCGGTCACAGCGCACGTGATGTTTTTGAATATCTGTACAGGAAGCAAATCGAAATTGTGCAAAAAAGCTTTGCGGTCGGCGTCAGAATCGAGCATTTGCGGCAGGATATAAATGAGGCGATGTACGGCAGGTTTGCCGACCATCCGAGATTGGGCGCTGCCGATTATAAAATCGTTGCGCACACCGATTTGCACCGCACGATGTATTCTTTCTGTATGTGTCCGGGCGGCGTTGTAGTGCCGGCACTTTCGGAGGAAAACGGCGTTGTGACAAACGGAATGAGCAATTTCGCACGAGATGAGGTAAATTCAAACAGTGCGCTTTTGGTGGGAATTTCTTCTGCCGATATAGGCGATTCTTCACCCTTGGCGGCAATGGAGTTTCAGCGGCGCATAGAGCACGCCGCATTTGTCGCCGCAGGTTCCGATTACAGCGCCCCGATAAATCTTGTCGGCGATTTTTTAAATAAAAGCATTAGCGCAAGGGTAGGGGGAATACAGCCGAGCTACAAGCCATGTGTGAATTTTGCCGCACCCGATTCGTATTTGCCCGCATTTGTGTGTGATACGCTGCGTTGTGGAATTGCGCTTGCCGCAAAAAAAATTAAAGGATTTGACAGAAGCGACGCAGTGCTGACGGGCGTTGAGAGCCGAAGTTCATCACCTGTGCGCATTGTCAGAAACGATTTGCTTTGTTCGACCTCGCTTGCAGGGCTTTATCCCTGCGGCGAGGGCGCAGGCTATGCCGGAGGAATCATGTCGGCGGCAAGCGACGGCATTCGCTGTGCATTGGCTGTGCTTGAAAGCTGACCGAATATGTGCTAAATATCGGTTAAATAAATCAACAAAAAGGAATTTGCATATGCAATACGAAACACAAAAGCTTAACGAAAACATCACAATTTGTATAAATGATGTACATAGATTCGGGACGGACGCATTTTTGCTTGCCGATTTTGCAAAGCATAAGCGCAGTGATACTTTTTGCGATATGGGCACGGGCTGTGGAATTATTCCGCTTCTTGTTTCAAAAAACAATGCTCCGAGAGAAATTGTCGCTTTGGATATTCAAAACGACGCTATTGAGCTTTTGAAAAAAAGTATTGAAATTTCAAATATTGAAAATATTGTGCCGATTTGTGCGGATTTAAAATCCGATTGGTACAAATCTTATGCCGAGCATTTCAGCGTTGTAACGATGAATCCGCCATATAAAGCCGACAATGCGGGTTTGCAAAATCCGAAAAACTCACAAAAAATCGCACGGCACGAGGTTTTGTGTGATTTGAATGATATTTGTGCTGTTGCTTCAAAAATATTGAAATACGGCGGCAGACTTTGCCTGTGCAATAGACCCGAACGGCTTGCCGATGTTATCAAGGCTATGCAATCAAACGGAATCGAGCCGAAAAGATTGCGGTTTGCTTCAAAAAATGCCGATACGGCGCCTTGGCTTTTTCTTATTGAGGGCAAAAAGGGGAGCAAACCTTTTATGAAGGTTTTGCCACAGCTGAACACGACAAACGGCGATGGCAGCTTTACAAACGAACTTATGGAAATATACCGTACGAAAGGACAGGAATTTTGAATATGGGTACGCTTTATATTGTCGGAACACCTATCGGCAATCTTGACGATATTTCGCCGAGAGCGCTTGAAACGCTTGCAAGTGTGGATTTTATCGCCGCAGAGGATACTCGTGTCACCTTAAAGCTTTTAAACCGTTTTGAAATTAAAAATAAGCTGATAAGCTGCCACAGACACAGCTCAAATGCTGTATTTACTTCTATTGTGCAAAGGCTGTTATCGGGTGAAAACTGTGCGCTTGTAAGCGATGCCGGTATGCCGTGCATATCCGACCCAGGACAGGAGCTTGTCGAGCTGTGCTATGAAAGCGCTGTAAATGTTTGTGTGATTCCCGGACCGAGTGCCGCCGTATCGGCGCTGAGCATATCCGGGCTGGATACCTCACGGTTTTCGTTTGAGGGCTTTTTGTCGGTAACGAAAAAACAGCGCAGGGCGCATCTTGAAGAAGTTAAAAACTATAAGCATACAATGGTTTTTTATGAAGCGCCGCATAAGCTTATCTACACCTTAAAAGATATGTTTGAGGTTTTCGGCGACAGGCGGATTTCACTTTGCAGAGAGCTTACGAAAATTCATGAAGAAGTTATAAGAACAACGCTTTCACAGGCTATCTGTATGTATGAAACCTTAACGCCGAAAGGTGAATTTGTTTTGATTGTAGAGGGCAATACGCAAAATGAAAACGATGCTTTTTTATCTTTTGATTTAGCCGTGCAAATGGTGAAAGAACTTTGCGATGAGGGTGAAAAGCTTTCAAATGCGTGCAAAATCATTGCCGCAAAAACCGAGTTTTCAAAATCCGAGCTTTACAATGCGCTTTGCTCGGAATGATAAATCTTAAAATTTTAAAATCAGCCGATTGCGCAAAACTACGCACATCGGTTTGCAAATAGATAAACACTTGCAAAAGACGGTGCGGATATGTTATAATAATAAGAACATTGTAACGTTTTAAGGTGTCGCCTGTCGGCTCTTTTACGTTACAATAATAAAGTGTAAGAGAATTTACATATCAAGCGCTGTGGATATGCATATGATATTTAAATTGAATTATCGGAAAGATTTGATATTTAGTGGAAAAAATACTTGAAGAAATTAAAAGCAAAGCAAGCTTCGGAATACACCCGGGATTGGAAAATATAACAGAACTTTGTGCCGAATTGGGCAATCCGCAGCGCTTGCTTAAATGTATTCACGTTGCCGGCACTAACGGCAAAGGTTCGGTTTGCGCTTATATTGAAGCTGTGTTAAACAGTGCAAAAATCAAAACCGGTTGCTATACCTCGCCGTGCGTTTTTGAAAAAAACGAGCAATTTCGCATAAATGCCGAAAATTGCAGCAGCAAAATTTTTGAAAAAGCCGCACGCATTACCTTGAATGCGGTGGATAAACTTAACGCACAAGGTGTTTTTCCGAGTGAGTTTGAAATTGAAACGGCAATTGCCTTTGAAATTTTTTATCTTGAAAAATGTGATATCTGTATTATCGAATGCGGCATGGGCGGCGCTTTTGACGCAACCGATGTAATTGAAAATCCGCTTGTTTGCGTATTAACGTCGATTGACTGCGACCACGGCAAATTTCTCGGCAAAAGCATTGCCGAAATCACCGAAAATAAGTGCGGAATTATTAAGCAAGGTTCTTTGGTTATAAGCGCTGTTCAAAATGATGAGGCGGATGCCGTTATCGCCGCTGTGTGCGAAAAAATGCACGCTCGCCGTAAATATACGGACACGTCAAAAATTTGCATAAATGATTTTTCACGCAATAACGCTTTAATGCGTTTTGAATATTGCGGCAGCGAATATGAATCGAAAATGCTCGGAATTTATCAGGCTTTCAATGCCGCACTTGCAATTGAAGTATGCAAAGCTTTAAATTCACAAGGGTTTAATATCGTTGAGAAAGACCTGAAATGCGGCGTTGCAAAAGCTCAAAATCCCGGCAGGTTTGAAATTTTAAGCCGCTCTCCGTTTGTTATATGCGATGGGGCGCACAATAAACACGGTGCGATTTTTTTGAAAAATTCGCTCAAAGCCTTTTTCGGCGATGAGAAAATCACTTTGGTTATGGGCGTTTTTAAGGATAAAGATTATGACGGTATTTTAAAAATTATGTCCGAATGTTCGGATACGCTTTATGCGCTTGCGCCTGAAAACAGCCGTGCACTGGAAGCTTGTGAGCTTAAAAATGCGGCGCAAAAATATTTTAGATATACTTTTGAAACAAATGTCGAGAAAATTCCAGGCGATATTGTCGAAAACGGCGGTAACTTTTGCATATTCGGTTCACTGTCATATTTAAACAGCTTCAAAAACAGTTTTTTAAATCGGAGCAAAGCGTGATAAGCTCGTTCAAATCACATAGCGAACGATTGCAGCCGTCGCATTGGACATCTGCGACATGGTTATAATGACGGGGCAAGCCCCTCATTGAACAAAATCAAGGAGAGCAAAAATGGATAAAGAAAAAATAAAGGCGGGCGTTCGTCTGATTCTTGAGGGAATCGGCGAGGATTGCCGAAGAGAGGGTCTTGAAGAAACGCCCGATAGAGTTGCCAGAATGTATGAGGAAATTTTTTCGGGCTATGCCGATGATGCGGCGATTCATCTTTCAAAAACATTTTGCGCCGAAAATAATGAAATGGTGATTGAAAAAGATATCACCTTTTATTCCTGCTGTGAGCATCACATTCTGCCGTTTTTCGGAAAAGCTCATATCGCTTATATCCCCGACGGAAAAGTTGTGGGAATAAGCAAACTGGCACGCTGCGTTGAAGTATATGCAAAAAGGCTTCAGATTCAAGAGCAGATGACCGCACAGATAGCCCAAGCTATTATGAAAGAGCTTTCGCCTAAAGGCGTTATTGTCGCAGTTGAAGCCGAGCACACCTGCATGACAATGCGAGGTGTGAAAAAACCCGGTTCCAAAACCTTTACCTATTGCTGCAAGGGCGAATTTGAAACAAACGCAGAGCTGCGCTCACGCTTTTTTAATATAATAAAATAATATCGGCGGTGGAAATATGGAGCTTTGCGAAAAGATAATCAACAACAAGCTTTTTAAGAAAACCTTGAAAAAAAATAAAAAGGCGGAAAAGCATCGTGTGTTTTGCCGCCACGGTATTGAACATTTGCTTGATACTGCCAGAATTGCATATATTCTTGCCCTTGAAAATTCGCTTGATATAGATAAAGATATTATCTATGCGGCGGCTTTGCTTCATGATTGCGGCAGATTCAAACAATATGAAGATTCGACCCCGCATGAGGAAGCCGGCGCTGTGATTGCACGGCAAATTCTTGAGCAGGTTGAATGCGACGAAGCCACAACTTCGCTTATTGTAAGCGCCGTTAGCGAGCACAGAAAGGGTCATTGCACCTCAAATTTGAGCAGGATAATTTTCAAAGCCGACAAGGCTTCAAGAGCGTGCCTTTTCTGCAAGGCTCAAGATGAGTGCAATCACCCGAAATCAAAGAAAAATTTGAATCTGATTTATTGATTTGAAAAGAAGTGACTTTTTGTGAAAACAGTTATCGGTAACCGTGAATTTTCTTGCAAAACGCATATCGTCGGTATTTTGAATTTAACGCCCGATTCGTTTTCGGACGGCGGACTTTTTGCCGATAATGATGCGATTTTGTACCGCACACAGGAAATGATTGCGCAAGGTGCGGCTGTAATCGACATCGGCGGCGAATCTACAAGACCGGGATACACCCCGATATCGGAAAAAGAGGAAACGCAGCGTGTGCTGCCCGCATTGCAATTGATAAAGTCAAACTTTGATATTCCCGTGTCGGTTGATACCTATAAATACGGCGTGGCGCTTGCCGCACTTGAAAACGGCGCAGATATGATAAACGATATATGGGGATTTAAAAAATCGCCGGATATTGCAAAAATCGTAAAAAAATACAACGCCTGTTGCTGCTTAATGCACAACAGGGTTGACAATGTTTATGATGATTTTTTTGATAATGTAAAAAGCGATTTGCGTGAAAGTATCGACATTGCGCTTTCAAACGGAATCTGTGCGGAAAAAATCGTAATCGATGCCGGCATCGGATTTGCAAAGAACACAGGGCAAAATCTTGAAGCGCTAAAACAAACCGAAAGGCTTTCTTCCGAGCTTGGTTATCCGATTATGGTCGCCGTTTCGAGAAAGTCGGTTATAGGCACCGTTTTAAATGCTAAGGTTACACAGCGCCTTAACGGAACGCTTGCGTCAACGGCATATGCTTATTTTTCGGGCGCACGTTTTGTGCGTGTGCATGACGTTGCCGAAAACAAACAGGTTATCGATATGCTTGACGCAATATCGAGAGGAGAAGCTTATGGAAGATAAAATAATTATCAACAATATGCGTATTTTTGCAAATCACGGCGTTTTTGACTTTGAAAAGCAAAACGGACAGGAATTTAGAATCGACTGTGTTTTGACAGCGGATTTGCGCACAGCCGGGCTTAGCGACAATCTTGCGAAAACGGTTAATTATGCCGAGGTTTGCGAAATGATAAACAAAATTACCCTTGACGAAAATTATAATCTGGTTGAAGCTTTGGCAGAAAAAATCTGCGAAGAAATATTGCTAAAATACAGCTTGGTTTCCGATGTTGAACTGACTGTTTTGAAAACGCAAGCGCCGATTGATATTTTGCACGAAAGCATAGGGGTTTCGATTAAGCGAAGCAGACATACAGCCTATCTTTCAATCGGCTCTAATTTGGGTGAGAGCGAAAAATATTTAAAATTTGCAATTGATAAACTCGGCTCGTGTCTTCACACAAAAGTTACAAATGTTTCAAAATTTTGCACAACAAAACCTTACGGCGGCGTTGAACAGCCCGATTTTCTCAATGCCGCACTTGAAATTCAAACTCTGTTGCCTCCTTGTGAATTGCTTGAATTTACATCTTCTATCGAAAATGCCGCAGGCAGAACCAGAGAGGTGCGTTGGGGGCCGAGAACGCTCGATATCGACATAATTTTTTATGATGATATTATAATGTCGGAAAAATCCTTGACGATTCCGCATATTGAGGCGCACAAACGCCTTTTTGTATTAAAGCCGCTTTGCGAAATTGCCCCGTATAAGCTTCACCCGATATTGAATAAAAGTGTTTTTGAGCTTTGTCAATGCGCTGGTAAGGAAAGGTGAGTGCTGTGCTTTCGGTTATTGCTTCAATTGATGAAAACAACGCTATCGGTTTTGAAAACAAACTGCTTTTTTATATTCCGCAGGATATGAAGCGCTTTAAAAGACTGACCTTGGGCAAAACCGTAATTATGGGCGCAAATACATATGATTCGCTCAAAATCAAGCCTTTGCCGCATAGGCGCTGTATTGTGCTTTCAAAAAGAAAATTGCAAATCGGCGCTGTGACTTGTAATGGAATCGATGCGTTAAAGCGCCTGATTTTGCCTGATGAAGATGTTTTTGTGATAGGCGGCGAAAGCGTTTATCGACAACTGCTGCCATATTGCTCTGCGGCGTACATCACACAGGTGATGTACGCCGCAGAAAGGTTTGACGCATATTTTCCAAAGCTTGATGAAAACTGGAAAATATCTTTTAAAAGCCGTGTTTATGTCAGCAATGACGGATTGAAGTTTTGCTATATAAATTACAAAAACGAAAATCCAAAGAGCTTGTTTGAGTAATATTCAAATGGCACAGTGCATTTTGAGCTTTAGGGCAAAATATTTAAGCTAAAGTATTATTTTGCAAATTATTCGGCAGAGCTTGCGCTCTCCTCAGTGGCGGATTGCTGTGTTTCACCGACCTTTGCAAAGCTGCTGTCGGCAAGATACAGATCGCTAAAATCCCAAGCATTCGACTCACAAGCGACAATTTTCATTGTCTTTTTGCCTGTAACATCAAGCGAAATTTCAAAAGGTGCGGTTTCTTCGCTTATGCCTTCGGAGAAATAGTTCTAAAAAATGTCATGCCACACAATAAATCACGTCGGCAAAAAGAAAAGCCACCGAGCATTTAAGCTTGATGGTTTAATTTTTAAAATCATGCGTTTATAGATATAGGTTAAGAGATATATCGTATGCTATGTTAATTAGGAAAAAAACCGGCTGCGCTGCAAGCTGATGTAAGGGTCGGCGAACTGTACTTGTCGTTATGCCTAAAAGTTTGTATTTCATTGTAATCGTTCCGCTTGCGGCATTGCCGTTTTTAGAGCAGGGATGGCTCGACATATGCCACCCATTTGGCAGCAGACATTCTTCTTTTGACGGCGCAAGCCGATTCGTTTATAATGACGGGGCAAGCCCCTTATTGAATACTGTTTCCTTACTGCTTACTTTCCTTAATCGAAATATATAGCGAAATTTAAATTGTTTGGTTGAACGGGAAGTGTACGTGTATGCTGATGTCGATTTAATCAAAAAAATCGCTTTAATCGATAAATTGTAAATTTGCTCTTGCAATTTAAAAAACGGTGTGTTATAATCTTTAATGTAAACGTGTTGACTGAGAGAGTAGGCATTTTATTTTTCAAAAGAGATTGGCGGTCGCTTGGGCTGAAAGCCGCCATTGACAAAAATTGTGCCGAAGTTCACTCACGAGCGGTGCGGCTGAAAGCTTTTTGCAATTAGGCTGCAACGTTTTGCCTGCGTTAAGGGCTTTATTTATCCGACTGGTGGTAAAAAGCAAGGTGCGCCTTGTCCGTTACGGACAACGGCGTTTTTTTACTTTTGTTTGGTTTATTTTCAATATATCGGCGCTGTGCCGGAAAGGAAAGGTAAAATAATGAAGCAACAGCTTGAAAAAATCAGAGAACAGGCGATAGGTGAAATTTCCGATTCACAAGATGTGAAATCCCTTGACGCACTCAAGGTTAAATATCTCGGAAAAAAAGGCGAGCTTACCGCAATACTCAAGCAAATGGGCAAGCTCTCCGCACAGGAGCGACCGGTTATGGGTCAGCTTGCAAATCAGGTGCGTGAGGATATTAACACCGCAATTGAGGAAAAAGGCGCAAAGCTTAAAGAAAAGGAAAAGCAGGAAAGAATTTTAAGCGAGAAAATCGATGTTACAATGCCGGGCAAACCCCAAACTATCGGAAGAATGCACCCTTTAAACACCGTTATGCGTGAAATTGAGGAAATCTTTTTGGGAATGGGATTTGAAATCGCCGAAGGTCCGGAGGTTGAATATGATTATTACAATTTCGAGGCGCTCAATCTGCCGCCCAATCACCCTGCCAGAGATACGCAGGACACCTTTTATATAACGGATAATATTCTTTTGCGCACGCAAACTTCATCTGTGCAGGTGCACGTTATGGAGAACAAAAAGCCGCCTATCAGAATTATTTCCCCGGGAAAGGTATACCGCAGCGACGCTATTGACGCAACGCATTCGGCGGTTTTTCACCAAATCGAAGGACTTGTTGTCGATAAAGGCATTACAATGGGCGATTTGACAGGCACTCTTGAAATGCTTATGAAGCGCCTTTACGGCGATGACTGCAAAATCAGGCTTCGTCCGCACCATTTCCCGTTCACCGAGCCGAGCGCCGAGGTTGACGTAATGTGCTTTGCCTGCAAGGGCGAGGGCTGCAAGGTCTGCAAGGGCGAGGGTTATATCGAGCTTTTGGGCGCAGGCATGGTGCACCCGAAAGTGCTTGAAAACTGCGGAATCGATTCGAGCGTATATTCGGGATTTGCTTTCGGCTTGGGTCTTGAACGTGTTGTTATGAGAAGATATGCGATTAACGATATGCGTTTGCTTTTTGAAAATGACCTGCGCTTTTTGGAGCAGTTCAAATAATGAAACTCGGTAAATTGTCAGTATGAAAAAATACGGGCTTACAACATTTCAGATCATAATACGCAATATTGCGATATCGGCTGTATGCTTTGCGCTGTTTTATTTTGAATGCCGATTTTTCGGACTCGGCGTGCCTGCCTATATCGCCGGTATTGTCGGCGTTGTTGCCGTTCAAATTGCGTTTTTTATGATTTTCAGAGGAAAAGACTGATACGTTAAAATAATTATGTGCCGCTTTGCTTTGCGGTGGAAAAAAGGAGTAAATTATGAATCTTTCAATGAAATGGCTCGGCGATTATGTTGATGTGAGCGATATTTCCGTTAAGGATTATTGCCATGCTATGACAATGAGCGGCTCCAAGGTTGAGGGCTATGAGGAGGAAAGCGCCGAAATCAGCAATGTAGTTTGCGCAAAAATTCTTTCCGTTGTACCTCACGAAAATTCCGATCACCTCGTTGTTTGTTCTGTCGATGTCGGAAAAGGCGAGCCTGTGCAGATAGTTACCGGCGCTTCAAACGTAAATGCCGGCGATATTGTGCCTTGCGCACTTGATAATTCGACATTGCCGAATGGCGTGAAAATTAAAAAGGGTAAGCTCAGAGGTGTGGAAAGCAACGGTATGCTTTGCTCACTCGGTGAGCTGAATCTCAGCAAAAACGATTTTCCGTATGCCATTGAGGACGGCATATTTATTATGCAAGAGGATGTGGAAATCGGTCAGGATATTTGCAGTGCAATCGGCTTGAATGATGTTTCGGTTGAGTTTGAAATTACCTCTAACCGACCCGATTGCCTTTCGGTTATCGGCTTGGCGAGAGAAACCGCCGCAACCTTTAAGCGTAGCCTTAACGTGCCGCAGCCTCGATATAAAGGTATCGGCGGCAGCGCTTGCGATACCGTAAAGGTAGATGTTCACAATAAAGAGCTTTGCCCGAGATATATGGCGGCTGTTGTTAAAAACGCCAAGGTTGAGCCGTCGCCTCGGTGGATGAGAGAAAGACTGCGTGCAAGCGGAGTGCGCCCTATCAACAATTTTGTCGATATCACCAATTTTGTAATGCTTGAATACGGTCAGCCGATGCACGCTTTTGACTTAAAATACGTTAAAGGCGCACACATCAATGTCAGAAATGCACAATCGGGCGAAACCATTACCACGCTTGACGGCGTTGAACGTGAGCTTAACGGCGAAATGCTTGTTATCTGCGATGATGAAAAGCCTGTCGCAGTAGCCGGTGTTATGGGCGGCGAATACAGCGGAATTATGGACGATACGACCACCGTTGTTTTTGAATCGGCAAATTTCGAGCCTGCAAGCGTCAGAAAGACCGCAAAGAAACTCGGTATGCGTTCCGATTCTTCGGCACGATTTGAAAAGGGACTTAACGCCGGTCTTTGTGAAAACGCCCTTAAGAGAGCTTTGGAGCTTGTTGAAATATTGGGCGCAGGCGATGTCGTAAACGAATATATCGATATCGACAATTCCGATAAGACCGAAAGAACGGCACCTTTTGAGCCCGATAAAATCAACAAATTTCTCGGCACGGATATTTCAACAGAAGATATGGTTTCCTATCTTGAATCGCTTGAACTTAAAGTGCGTGACGATAAGGTCATCGTGCCCGATTTCAGAATAGATGTTGAGTGCATGGCGGACGTTGCCGAGGAAGTTGCCCGTATTTACGGCTATAACAACATTCCTCCGACTGTATTTAAGGGCGTAGCTCAGGGAAAACTTACCGAAAAACAGCACTTTGTCAGAAAAATCGAGAGTACCGTTTCCGCTTTGGGCGGCAGTCAGATTCTGACATATTCGTTTATATCGCCCAAGCATTTTGAAAAAATGTGCCTGCCGCAGGATTCAAAGCTGCGCAAAGTTATAAAAATCAGCAATCCTCTCGGTGAGGACACGAGCGTAATGCGCCCCTCAATGCTGCCTTCAATGCTTGATGTGCTTTCGACAAACTATAATCATCGTAACGAAACCGCATTTCTTTACGAAATTGCAAAGGAGTATATTCCCGATACTGATGATTCTAAGCTTCCGAGCGAACCCGACAGACTTTGCGTCGGTATGTACGGCAATGTTGATTTTTATGATATTAAGGGCGTTTTGGAAGCCTTACTTTCAAAGCTGGGAATCGATGAATATACCGTTTGCCGTCCGAGCGATGATACAACGTTCGGTGAAATTGCCTCACTGCACCCTTACAGATGCGCCGTTATCAAGGCAAGCGGCAGGGAAATTGCGATTTTCGGCGAGGCTCACCCAGATGTTGCCGAAAACTACGGAATCGGTACAAAGGTTTATCTTGCAAAGCTGAATGTGAATGAAGCGCTTGAAATTGCAAATGATGAAATTATTTGCAAAGAAGCGCCTAAATTCCCCGCAATTACGAGAGATATTGCGCTTGTGTGCGATGACGATATCGAGGTGCTCGCTCTTGAAAACGCCATAAAGGGCGCTGTGGGCAAAATACTCGAAAAGGTGACGTTGTTTGATGTATACAGAGGCAATCAAATCGAAAGCGGCAAGAAGAGCGTTGCGTATTCGGTTGTAATGCGTTCTGCCGACGGCACTTTGACCGACGAACAGGCGCAAGCCGCCATGAAACGTGCGCTTAAAGCACTTTCTCAGCTCGGCGCCGAAATCAGAAGCTGAGATATATACAAAACCAAGCGGATTGGGAAAAAATTCCAATCCGCTTTTTGTAAGCAAAGTGTAACCGACTGTAATAAATTTGTACTTGAAATTCTGCGATTTGTGTATTATAATATCCGCATAGAGAGAAAAGGAAAAGGAGACAATTTTCCTGATATTAACACACCTATACAGCCGATATATACGAAAAAATTCGGCTGTGCTTTGCAGAACGCTTCGCTTCCCGTTGCGGTTCTGCTTCTTTTTTGCCATAAATTATTTACTTGATTTTTGTTTCAAAATCTGATATGATTGATATCGGCAGACAGGCTTTGAGTTGTCGATTTGTGCAAAACCAACAATAAAAAATTATGTGATTTATATTTTTTTTAATAGTCAAGTGTTGAAATTTCAGCCTTGATATAGTATAATGTAAATTGTTGAATATGTACTGCGAATATTGATAAGGAGTGCTTCGGTCGGTATCGGTCGGGACAGTTTGCGATATGTTTTGCTTTTGTATGAATTATGTGCATATGTCTGTTTGGTTTTCGGGCATAGGTGTATGCGGATGCAATTTGCGTCATATTGATTCGCAGCAAAGCTCTAAGTGCGTAAAACTGTGACTTTTTGTCGCAGTTTTTTGTTTTTTAAAAACTATATGTAAGGGGACTTTTGTTATGAAAAAAATTGCGGTAATTATGGGAAGCGACAGCGATTTTCCCATTGTAAAACCTGCTTTAAAGCAGCTTAAGGATTTGGGCATTCCCTTTGAGGCCAAGGTTATGTCGGCTCACAGAACGCCGACGGCTGCGGCGGAATTTGCCAAAAGCGCAATAGATAACGGCTTTGGCGCTATTATTTGTGCGGCGGGAAAAGCGGCTCACCTTGCCGGTGCGTTTGCCGCAAATACGGTTCTTCCCGTAATCGGAATCCCCGTGAAATCTTCAACGCTTGACGGTTTGGACGCTTTGCTTTCCACTGTTCAAATGCCCTCGGGTATGCCCGTTGCAACCGTTGCCATTGACGGTGCGCAGAATGCGGCTTTGCTTGCCGCACAAATGCTTGCACTTGAAGACGGCGAACTTCAAGCCAAGCTTTTGCAGATGCGAAGCGATATGGCAAACGCCGTTGCGCAAAAGGATGCAAAGCTTCAGGATATGCTTTGCGAAATATGAATTTTGTCAAATGCTCTATATTTTCAATTTATCCGAAAGGAATGAGGGTTTATGTACAGAAAATTAAATGAAGAATGCGGTGTGTTCGGTATGTTCTCTCAAGGCAGTGAGAATCTTGCCGAGCCGGTTTACCGTGCGCTTTTTGCGCTTCAGCACAGGGGGCAGGCAAGCTGCGGCATAGTCGTAAACGACAGGGGAGTGCTTAGCCAATATAAAGATGTCGGTCTTGTTCCCGATGTTTTTGACAGGCAGATTCTTGATTCGCTCGGAAACGGAAATATTGCTCTCGGGCACGTTAAATACGCTTCAAAAAGCAATCTTGAGAGAAGTGAGGCGCAGCCCCTTGTTGTAAAACACGTTAAAGGCCCTATGGCAATTTCGCTTAACGGCGTTCTTGTCAACGGTCCGGAACTTCGTGAGGGCTATGAGCTTAACGGTGCGATTTTTCATACCGCCTGCAACACGGAAATTATTTCATACGCAATTACAAATCACCGCCTTTCACAGCCGTCTATCGAGCGTGCGGTCGAGCAGGCAATGTATGACCTCAAAGGCTCTTACTCAATGCTTATCATGTCTGCGACAAAGCTCATTGCCGTGCGTGATCCTTTGGGATTCCATCCGCTGTGCATGGGCAGAACCGATGACGGTGCGATTTGCTTTGCTTCCGAAAGCTGTGCTTTTGCCGGCGTGGGCGCAAAATTTGAACGTGATATTCTCCCCGGTGAAATTGTTGTTGTAAGCCCTAACGGCGTTGAATCCATAAAAACACACTGCGGCAAAAAAACCGGTATGTGTGTGTTTGAATATGTCTATTTTGCAAGACCCGATTCGGTTATCGAAGGCTGCAGCGTTCACAAAGCACGTTGCAGGGCAGGTGAGTTTTTGTGGCGTGAACATCCTTGTGACGCCGATGTGGTTATCGGCGTTCCCGACAGCGGACTTGATGCCGCACTCGGATTTTCGCTTGCTTCGGGCATACCGTACGGCATTGGATTTTTGAAAAACAAATACATCGGCAGGACGTTTATCCAGCCGACGCAGGCGCAGAGAAGCGATGCTGTGAGAATTAAACTTAACGTTATCGGTGAAACGGTTAAGGATAAGCGTGTTGTACTTGTCGATGACAGTATCGTAAGGGGCACAACCTGCGCAAGAATCGTACGTCAGCTTAAAGAAGCCGGCGCAAAAGAGGTTCATATGCGCCTTTCAAGCCCGCCGTTTACAAATCCGTGCTATTTCGGAACGGATATCGACAGCAGGGATAAGCTTATTGCCTGCAAGCTGTCGCTTGAGGAAATTGCCGAATATCTTAATGTTGACAGCTTGGGATATTTAAGCGTTGACAGCGTGAAAAAGCTTGCGCCCGAAGCAAATCTTGATTTTTGCGTCGGTTGCTTTACCGGTGAATATCCGATAGACGTTCCCGATGAAATTCGCCAAGATAAATTTTGCCGCAAAATCGGTCAAACCGACGCTCAAACTTTAAATAAAGAGCTTGAAATATCATAAATAAAAGGAGGAGGCGGTACTGCTTAACCGCCGCAACTAAATAATATGAACAGTTTTTCCGAAAGTTATAAAAACGCAGGCGTTGATGTGACTGCCGGCTACAAAGCCGTTGAACTTATGAAAACACACATTGCCAAAACAAACACCAAGGGCGCAATTTCGGGCGTCGGCGGATTCGGCGGACTTTTTCTTCCCGATATTTCGGGAATGAACGAGCCTGTTCTTGTTTCGGGCACCGACGGTGTCGGCACAAAGCTGAAAATAGCTTTTTTGATGGACAAGCACGACACGGTCGGCATCGACTGCGTTGCCATGTGCGTCAACGATGTTATATGCAGCGGTGCAAAGCCTTTGTTTTTCCTTGATTATATCGCCTGCGGAAAGAACTATCCCGAAAAAGTCGCACAGATAGTCAAGGGCGTTGCAGATGGTTGCGTTATGTCGGGCGCAGCTCTTATCGGCGGCGAAACTGCCGAAATGCCGGGCTTTTATCCCGAAGATGAATATGACCTTGCCGGATTTGCCGTCGGCATTGTTGACAAAGAAAAAATATTGCAGCCCGAAAAGCAGTGCGCCGGCGATGTTCTTATCGCATTAAAATCAAGCGGCGTGCATTCAAACGGTTTTTCGCTTGTAAGAAAAGTTTTTGACGTTACGGAAGAAAACCTTAAAGTATATTATGATGAGCTTGGCTCAACTCTCGGCGAGGCGCTTTTGCAGCCTACAAAGATTTATGTTAAAACGATTAACGCTCTTATGGACAGCGGTGTTTTAAAATCGGTAACGCATATCACAGGCGGCGGCTTTTACGAAAATATTCCGAGAAGTCTGCCTGATAATATCTGCGCTAAAATCAATAAAAGCGCCGTTGATGTTTTGCCGATATTTAAGCTTATTGCCAATGTCGGAAATATCCCCGAAAGAGATATGTTCAACACCTTTAATATGGGCGTCGGTATGATGATTTGCGTTGCAAAAGAAAATGTCGATAAGGCGCTTGATATTATCAACTCCACAGGTGAACAGGCTTACGTTCTCGGCGAGCTTGCAAGCGGCGAAAAAGGCGTTGAATTTGTTTAATAGCTTGAAAGGATTGCTTTATATGTTTGTAAAAAAAGTTTTAATAAGCGTTTTTGCGCTGTCGATTTTTGCTATGTCGCTTGTTTCGTGCAGCGATGACAAGAAAAGTCAGTCGGACAGCTTTGATATAGAAGAACAAAGCAGTATTTCTTCCGACCCGCTTACAACCTCCGTACCTGACGAAAGCAAATCTGAAAATCACCGTTTTACCACTGTATATGAGGATACCGAGTCCGTGTACTACAGCATGGTCGGCGGAGATCTTGACCAGTGGGAGCATTACCGTGAGATATATTATGATATTTTGGCGCCGGATTACGGCGAAACCGATACCGACGGCGATGGATTGCCCGATACGTTTGAAATTGAATTGGGCACCGATCCTAACAACCCCGATACCGACGGCGACGGCTTTGACGACTGCATTGAAACCTGGATGCATACCGACCCGCTGACGCCCGATAACTGATTATGAAAAGAAAAGTTTTATTTGCCGCTGCCGTTGCAATCTTTATGTTTTCGGGAACGTGCTCGTGTGATGAAAAGAATGAATCGTCAAATTCCTCCTCATCCGTTTCGGCATATGTTGATGAAGCTTTGAAAAATTCATCGCAGTTTGCCATGAGCCGCACTATGGAAGAAGAGCTTTATATGCGCTATACTCAGCAGGATATCGATAACTGCAAAAAGGCAATGCTTGAAGGGTTTTTTGCCGAAAATTGCGATGATTTGACCGATACCGACGGTGACGGATTGATAGATATCGCCGAAATCGAGGCACAAACAGACCCTAATAACCCCGATACCGACGGTGACGGGGTCGATGATTTTTGCGAGATTTATCTTCTCGGAACAAACCCGCTTGTGGCAGGCGAGTGATTTAGATTTAAAAAATTGGGAGTAAAGCTATGGTTAATATTGCAGTACTTGTTTCGGGCGGCGGAACAAATCTTCAGGCACTTATCGATGCTCAAAAAAACGGATTGATAGAAAACGGCAAAATCACTTGCGTTATCTCGTCAAATCCTAATGCCTATGCGCTTGAACGTGCACGCAAAAACAACATTAAAACCCGTGTTATCGACAGAAAAAAATATGCCGATATCGCTCAATACAGCATTGCTATAAAAAATGCGCTGCTTGAAGAAAACGCAGGTCTTGTTGTTTATGCCGGATTTATGACCATTCTCGATGAAAATGTGACAAGCACTTTTGCAAATCGCATGATAAACGTTCACCCTGCGCTCATTCCGTCGTTTTGCGGCAAGGGATTTTACGGACTTAAAGTTCACCAAGAGGTTTTGAAAAGAGGAGTAAAGCTCACGGGTGCGACTGTTCATTTTGTCAATGAAGTTTGCGACGGCGGACCTATCATATTGCAAAAGGCTGTTGAAGTGAAAAACGGCGATACGCCCGAAATACTGCAAAAAAGGGTGATGGAGCAGGCGGAATGGATTATTCTTCCGCAGGCTGTTTCGCTGTTTTGCAACGGAAAAATCAGAATTGAAAATAATATTGCGAAAATTTCAGAATAATTTTGCTTTGTAAGGAGTTGTAATTATGTCAGATTGTCTTTTTTGTAAGATTGCCGCTAAGGAAATCCCTTCCGCAAAGGTATATGAAGACGAGCTTGTTTATTGCTTTAAAGATATTGCCCCGATAGCGCCTGTGCATTATCTTGTTATACCTAAAGAGCATATCTCCAGCGCCGCCGAAATATCTTCGGATAATTCAGCCGTTGTTGCTCACATTTTCGAGGTGATTGCGAAAATCGCAAACGATGAGGGGATAAAAGACGGTTTTCGTGTAATCACAAATTGCGGCGAAAATGCCGGTCAAACCGTGCACCATTTGCATTTTCATTTGCTTGCCGGCGTGAAAATGGGCTGGGGCGTTGATGCCGTAAAACCCGAATAATAACGGAGGTTTTTATAAATGTCATATTATAAAATGAATATTGCCGGGCTTGAACGCTCACTGAAGATTTGCCCGCTTAACGATAAAATCGATATTGCGGCATTCGTTATGTTCTCCGATGTTGAGCTTACCGTTGCCGCAGCTTCGGAACTTATAAAAAAATGTCCCGAATGCGATGTGATTCTCACTGCCGAATCAAAGGGCATTCCGCTGGCTTATGAAATGGCACGTCAGCTGGGAATTACCTATGTTGTTGCAAGAAAATCCGTAAAGCTGTATATGAGCGACGTTATTTCCGTTGATGTTAAATCAATTACCACCACGGCAACGCAAACGCTGTACTTAGACGGCGACAAGGCAAATATGCTCAAAGGAAAGAGAGTGCTTATAGTCGATGATGTTATAAGCACGGGCGAATCGCTTAATGCGCTTATCGCTCTTCTTGATGAATGCGGCGTAAAACCGGTCGGATGTGCGGCGGTTTTGGCTGAGGGCGATGCTGCTTCGCGTGATGATATCATCTATCTTGAATATTTGCCGCTGTTCTTTAAATAAAGGTATATAAATCATGAAGCGTAAAATGGCTTTTATCGGTATTTCTTACGCAATCGGGCTGTTTTGCGCTTCCGTATTCAGCACAGCAGTTCTTGTGTTTATATTACTTTGCGGCACAATGTTCGGGATATTGCTTTGGCAAAAGAAGAAATTTTTCGAGCTGATATGCTGTATGCTGTGCTTTATGTTCGGCTTTGCGTATTATATTTTTTATGATTCGGCTAATTTTTCGCCGCTGTATCATTATGACGGCGAATCGGCAAAGTTGAGCGGCAAGGTTGTGGAAATTGTCGAAAACGGCGATAAATTAACTCTCACTGTTGACGGTACTGTCGGTGAGCATGATGCAAAGGTGCTTGTTTATACAGACAATACCGCTGTGGATATCGGCGACCTTGTCGATGCATACGGTAAGCTAAGCACATTTAAATCGTCATATATTTTCGACAGTAAGGGATATTACAAATCAAAGGGAATTATACTTGCAATGTATAACCCGAAGTATATTTATACCTTTGACGGCGGCTTTTCGTTTGTTCACTATGTAAATTGCTATGCCGACAGCGTTAAACAAACGTTTAGGCGAACGCTGCCAAACGAAGAGGGCGAGTTGCTTTGCGCAATGCTTTTCGGAGATAAAAGCGGAATCGACCAAACCGGTAAGACCATGTTTTACCGAAGCGGCATAGGACATATAATGGCAACATCGGGTCTGCATCTTGTCGTTATTATTTCAATGCTTGCCGCATTGCCGTTTTTGCGCAAAAATCCTTTTGCAAAAGCAATCGCAATGATTATATTCGGCGGTGTTTTTGTTGTGTGCGCACGTTTTTCGTCATCTGTTATAAGGGCATATATAATGCTTGTTTTGTGCTATTGTGCGCCGCTGTTTTTCAGAAAAAGCGATACGCTTAATTCACTTGCGATAAGCATTTTGATAATGACATTGCCCTTTCCTTACATAATTTCATCGCCGTCATTTGTCCTCTCCGTTTGCGGTGTGCTTTCCGCTTCGGTTTTCGCACCGTTTCTTACCGAGGAAATAAAGTCAAAGCCTTTAAAAGCGCTTCTTTATCCGTTGTGTGTTTCCGTATGCATAATTCCCGCAGGCGTTTATTATTTCGACGAAATTTCTTTGATATCGCCGATTGCCAATATTTTGTTGATTCCGCTGTGCACTTTCGCTTTGTGCACATCGGCAATTGCGTTTGTTTTTGCAAAAGTAACGCTTATTGTCAAACCGCTTTTGGCAGTTTCGGGCTTTGCGTGCCGCTTGGTAAATTTCGGAGTGAAATTTTTATCCTCTTTCAAATTTGCCGCAATTTCGGGCACAGGTCCCATTATGCACACATTTCTTCCGATTGCTTTGTTTGCATTGGTTTTCAGATTTTTAATGTTTACCGAGGAGAAAAAACGTTTTGTTAAGGTTGCCATAGCAATGGCTTGCATGACGGTTGTAGCGGGCGTTGAACATTATTTCAACGAAAAATCAAGCTTTACCGCCGTTTATTCCGATTCTTCGGGTACTGTTTGCATAATTAAAAATCAAAACGGCATCAGCGTGATCGACGCAGGCGCCGCTAAAAGCACCGATTTTGTTATTAAGTATTTGTCGTCTTATAACTTTTCAAAAATCGATTCCGTATATTTGGTCTGCGATGCATATTCATCGCAGTCAAAATGGGAATACTGTGCCGAAAGCTATGAAATCGACGCTTTTTATAATTGCACGCTCGGCTATGAAGATGAAAATGTCAAAATATCCGAATGCGGCGATTATGTTGCTTTAACTTCAAGCTTTACGCTTGCTGTTATCGATGACGTCGAAAGCCCTTTCAATAATTGCGATAATGTGTTTTTGCTCGGAAAAGAACAATATGAAAACTATATCTGCGAGAGCTTTGTCAAAAGCTTTGTCATCAAGGATAAATTCGGAACTGTTTATTCCGATTGCCTTGAATACGCACAGGAGGACTAATGCCGAAGCTTAATTTAGCAGCGCTTAAAAAAGCACTTAATTCAAACGATTTTAAAAATATATATTATATATACGGCAGTGACGCCGTGTCGGTAAATGCCGCTTGCCAAATGCTGATAAAAACATTCGTTCGCTCAGGCGATGAAGATTATAACCTAAGCAGGTTTGATGCTTTGCAAATGGATTTTAACGAGCTTTACGAACAATTTGAACGTGCGCCCTTTTTTGCCGCTTATAATTGCGTGCTGATAAAGGATTTTAATGCCGATGCTCTCGGAGCCGGCGTTTTTCCCGAGTTTTCAAAAAAACTTCAAACGCTCGGATCTTCAACCGTTGTGATTATCGCCATAACCGGATTTGACGTACTTTTCGGAAAAAAAGCTCCCGTAAAAAATAACAAAAAGTTGATGGAGCTTTGCGAAAAAATCGGCGTGCTGTGTGAGTGTGCGCAAAAAACTTGTGCCGAGCTTGCGGATTTTGCCGTAAAAAAATGCGCAAAAAACGGTTGTGCGTTGTCAAAAAGCGATGCTGCATATCTTGCCGAACTTTGCCTTTGCGACAGCGCAATGTTTAATAACGAGATTGAAAAGCTCATGGCATTTTGTGATAATTCGGCGATTACTCATTCGGATATCGAATTGCTCACCGCAAGGACGCTTTCTGCCGATGTATTCGGCGTTGCAAGGGCAATCGGCGCATTCGACGTTAAAAAAACCTTTTCGCTCCTTGATGATGTGTTTGAAAAAAACACCGACGAAATTGCGGTTTGCGCCACTTTGATATCGACGTTTGTCGATTTGTACCGTGCAAAATGTGCGTCTTTATCCGCAAAAACGGCTGAAACCTGTGCTGCGGATTTTGATATGAACAACAGGGTGTTTGCCGTTCGTAACAATATGCGTGATGTAAGACCTATTTCAAAACAGCGCCTTTCTCATTGTTTGGAAATTTTAACTTCGCTTGACTGCGAACTGAAATCCACAAATGCCGACAAGCGCATTCTAATTGAAAAAGCGATAACTCAAATGCTTATGGTGAAAAATGAACAGCAATGAAAAAATTACCGTTTCCGAGGCTATTGTAGTTGAGGGAAAGTATGATAAAATTAAGCTTTCGTCGATTTTTAACGCCGTTATCATCGTGCTTGACGGCTTTAAAATATATAAGGACAAAGAAAAGCTTTCACTGCTTCGGCATTATGCAAATTCTGTCGGTATTGTGATTTTAACCGATTCCGATTCTGCCGGTTTTCGTATCAGAGGCTATCTTAAAGGCGCTGTAAAGGGCAATGTTAAGCACGTCTATATCCCCGAAATTTTCGGCAAAGAAAAACGTAAGACAAAGCCCTCGTGCGAGGGCAAATTAGGCGTTGAGGGTATGCGCCGTGACGTTATTCTCAAAGCTTTTAATAATGCGGGAATCTGCCTTGACTTGCAGCCTAATCTCGGAAACATCACAAAACTTACGCTTTATGAGCTTGGGCTTTCGGGTTCAAAAAACAGCGCATATTTGCGCCGCTCATTGCTTGAAAGTTTAAATCTGCCGCAATTGCTGTCGGCAAATTCAATGCTTGATGTGCTCAACACCATGATGACCGAAGAAGAACTTGCCGAAAAGGTTGCGGCTATTTTGCGCAAACACAGTAAGGAGGTTTGACTTGTCTTTTTCAAGTATACCGTTTCTATGTTTTTTTCTGCCGATAACGCTGTCGGTTTACTACCTTTGTCCGAAAAAACATAAAAATTTTATTCTCACTGTTGCAAGTCTGATTTTCGTTGCATTCGGTGAACCGAAATTCCTTTTTGTATTGCTTTTTTCTTCCGTGATTTCTTATTTAAGCGGCATTGCCTTTGATGTTTACCGAAATAACCCGAAAAAGTGTCGGTTTGTTTTTTGTTTGTCGCTTGTTTTGAACCTTGCTTTGCCGGTTGTTTTTAAATATTCAAACTCGGTTTTGCATGGTTTCGGCAGCGCTTTTTTGTCGGATATCACATATGCTTCGCTTGAAATGGCAAGCATTTCGTTTTTTGCGCTTCGTGCCGTATCTTATACGGCAGATGCTTATACGGGAAATATTAAGGCTCAAACCGGTTTTGCCGATTTTTTGTGCTATATGTCAATGTTTCCGCTCTCTGTCGCAGGGCCTCTTGTGCGCTATAATGATATTGCCGATGAGCTTTCAAAGCGTACGCTTTCGCTTTCAAAATGCGGCGAGGGCGTCGGCGATTTTATAAAGGGTCTTTCCAAAAAAGTCATTCTTGCGGATAATATCGGCATCTTGTACAGCAAAGTCGTGCTTTCGGATTATTCCGATTTAAGCGTTCTCGGGGCGTGGCTTGGTATAATTGCGTTTTTCTTTCAGGTTTATTACAGCTTTTCGGGGTATTCCGATATGGCTGTCGGATTGGGCAAAATGCTCGGGTTTACTTTTTCAAAAAATTTTCAAAGACCGCTTTCTTCAAAAAGCATTTTTGAATTTTGGAGCAAATGGCACATATCTTTCGGCGTATGGCTGCAAACATATGTTTACAATCCTCTCGGTGCGGATAAAAAAGGCAAAATCCGCAAAGCTTTTAATATAATAATCGTTTGGCTTGTTGCCGCAATTTGGCACGGCGCAAGGTTTAATTATGTTTTGTGGGGGCTGTATTTTGCTCTTTTGATGCTTGCAGAGTGCTTTGCGGGCAAGGCAATATCCGAAAAAGTTCCAAAGACTTTAAGGGTTGTCGGCACAAATGTGCTTGTTTTGCTCGGCTGTGTTTTGATTGAGAGCAAAACGCCGAAAAATGCGTGGACGTATTTTTGCGCAATGCTCGGCGCAAATCATATGCTTTTTGATACTCAATCTGTATACAGTCTGCGCATTTATGCCTTAACGTTGCTTATCTGCTTTGTTTTTGCAAGCTCGATTTATCAACGCTGCGTGCAATATGTGCGCTCAAAGAAAAAGCTTTTTTCCTGCGCTTTGGCAATAACGCCGCTTGTGCAAACGGCTTTGCTGATAATCTGCATGGCATATCTTGTAAATAATCCCGATAATTCTTTTTTGTATATGTGATAAGTGAGGGTTTGCAATTGGAAAAAAATATCAGGCGAATATCAATGCTCTTGTTTTTGGGGTTTCTTTTGATAATGGGTACGCTGACAATGCTTTGCGGCAGCGGCGGCAATCGTGACGGTAATGGCGAAAAAAACCTTGAAAAGCCGACGTTTAATATAAAATCATATTTTAACGGCGATTATTCAAACGATGTTCAAAATTATCTGTGCAGCTTATTTTTTAAGCATGATGATTGGCAGCGCCTTCTTACGGATATTGAGCTTTGCTCGGGCAGGCTTGAAGTCAACGGTGTTTACATTACCGAAAATCGTCAAATCGAATGCCTTTGCGAGCCTGATTTTGCAATTGTTGACCAAACTGTCGAAGCTATGAATAATTATGCTTCACAAATATCCGTTCCGGTATATTTTATGTTAGCGCCCACGTCGGCGGGAATTTATGCCGATGAGCTTGACGAAAACGTACCTCTGTATAATCAAGAGAGCTTTATTGACTATGTTTACGCCAAGGTTGATGATAATATTAAGGTGCTTGATATTTTTATGACGCTGAAATCCGCCGATGATGAATATATCTATTATAAAAACGATTCTCACTGGACAAGTCTCGGCGCTTATTACGCCTATTATTATGCAATTTCAAAGCTCGGCTTCACTCCGGTCAGCTTTTCACAGTATAATATCGAGCGAATGTCATCGCCGTTTTACGGCTCGTTTTATTCTCAAACGCTTTATGACGGATTCGGTGCCGATTATGTCGATATTTTCAATTGTGAAAGCGGCATTAAGGTGAAATCTTTAAATATATCCGCAGGCGAGCTTGCCGGCGAATATGATTCGATTTATTTTCGGGAAAATTTTGATAAAGCCGATAAATATTCGCTGTTTCTCGGCGGTGATTATCCGCTTGTCGATATCAATACAGATGCGCAAAGCGGCAAAAGACTTTTGCTTATAAAAGATTCATATGCAAATTGCTTTGTGCCGTTTTTGACACAGCATTACAGCAAAATCACTCTTGTGGACATGAAATGCATAAACGGCAATCTTGAATCTCTTGTTTCCGCAGACGATTATTCGCAGGTGCTTTTTCTCTATAACGCTTCAGACTTTGCAAATGATACTTATTTGAAAAGAATAGTATGATTTTGCTGTTTACAAAAAGAAAAATGCATGCTAAAATATGTTTTGTGATAAAAATTTAATATCAAAAAAGAAAGGATAATTCAACAATATGAAAAAACTAATTTCGCTTTTGCTTGCAATGTGTATGTGCCTTACCGTGTTTTCTTCGTGTGATGATGATAAAAACGAATCCAAGGGTGCCGACGCTTATAATGTCGGCTCTGAAAAACAGTATACTTCCGAAAGCACTATCTGCGAGTTTTCCGACCCTTTGAATTATACAATGCCTGTTTCGGGCGAAAAAATCGTCGTGATGACGATTCGCAATTACGGCAATGTATATATCAAGCTTTTCCCTGAGCTTGTACCCGAAGCTTGCGAGAATTTTTTAGGTCTTGTTGAAAACGGTTATTATGACGGACTTACGTTCCACAGAGTTGTCAGGGATTTTGTCGTTCAAGGCGGCGACCCTCAAGGCACAGGCATGGGCGGCGAATCGCTGTGGGGAGATAAGTTTGCGTGCGAATTTTCTTCGGCTTTGCTTCATCTCACAGGCGCTGTTGCCTATGCGAGAGTGAGCGGTGATTTGAGAAACGGCAGTCAGTTCTACTTTGTGGCAAATGCCGATATTGACGAGCAAACTTTGATGACATATTACGACAGATATAAAAAGAGTTACACCCAAAGCGGAATCGACGCATATCTCGAAAACGGCGGTCAGCCCTATCTTGACGGTGATTATACCGTTTTTGCCCAGATTTTTGAGGGTCTTGATGTTATCGATAATGTACAGCAGGTAAAAACCGATGACAATAACAAGCCTGTAAACAATGTTGTTATAGATAAAGCGCAGGTTGTTGAATACTATGATGGAATTGTTGAAGATATGAATGCCGAGATGAATTTTATAAGTTCCGACGAGGAAGCATTTGACCAAAATCTTGAGCCTGCCACATTTAACGATTATGTTTATGATTTTTCAACCGCACAAAACTTCACAATGCCGACTGAGGGCGAGGAAATTGTCGTGCTTGATGTTGAAAATTACGGCGAAATCAAAATCAAACTTTTCCCCGAGCTTGTGCCAAATGCGTGCGAAAATTTTGTAAATCTTGTCAAATCGGGATATTACGACGGGCTTACGTTCCACAGGGTCATTGATGATTTTATCATTCAATCGGGCGACCCGAAAGCCGACTGCACCGGAGGTGAAGCGTACGGCGGCGGTTCGATTCCTTGCGAAATAACCAATGCGCTTGTCCATATGACAGGTGCGCTGGCTTATGCAAGACCTGCCTATTCGCTGACAAATCAAAGCCAGTTCTATTTCGTTGCCGGCACAGAGCTTGATGAGAATGCGCTTTCATACTACACCTCAAACACATCGCTTAGATTTAACGATGCGACAAAACAAATGTATTATGAAAACGGCGGTCAGCCGTATCTTGACGGTTCGTACACTGTTTTCGGTCAAGCCTTTGAGGGCGTTGACATTATTCTTGCCATAAGTGGTGTCGATACCGATGACAGCGACAAGCCGCTTGAAGATATCGTCATTACCAAGGCGCAGGTCGTACCCTATACATCGGGCTGATATTCAGCGATTTGCAGCGCACAAATGTTTAAAATTCCGATATATTGTGCAAGAAAATCCGCAAAAACGGCAGATATCGTTTTGACATACAAATATTAAAATTCGCTTAAAATTATTACAAAACGAATACAATTTGGAATACCGAAGCTTCTTTCAACAGTAAAATGTTGACAAGAAGCTTTTATTTTGATAAGATGTACTTTGGAGCAATTAGCGGCGTTTGCCGTTTTTCAATAAGGGGCTTGCCCCGTCATTCAATGCGGCAAGGGTTAGCACCTGTTTACAGTGCTAACCACAAGTATTCGGCAAGGGGATTGTATTTCTTTACTGAATACAAGTATGGGATCTGTCGCTTAATAGGCGGGGGGACATCTTGCTTAAGTTATAAGGGAGATATTTATGGGAATATATAAGCTTTGTCTTGGATGCATGGAGGAAAAAGGTCAGCTTTCGGTATGTCCGCATTGCGGTTATGCCGAGGGACAACCGCATGATCCTTCTCATTTAAGACCGGGTACCGTTCTTAATGACAGATATCTTGTCGGCAGAGCCGTTAAGGTTGACTGCGAAGGCATTTTGTATATCGCTTATGATAAAACTATCGGCTGCAGAGTTGACATAAAAGAATATATGCCGAAAAATCTTTGTGAGCGTATGCATGATTCCGATAAAATAAATGTTGCACAAAAGAATTTGGTGCAGTATAAAACGCTGATGTCCGAATTTACCGAGCTGCACAAAAAGCTTGCACGCATGAGGACTTTAAGCCATATTTCACCGCCGCTTGATATTTTTGCCTGCAACAATACAACCTATGTTGTGTTTGAGCATATCGAGGGTATGTTGTTTATAGATTATCTTAAAGAAAATGCAGGCGAGCTTTCGTGGGAAGAAGTCAAAAAGCTGTTTCCGCCGCTGTTTACAACACTTAGTCTTGTTCACAATGCCGGAATCGTGCACAGGGCAATCAGTCCGGAAACGATTTATTATACAACCGACGGCGAATTAAAGCTTACCGGTTTTTCGATTTCAGCCGCACGTACACGTTCAAGCGAGCTTGGCGGTGAGCTTTATACAGGCTATGCCGCACCCGAACAATATAATTCTTCCGATTGGCAGGGCACTTGGACTGATGTATATTCAGTGTGCGCCGTGCTTTACAGAATACTCACCGGCTGTATGCCCGTTGAAGCTGTGAGCCGTGTTGTCAACGATAATCTCATTGAAGCGCATGATATAAATTCAAACGTTCCGAAAAATGTTTCAAAAGCGATTATGGACGGTATGCGCCTTTTAAGCGATGCGAGAACTCAAACAATGACCGACCTTGTAACAAAGCTTTTTGCCCAGTCTGCGCCTTATTCACAGTTAGATTCCGAGCAAAGCACCGCTTCAAAAACACAGCCGGCACGCAATGCGCAAAAAACGCAAAATGCCGAAAAAGCCCCACCTGTGCACACTGCTGAAAAAAAGATTGCCGAAGTGAAAAATACAGAGCCGCAAAAGACTACGCTTTTCGAGCAAATTAAAGTGCCGATACTTATATCCTGCCTGCTGCTTGCGGTTATTATAATAATTATTGTACTGTTTTTGCCGCTTGCCAAAGATCTTGGCGATGACGGAAATTCATCGTCACCCGATACACAGTATTCCGATTCCGATGCAAATGTCGTTGATTCGACAACCACAACTTCTGTTTCGGTTGTAACTACAACTACCACAACAACCGCTAATGTAACTCCGAGCGAACTCTACACACTGCGTAACCTTGTCGGCGAGGAGTATGAGCTTGTCGCCACCAGTGCGACAAGCAGATATGTTCGGTTTGTTGTTGTTGAAGAATACAGCGATACCGTTGAAAAAGGTTTGATAATCGAACAGAGCGTGCCTGCCGATGAAGCAATACCCAAGGGCAGCGAAGTCGAACTTACCGTATCAATGGGGCCTGCGGTCGTCGATCTTCCCGAATACACAAACAAGGGCGGATATACCTATAAAGATGAACTTGTTGCGCTCGGCGTTAAGGAAGATAATATCACCATCAGCGAGTATAAAAACGACGGTTCGCATCAAGCGGGCATTGTTGCATTTACCAGCCTTGACGATAACGGAAAAATCGACCTTGAAAACGGTGAGGAAATTACGATTTATGTTTTCAAGTCTGCCGAAACGTCACAGCCGACCGATGAATCTCAATCGGGTGAAAACGGCGATGACAGCACTGCGGCAACCGATGAAACATCGCAAAGCGAGCCGCAGTCCGCTGATTAAGCTTTGGTTTTTTTGACCTTGTAATTTATTTTGCGGGTCTTAAATCAAATATAAATAAAAAAAGAATTACGGAGGACACTAAAATGGCTATTTTTAAGAGAATCGCAGACATCCTTAAAGCAAATATCAACGATCTTATCGACAAGGCGGAAGACCCCGAGAAGATGGTTAAGCAAATCATCATCGATATGCAGAGAGAATTGCAGAACGCAACTCAGGCTCTCGGAAAAGCTATGGCAAGCGAGAGAATGGCTCAAAAGCAGTATGATACCGCTTTGAAAGCGTCGCAGGATTGGGAAGCAAAAGCAAAGGCGGCACTTGCCTGCAACGATACAGAAGCCGCTAAAAAGGCTCTTGCCAAAAAGGTTAAATACGATGCGGACGCCGCTGAATTTAAAGAAATGCTTGATACAATCTCAACCCAGACCGAAACTATCAGAGATCAGGTTGAATTGCTCAAATCAAAGCTTGAAGAGGCTAAGAGCCGTGAAGCTATGCTTATCGCACGCTCGAAAATGGCCGATACTCAAAAGAGCCTTGCCGAGTCTATCGGAGGTCTTGATGCTTCAAGCTCAATGGCGAAGTTCGATAAAATGGAAGAAAAAATCGCACGCAAAGAGGCTGAAGCCGATGCTTTTTCCGAGCTTAGCGGCACAAAGTCCTCTGACGATGATGTTGATTTTGAAAAGTATGAGCGTGATGCAAAAGTCAACTCCGAGCTTGAGCGCCTCATGGCTGAAATGGGCGGCAACGGCGAATCTGCTGAATAAAGCAGCGCTTGTAAAACTTTAACTTGCACGGCATTTTTTATGCCGTGCTTTTTTTGCATTAAAATGTTTGCATTTTTTCGCATAGTGTGATATAATGTAGCGTAGGTTTGATATCGACAAAAAATCACGGTATATTTTTCTTGAAAATTATCTAATATATATTATCGGGCTTTGCAGGCAGAATACCGATTTGCAAAAGCGCTGTTTTGATTTTTAATATCCGAGAGGGGGAGAGCTTTTATGCTGAAAAAGCTTTTGGCTTTTTTTGAAGCCGTATTTGTTGTTTTTCTCGTTATTTTGATTATTACGATATTTACTTTTTTCGTTTCTTTCTCTAAGGAAGATTCGCTGCCGAGTGTTTTCGGGCACAGCTTTTTCATTCTCGGCACCGATGATATGCAAAACGAAAACGGCAACGGTATTACCAAGGGTTCGCTTGTAATAGCTTCAGACGCCGAGCTTGATTCGCTCAAAGAGGGCATGGTTGTGCTTTGCGATGTAAATGATTCCGAAAACGGTGAGCCTGATTACGATGTGTTGCGTATATACAGTATCGAGCCGGGCAGTGAAACGACTAAATATACCGTTTCAAATGAAAAAATGGCTTCTAACAGGACATATATTATCGACAAAGACAGCATAATCGCCAAGTGCAATTATTCGAGCGAGCTTTTAGGGCAGGTTATTGCATTTTCACGCACAACGCAGGGCATATTGACCTTGGTTATAATCCCCTGTATTGTGCTTATTGCGTTGCAGATTGTGCATATGGTGGCAAGGGCAAGAAAAAGCAAATTCGAGCAGGTTGAGCTTGAAACTTTTGAATTTCCGAGCGATATGACTTTTCCCGATGATGACCAAAGTCCGCTTTATGACCCGAAAAAATCCGATTATTCACAAAAAACGGATGTGGAGGAATTTTTCAATAAAGATTATAAATCACAATCTAAGCGCAAAAAGAAATCTTCGGATGATTTGCGAATTGATGATGAAACCGTTAGTGCGGATAAAAAATCGCACCGTGACGATTCGGACAGCAAAAATACCGAAAATGCCGACAATAATGTTAAGAAAAAATCAAAGGCGATTGAGAGCGAATCGACAGGAGAAAAACTTGATTCAAATGCTTTGCACGCTAAAAAACACAGTGCGCTAAAGGAAACGCTAAATGATAAAGCCATAGAGGATACCGTTAGCGTCAAAACAGTTGAAAGCGACGTTGCAAGTGCAAATACAGCCGTCGAGCTTGATAACGATAAGCCGCTGGATAATGCTTCGGAAAATAATATTGCTATTGAAAATATCATTGATAATGCGGTGCAAGCGCCTGCAAATGATGCCGAAAGCGTTGAAAGCAAAATTGTTGAAAGCAAAGTCGTTGAAAGTGCCGAAAAGAGCGATGAAAATGCGGTGAAAAAAATCAAATCCGAAAACAACGTTGCCGTTAAAGTGCCTGCCGAAAAGGTAAATTCTGCCAATACCGATAATGCGGTGCAGCGCCCGAAGAAAACGACGGTCAAAAAACGTGCTGTTGTCAAAAAAGGCCCGTCGGCATCTGCGGCCGATCTTTTAAAAGCTATTGATACAGAATCGAAAAAGCTTAAATAGCATTCAAATCTCCGATGTTACTGATTATGTCGGAGATTTTTTTATCGCCGAAAGAAAACATAAGCTGATATCTTCACAAATTGCATAATATTTTTTTGCCTTTAATATTATTTAAGGAATACTATCGGTGAGGAGAATGCGTTTGATGAACAGTAAGACAATTACAAAAAATGTGGTTTTTCTGACGGCTGTAAATATATCAATGCAGCTGCTCGGCTTGGTTGTAAATGTTTGCATTACACGTCGGCTCGGGGCGGCAACGGTAGGCTCGGTTTCACTGCTCGGAACATTTTACGGGCTGCTTTGCATAATCGCAAGCGCAAATGTTTTTGTTACAACAAGTCGGCTTGGTGCGGCGGAAGATGGGCTTTGCGGAAACTGTGACGCCGTTTTGCGCTATGCGCTTGTGTTTTCGCTGAGCATTACGGCAATTACCTGTGTCGGCACGGCACTGCTTTGCGATTATATCTTGGCAAGATTGAAAACTTCGCTTTCAAAAAAAGCTGTAATGCTGCTGTTGTGCGGCTTGCCGATATCAAGTATTTCGGCGGCATATAAAGGGTATTTTAACAGCCAACGTATGCAGTATATACCGGCTTTCGCCGATATCTGCGAATTTCTCGTCAAAAGCGGCGTTTTAATGTTTTTTGTGCAGTTTTCGGTTGAGGAAAACAAATCGGATATTTATTCTTCCATAGCAATCAGCACCATATGCGGCGAGTGCGTTTCGCTGATTTTGATGCTTTTTTTGAAAAAAATTAAATGCGAAAAATGCAACGCACGCGCCTCAATGAGCTTTGCAAAGTTTATACGGCTTTGTGTGCCGATTATGCTTAACAGCTATGTTTGTGCGTTTTTGAGCAGTGCAAACGATTTTTTAATGCCTTTGACATTGCGCCAATCGGGAAGCAACATGAATGATGCGCTGTCAAAATTCGGCATTTTCGAGGCGATTGTTTTGCCGATACTGTTTTTTCCGTCATGCGTGATAACAAGCCTTGCTTCGATAATCCTTCCGGAAATTTCACGGTCTTTGGGCAAAAACAAAACCGAAGAAGTCAAAGCTTTGACGGGTAAATCCGCAAAAATCACCTTGACATATTCGATTTTCATTACCTGTGTGATATATTTTAAGGGTAATCAGCTTGCCGGTATAATATCGAATGAGTCGCTTGCGGGCAAAACGCTTTGTCTGCTTTGCCCGATAATACCTTTTATATATCTTGAAATTATTCTCGAAGCGATTATCAAGGGTATGGGCAAGCACGGGTTCTCTTCGGTGAATTATCTTGCCGAGTATGTTGTGCGTATATCGCTTTTGCTTGTTTGTGTTCCGCTAATGGGTTTTAGCGGCGTGATTATATCATATGCATTTAGCAACATTTGCGGAAATTTCGCCCGAATCGTTATGCTGAATATGAATAAGGCAATGTCGATAAAGCCGCTTGAATATATCGTTTTGCCGCTTGCGCTTTCGCTGATGTCGGTCGGGCTGACAAATGCCGTTTTTTCAAAAATCGTCTTTGAAAACCCTCTAATCGGCATTGCGGTATTTGTTGCGTTTTCACTGTTTATGTATGTGATTATGTACGTTTTTGCGGAAAAAGTGATATTGCGCAAAAGCTCGAATTTACGCTTGCGGCAAAAGAATTTGCAAATTAACGGCGCTCTTGATTGATTTCAAGAGCGCTTAATGATTTTGCTTTTTGTCCGATTTACGATTCCCGAAAGTACCGGCACGGCAAATGCAAAGGCAAGTGATATCCGCCAAAGATGCACACTCAAATTTGCAAAGCCGAATATGATTTGCATTTGCGGAATGAGCAGTGCGCAAATCAGCATTAAAGATGACAGCAAAACCGCAAGAATCAACATTTTGTTATTTAAATAGTTTACGGAAAATATGCCGCCTGTTTCGGATTTACATTCAAAAACGTGTATAAGCTGAGAAAAAACAAGCGTTATCATCGCACAGGTGCGTGCTTGCTCGATAGTTGCCGAATGCGATAAAACATATGAAAAACACCCTAACGTGCACAGCCCGATAAAAATCCCTCTGAAAGCGATTTTTGAAGCCAAAGAGTTTGCGAAAAAGCTTTCATCGCTTTTTCTGGGCTTTTTATTCATTATATTTTTCTCGGTTTCTTCAAGTCCTAAGGCGATTGCGGGTAAGCCGTCGGTTACGAGATTTACAAGCAGCAGTTGAACAGGCAGCAGCACTATCGGCATTCCCATAAGTATACCGACAAACATTGTAATCACTTCGCCGATATTGCAGGAAAGAAGATAACGCACAAATTTGCGTATGTTGGCATAAATCCCTCTGCCCTCGCTAACGGCGTTTACAAGCGTTGAAAAATTATCATCAAGCAAAACAACATCTGCCGCTTCACGTGTTACGTCCGTTCCGCTTATGCCCATGGCAACGCCGACGTCGGCTTCTTTCACAGCAGGTGCGTCATTGATTCCGTCGCCCGTCATTGTAACAATGTGACCTTTCGACTTAAACGCACGAACGATTCTCAGCTTGTGCGAAGGCGCAACCCTTGCAAATATATCAACGTTTTCGATTATATCGCAAAGCTTTTCGTCGCTCAAATTTTCAAGCTCATTGCCTGTTACAACAACGCCGTTTTCGCCGCAAAGCCCAATCATCTTGGCAATCGATTTTGCCGTCAGATAATGGTCGCCGGTTATCATAACGGTTTTGATGTGTGCCTTTTTACATTTTGCAATGGCGGTTTTTACTTCTGCTCTGGGCGGATCAAGCATGGCTGCGGCACCTAAAAATATCATCGATTTTTCACAGCTTGATTTGTTTTCGTCAAATTTTTGTGCCAAGAGTAAAACCCTTAAGCCTTGTGATGTGTATGAATTTACGGCGTTTTCGATTTGCAAACGAAGCTTTGGGGTCATTTTCCTGATATGTGAATCCTCCATATAATAATCACAATCGGAAAAAATAATATCAAATGCACCTTTTGTAAACGAAACCGCAATGCCGCTTGCGGATTTGCAAAGTACAGTCATTCGCTTTCGCTTGCTGTCAAACGCAATTTCATCGGTTTTTTTGTATAAACTATCTGTAAGCGCAGAGGTTATTGAGCCTTTGGCGGCGGCAATCAGCATGGCAATTTCAGTCGGGTCGCCCGATGCCCGATAGCAATCGTCACCGCTTTGCTTTTCGATTTTTGATGATGAGCAAATCACGGCACATTTGAGGACTTGTGTTAAATCGGCATAATCCTTGCCGCTGATTTCTTCGCCGTTTAATGTAATTTTGCCGTTTGCCGAATATCCGTTTCCGCTGAAGTTATATTCATGCTGTGCCGTTATAATGTGCTTTACACACATTTTATTCATGGTCAGCGTGCCGGTTTTGTCCGTGCAGATTACAGATGTACAGCCGAGCGTTTCCACGCTGTGGAGTTTGTTTACAAGCGCCTTTTGCTTTAGCATTCGATTCACCGCCAAAGCAAGAGCTATTGTAACCGTTGCCGGAAGTCCTTCGGGAATTGCGGCAATTGCTATTGAAATACCCGTCATCAGCATATCAAACACCGGTTCGCCCCTTAATATTCCGGCTGTAAATACGGCAACGCAAACGCCGATACAGATGAATGCGAGTGTTTTTCCCAATTCGCCCAACCTGATTTGAAGTGGAGTTTTAATCGGAGCAATGTCGTCAATCATTGTCGAAATAGCGCCCATCTGCGTGTTTTTGCCCGTGGCGATTACCATGGCAACGCATTTTCCTTTGGTGATACTGCACCCCGAATACAGCACACAGCTTTGCGCAAGAGAATTGTCGGTGTGGGTCATTTTTCCGTTTTCCTTGTGTGATGGCACGCTTTCGCCCGTCAGCGGCGATTCATCGGAAAATAAATCGGCACTTTGCAGCACAACGCAGTCTGCCGGAATTTTATCGCCGCAACGCAAAAGAATAATATCGCCGCAAACCAATTCTTTTGCGGGGATTTTGCGCAATTTTGTATCTCTGATAACACTTGCCTCGGGTGCGGCAAGCTCTTTTAGCTTTTCAAGCGTTTTTTCGGTTCGATATTCTTGAATAAATCCTAAAATCGCATTCATCAGCACAATTGCAATTATGGTTATGCTGTCGAAAAAATCGCCGAGTACCAGCGAAATCGCCGTGGCTATAAGCAAAATCATCACCATAATATCACGAAATTGGTTTGCGAATATCAAAAGCGGTCGGCTTTTTTTGCCCGATTCAATGATGTTTTCGCCGTTTTCTTTAAGTTTTCTTTGCGCCTGCGCTTCGCTCAAACCTTTGTATTCCTTCATCGACTGTCCTCCCGTTTGTTTTTTTGTTAAAAAAGCTTTGTCCGTAAATCTATATTCGCATTGATTTGCTTATATACGCTTTGTAATATCAATATTTTGTTGAAATCTCTGTTGAAAACGTTGAAAAGCAAAGCAATTTCGGGACTTGCTTTCTTGAAAAACGGTTGAATATTAAATTTAATATGTAAATTTAAGAATAAAAAATTAACGTTATATACCCATTGTCGAATAGATAAAATTTTAGCAATATAATGTTTAATTATGAATCTCACAATTGCACTTGCAAAATATTTCAATCGGTTGTATAATATAGTGATGTTGGGAGGCTGAGTAGAAAATGACGCATTATGTTCCTAAAGTTGCTTGCATAAACGATTTGTCCGGCTATGGAAGATGCTCGCTTTCAACTGCAATTTCAATACTTTCCGTTTGCGGTGTTCAGCCCTGTGCCGCACCGACTGCGGTTTTTTCCAAGCATAGCGGCTTTGAAAATTTTCATTTTACCGATCTTTCATCATCGCTTGAGCCGTTTTTGCAATCTTGGAATGATTTATGCTTTGACGGAATTTACACCGGTTTCTTAGGCTCTGATTCGCAAATATCCGTTGTGAAAAGCTTTATTGAACGTCACAAAGCAGCTCAACAAAAGACGCCGCTCGTTGTGGTCGATACCGTAATGGGAGATAACGGCAGGCTGTATTCGACATATACTAAGCAAATGTGCAAAGCGCTTAAATCGCTTGTCGCCGTTGCCGATGTGATTACGCCGAATGTCACCGAAGCGTGCTTTTTGACCGATACCGAATATTGCGGCGATGCGATTTCGGATGAATTTTGCCGCAATCTTTGCGCCGAATTGAAAGGGCTTGGAGCAAAATCCGTTGTAATTACGGGAATAAGACGTAATGACAGTATTGTAAATTTTGTCGCAGATGATGATGACGAACATATTTGCCCTGTGCATAGAACAGACAACGTTTTCAGCGGAACGGGCGATATTTTTTCTTCGATTGTAACCGCTTTTTTGATTTGCGGCAAAAGTCTGCGGTTTTCTGTTGAGGCGGCGTCAAGCTTTATATCAAAAGCAACACAATATACGCTTGGCATGAAACAAAATCTTGCAAACGGCGTGATTTTTGAGCCACTTTTAAATCAATTGGAGGATATGTTATGAAAAAAACTGTACTTATGACCGAATCTGCCGTGTTTGCGGCGCTGATTTGCCTTGCGATATTCATTCATGTGCCGACTTTTAACGGCTATGTTCACGCCGGCGACGGTTTGATATATACAGCGGCAATGGTTTTGCCTTTCCCTTACTGCATTTTTTCCGCCGCTTTCGGTGCGGCGCTTTCCGATATTTTATCGGGTTATGCAATATATGCAATTCCGACCTTTATCATAAAATCGCTTAATGTATGCGTTTTTTATTTTTGCAGAGATTCAAAAAAAATAATCACCCGAAAAACCGTATTGTTTTCGATTCTATCGGGTGTTGTCACCATTGTCGGTTATATTCTTACCGATACGATATTGTGGGGCAATTTTACCGCTCAACTTGTAAGAACGCTTCCGGGGAATATTTTGCAGGCTTCTTTCGGAACAATTTTGTTTGTTGCTTTGGGCAAGGTGCTTGAATCAAGCCGATTCGGAAAAAGAATATGAATAAAAAATCGCCTGTTTACTATTTTTGGCACATTGCAACGGTGATTATTATGCTTGTGATTTTCAAATTTTCGGCGCAAAGCGGAGCCGAATCATCAAGCACAAGCTCGGGACTTGTTGAATTTCTTTTGGGCAAACCCGATATTGCTTTTGCCGAATTTATGCAAAGCGGAGGCATTTCGCCTTACGCAAGCTTTGAGCATATTCTGCGCAAATCTGCGCATTTTCTTGAATATGCCGCTTTGGGATTCTGTTTTGCAATGTCGGTCTATCGCCACACCGACGATATTGCGCAGGTTATATCTTTTGCGCTTTTGTTTTGCACGTTGTATGCCGCTTCGGACGAGTTTCATCAGTTGTTTTCATCAAACCGTTCGTGCAGTCTTGCCGATGTGCTGATAGATACTTCGGGCATTATTTCGGGTATTTTTACGGCAGCTTTGTTTCACTTTGCAAAATCGCTGTCGAAACATAAATTTTTAATTTACGGAGGATGTAAAAATGGCAAAGGACAAAAAGCTCAATCTTAAAGAGGAGGCGAAAAAAACTCTTGGCATTGTCGGCGAATTTAAAGAGTTTATTTCAAGGGGCAATGTGCTTGATATGGCTATCGGTGTAATCATGGCAAACGCTTTTACGCCGATTGTAAATTCTATCGTCAATGACATAATCATGCCGCCGATAGGCTATCTCATCGGCGATAGGGATTTTTCCGATATGAAATATGTTCTTACAAAGGGAGTTACCGAGGTGCTTGACGCCGAAGGCAATGTTATCGTTCCCGGCGTTGATGAAGTCGCAATTCGCTACGGCGCACTTATTACATATGTAATACAGTTTCTTCTTATTTCGCTTTGCGTGTTTATGCTGGTTAAGCTTATCAACAAATTTAAGCGCAAAAAGGAAGAACCCAAAGCTGAAGATCCCAAGCCCTCCGATGAGGCAGTTCTTTTGGCTGAAATTCGTGATATGCTTAAAAATAAAGAATGATTCTTTTAAAAAAATCTTCGTTTCGCTTCATTGCGGTGCGAAGATTTTTTATATTTATTGCAAAAGCTCTTGAAATTTTGTTTTTGTTCTGATATAATATATTGTGTATTTTTGTGTCAAATTTAAATGCGAAAGGTAAGTTTTTATATGAAGATTTTGCTTACGGGCGGTGCGGGATATATCGGCAGTCATACCTGCATTGAGCTTATAGAATCGGGCTTTGATGTTGTTATTGCCGATGATTTTTCAAATTCGAGCATGGCTGTTTTGGAAAGAATCAAGCAGATAACCGGCGTTATGCCGACGCTTTATAATATCGACGTTGCCGATGTAAAGCTTCTTGACGAGCTTTTTACGCAAGAAAATATCGATGCCGTCATTCATTTTGCCGGATTTAAGGCTGTGGGCGAGTCGTGCGAAAAACCCACAATGTATTACAGAAACAATATAGATACGACCCTAAGCTTGCTTGAATGCATGGAAAAACATAATGTTAAACGTTTTGTGTTCAGCTCCTCCGCAACCGTTTACGGCAATGCCGACAGAGTTGAGTATGTTGAAGATATGCCCACTGATGCCGTGAATCCTTACGGCAGGACAAAAATGTTTATTGAGCATATTTTAGCCGACGCCGCCTGTGCGGATAAAGAACTTTCCGTTGTGCTGCTTAGGTATTTTAATCCCATCGGCGCACATAAAAGCGGACTTATCGGCGATAATCCCAACGGCATTCCGAATAATCTTATGCCGTATATAACGCAGGTTGCGGTTAAAAAACGTGAAAAACTCAGCGTTTTCGGCAATGATTATCCCACGCATGACGGAACCGGTGTGCGTGATTACATTCATGTTTGCGACCTTGCAAAGGGTCACGTTGCCGCTTTGCGCTATTCGCAGAAAAACTGTGGCTGCGAGGCGTTTAATCTCGGAACGGGCATAGGTTACAGCGTTATGGATATTATAACGGCGTTTGAAAAGGTGAATGGTATCAAAATTCCGTATGTTATCACAAATCGGCGTGACGGCGATTTGCCCGAATATTATGCAAACCCCGAAAAGGCACGGCGTGTTTTGGGCTGGAAAACCGAAAAAACACTTGAAGATATGTGTGCCGATTCATGGCGCTGGCAGATGAAAAATCCGAACGGATATGCGGAGGAATAAGCAATGGCAAAGGATAACGTTAAAAAGCAAGATGCCAAATCACTAAGATATATAATCGTTGCGGTGTGCATTTTGCTGATTGCAATTGTCGGTGCGGTGCTCGGCGTTTTCATGAATAATAAAAATGCGCAGAATAATGCCGCAAACTTTGTCGATTCGCTTAACGCAATATCAAGGCTCGGCATTGAGAATATCGAGAATGCGGGATATACGCTGAGTCAAAGCAAAACCGACAAAAACAATTCCGAAAAGAATTATGCTTTGCTTCAAATCGGCTCGGTATCGCCCAAGCGCTTTATTGCGAAAAATTATCCGAATATGACCTTTTATGCGCTTTATGACGCTGGCTTCGGTTATCAGTATAATTCATCTTCAAACACAAATGAAAAAAACAATTTTTCATCAGAGCTGAATGTGCTTGATATGCAGATAGAGCAGGCATATTGGCTTGACTACGATTCGCATAAAATTTATTTGTATTTTGCAAAATTGAGCGGTGAATACACCGTTATTGTGAGTGATTTTGCTTTTTAATTTAAGGAGTGTACGATTTGAACAATATCGGCTATGATATGAACGAATATATTCAAAAGGTCAGAGAGCTTGTTCTTTCAATGCCAAAGCGACCGAAGGCACATATAAAAAGCTATGGCTGTCAGTTGAATTTTTGCGACGGTGACAAGCTTAAAAGGCTTGCAAGCGATATGGGCTTTGAACTTTGCGATGATGAGCTTTCTTCGGATTTGATAGTTTTCAACACCTGCGCCGTGCGTGAAAACGCCGAGGACAGGGCGTTTGGCAACATCGGCTTTGCCAAGCATATAAAAGAAAAAAATCCGAATACGGTAATTGCGCTTTGCGGCTGCATGGCACAGCAAAAGCATATTGCCGAAAAAATCAAAAAAAGTTATTCGTTTGTTGATATAGTTTTCGGCACATCGGCGCAAAGTCATTTCCCCGAACTTTTATACAATAAGCTTGTTTTCGGCAGAAGCTTTTGCGACATTACCGAATATAACGACGGTATCAATGAAGAAATCGCTCCGCTTAGAGAGTGCAGCTTTAAAGCTTCCGTGCCGATTATGTACGGTTGCAACAATTTTTGCACATATTGCGTTGTGCCGTATGTCAGAGGCAGAGAGCGCAGCCGAAATTACCGCAGTATTCTCTTTGAAGTAAAACAGCTTGTAAATGCAGGCTGTAAAGAAATTATGCTTTTGGGGCAGAATGTAAATTCATATCAAGGTGATATCGGTTTTCCCGAACTGCTTTACAGAATAAACGATATAGAAGGCGATTTTGTGTTGAGATTTATGTCTTCGCACCCAAAGGACGCAGGACGTGACCTTATAGACGCCGTTATCGGGTGCGAAAAAATCGCAAAGCAGATACATTTGCCGGTGCAAAGCGGAAGCAATGCCGTTTTAGAGCGCATGAACAGGCGATATACGGTTGAAAAATATCTTGAAATTATCGATTATGCACGTAGTCTTTCTCCCGATTTTTCATTTTCGAGCGATATTCTTTTAGGCTTTCCCGATGAATCGAGAGCTGATTTTGAAGCGACTTTGGCGCTTATCGAGCGTGTTAAATATGATAATCTTTATACATTTATATATTCCAAGCGTGAACGCACTGCGGCGGCGCTTATGCCCGATTCCGTTACGGAAAAGGAAAAATCCGAGCGCATGAGCGAATTGCTTGCGCTGCAACGTAAAATCACGACGGAAAGTTATAAGCGTTTTATGGGCAAAACGTTGCGTGTTCTTGCCGAAAGCAAGAGCAAAACGAATGAAAATTGGCTTTTGGGCAAGAGCTATGAGGGGATTATTGTTGAATTTCCCGCAGACAAATCGCTTATCGGAAAATTTGTTAATGTAAAAATCAATAATACCAAAAATTGGGCGGTCGAAGGCGTTATTGTCGAATAAACATTTGTGTAAGCGAAAGGAAATAACTATGGTTTTTTTGTTGATTGCAGCCGCCGTTTTGCTGATTCTCGATTATTTCGGTTTCGGCAAAGGCAGATTCAGGAATGTTTCGGGCGTGTTGGCACTTGCGGTAATACTCATTATCTTTCTGCACATTCTCGGAAAATTGCTGGATATCGTATTAAAAATAATTTTGCTTTTACTTGGCATTTATATTATCTTAAGACTTGTAAATGCTATAAAAGATACACTGAAAAAATAATCGAAAGGAAGTATACAAAAATGGACGTAATCGAAAAAGCAAGAGAACTCGGAGCGCTTATTCAGGAGGATGCAAGGTATATCAATTATTGCGCCTGCCGTGATGCAAACGATGCCGATGCAAAATTGCAGCAGCTTATCGGTGATTTTAATCTTTTAAGATTAAATCTCAATAAAAATATGTCCGGCGATAACAGGGATATGGATAAGCTTAAAGAGATTGATGCGCAGATAAAGGAAAAATATAACGAGATTATGGCAAATGAAAATATGATTGCCTACAACAACGCTAAAGATAAGCTTGATGAAATGCTTAATATGATAAACAATATTATCACCGCAAGCGCAAACGGCGAGGACCCGAAAACCTGTGACGCACAACCTTCGGGCTGCACGGGAAGCTGCTCAAGCTGTTCGGGCTGTCACTGATATTATTTAAAAAATTGAAGCGAGGTTGCCGATGAAATCGGATTATTTAAAGCAAAGCGATTATGAAAAGCTTTCGCCGATGATGCGCCAGTATTGCGAAACAAAGGAAAAATATCCCGACCATATTTTGTTTTTTAGGGTAGGGGATTTTTATGAAATGTTTTTTGATGATGCGGTGCGTGTTTCCAGAGCTATCGAGCTTACCCTTACAGGCAAGGAATGCGGTTTGCCCGAGCGTGCCCCGATGTGCGGCGTGCCGTATCACAGCGCCGAGGTTTATATAAAAAAATTGATAAATCTCGGATTTAGAGTTGCCATATGCGAGCAGATGACGCCGCCGAGCGCAAAGGGACTTGTCGTTCGTGACATAGTCAGGGCCGTCACTCCGGGTACGCTTATAGAAAGCAGTATGCTTGATGATTCAACTAATAATTACCTTTGTGTAATTGCTTATTTTGCTTCGTCTGCCGCACTTGTTTATGCTGATATTTCAACCGGTGAGCTTAATCTTTGCCCTGTTGACAGCTCGAATATTGAGCAGGATATAATCAACAGGCTTTCAAGCACAAAACCTGCCGAGGTTTTGGCTTCATCGCAGGTTTTAAAGCTGAAAAACGTTGCAGCTTATGTCAAAAACACGCTTTCGGGCACTGTCACCGTGCTTGATGATTCGGCGTTTGATGTAAACATAAAGGCTCACTGTGTGTTTGACCAGCTCTCCTGTTCTTCGTTTGAACAAATCGGCGTTGACGAAAACAGCTGCGGCGCAAGGGCTGTGTGCGCTTTGCTTGATTATATCGAGCAGACGCAGAAATCAGCCGTTTCAAGGTTTACAAAGCTTAGTATTCGCACCGATAACGATATTCTTATTATGGACAGAAACGCACGGCGCAATCTTGAGCTGACCGAAACCATGCGTTCAAAAGAAAAACGAGGAAGCCTTTTGTGGGTGCTTGATAAAACAAAAACCTCAATGGGCAGGCGCTTTTTGAAAAAATGTATTGAACAGCCGCTTGTAAAGCCGCATATGATTATCGAACGTCAAGATGCAGTTGCCGCCCTTATCGACAACAGCTATCTGCTTTTTGAGCTTCAAGATTTGCTTTCAAGCGTTTATGACCTTGAAAGGCTTATGACGAGGGTTGTTTGCAAAACCGCCAATCCGAGGGATTTAAAAGCGCTCAGCATAACGGCACAGCAATTGCCCGCAATCAAAAAAGCTCTTTCTTCCCTTGGTGATGTCAAACTGCTTTCGACTATAAATTCTCAAATAGATTCGCTTGATGATATAGCGTCGCTCATTTCAAACGCTATTGTTGACGAACCGCCTGTTACCTGCAAGGAAGGCGGCGTTATAAAGCACGGCTTTAACTCAGAGCTTGACGAGCTTAAAGCGCTTATTACGAACACTTCCGAAATGATGCGCAAACTTGAAGAAAACGAACGTGAGCGCACGGGAATCAAAGGCTTGAAAATCGGCTATAACCGTGTTTTCGGTTATTATTTTGAAGTCACACGCTCTTATTACGACCTTATTCCCGATAATTATATCAGAAAACAAACGCTTGCCAATGCCGAGCGCTTTATCACGCAAGAACTTAAAGATTTTGAAACGACCGTTCTCGGCGCAAAGGATAAATCCATTGCACTTGAAGAAAATATTTTTGCGGAATTGCGTGATTTTGCCGCAACCAAGCTTGAAAAAACACGGCTTTGCGCAAATGCGCTTTCGCTGCTTGATACGCTTTGCTCATTCGCTCAGGTGTCATCTGAAAATAATTACTGCCGCCCGGATATTACCGTTGACGGAAAAATCGAAATTTACGACGGACGTCACCCGGTTGTCGAGCATATGCTTAATGACGAGATTTTTGTTCCCAATGATGTTTATCTTGATTTGCGTGATAATCGCCTGATTATTTTGACAGGCCCGAATATGTCGGGCAAATCTACATATATGCGTCAGGTAGCGCTTATAGTTTTAATGGCGCAGACCGGTTGCTTTGTTCCCGCAAAGTCGGCTTCGATTTCGATTGTAGACAGGCTGTTTACAAGAGTGGGCGCTTCCGATGATTTAAGTGCCGGTCAAAGTACGTTTATGGTCGAAATGAGCGAGGTTTCGGATATACTGAAAAATGCCACGAAAAACAGCCTTGTTATTCTTGACGAGGTCGGCAGGGGAACTTCGACTTTTGACGGTATCAGCATTGCAAGGGCTGTTGCCGAAACGGTTTGCACTTCAAAAAAATTGGGCTGTAAAACGCTTTTTGCAACGCATTATCATGAGCTGACCTCATTGGAAGACGTTATGGACGGAGTGAAAAATTACAGTGTTGCCGTTAAAAAACACGGTGATTCAATTCGTTTTCTCAGAAAAATCGTTGCGGGCGGCGCCGATGACAGCTACGGTATTGAAGTTGCAAAACTTGCCGGTATACCCAAAAGCGTAACAGACCGTGCAAGGCAACTGCTTTGCGAGCTTGAAATGCAGTCTGCGCAGGCAAAGGTTTGCGATAACGGCGGCAGTCAAATATCGTTTGTGACGATGAATAATGACATTATTGCGGATAAGCTCAGAAAGACCGATCTTATGGAACTGAGCGACGCCGAATGCCGTGAGGTTCTTGAAGATTTAATGAAACTTCTTTAAAAAAGGAATTGCTTTATGCCTAAAATTAACGTTTTGCCAAAGGATATTGCCGAGCTTATCGCCGCCGGCGAGGTTATCGAACGTCCTGCCTCCGTTATTAAGGAGCTTGTTGAAAATTCAATAGACGCAGGCGCTTTGCACATAACCGTTGAGATTAAAAACGGCGGCGTTACATATATGCGTGTGTCGGACGACGGCTGCGGAATCGCCGCAGAAGATGTTAAAAACGCCTTTTTGCGCCATGCGACAAGCAAAATCTCGGAAAAATGCGATTTGGAAAGCATAATGACGCTCGGTTTTCGAGGTGAAGCGCTTGCTTCGATTTGTGCCGTTGCGAAAGTTGAGATTCTGACAAAACGCAGAGAGGACGCCTTAGGTACGCATTATTGTATTGAGGGCGGAAACGAAACTTTGTTTGAGGAAACAGGCTGTCCCGACGGTACTACAATCATAATCAGAGATATTTTTTACAATATTCCCGCAAGACAAAAGTTTTTAAAAAAAGACGTCACCGAGGCAAATTATGTAAGCGCCGTTGTGCATAAACAGATTTTGTCGCACCCGAACGTATCGCTCAGGCTCATTAAAAACAATAAGCAAGATTGCTATTCTTCGGGTGATTCAAAGCTGATTTCCGCAATATATGCCGTTTACGGACGAACATTCGCAAGCGACCTTATTGAGGTTGCCCCTTATAAGTCCGACGGTATTACCGTCAGCGGCTATGCGATAAAGCCGCTTGCGGCAAAAAGCACCCGAGGGTTTCAAACTTTTTTCGTCAATAAGAGATATGTCAGCTCAATGACCTGCTCGTGCGCACTTGAAGAAGCTTACAAAAATTTGATTATGACGCAAAAATTCCCTGCTTGTGTGCTTTTTATAGATATCAGTCCCAATGCGATTGATGTAAACGTTCACCCGGCAAAAGCGCAAGTACGGTTTTGCGATGAAAAAAAAGCCTTTAACGCTGTATATTTTGCGGTGAAAAACGCATTGATGCTTTCGGGCTTGCACTATAATCTTGATATTGAAAAGGCAAAGCGCACACAGCAGATTGAAAATGATACAGACAATTCTCCTCAGCTTGTTTTTTGCTCACCGGCGGCACACAGCGCTATCCCTTGTGCGGTTCAACCGACAATACCGCCTGTTGCGGCAAGCGCTTTGCAAAACGAATTGCCCAAGGTTGCGACAAATGAAGCTTTTGATGAGCAAGATGTATTTAAAAGTTCGCTGAAATCTCAAAATGAATTTGCACCTCAAACGCCGATAAAATCTTCGGTTTCCGTTGTTATCGGCATTGAGGACGACGAACGTGAAATATCGGAACAAACTAATGTTTCAAATTTCAAATATATAAACGCCGATTCGTTTGAAAAAAAGCAGGATATTGCGCCTTTGCAACAAACTGTGCAAAAAGAAGTGACTGTCATCGGCGAAGCGTTTCGCAACTACATTCTTGCGCAGTACGGCGATGAGCTTGTTATTATCGACAAGCACGCCGCACATGAGCGCATTATTTTTGAGAATCTTAAAAAGAGTGTGCTTTCGGGCGATTCACAGCTTGTTCTTCAAAGCGGCGGCGTAATGCTTTCCGAAGAGGAAATTATCGCACTTAAAGATAATTCAATTTTGCTTGATAAAATCGGATTCGAGCTTGACTATTCACAATCGCCGCTTGTTGTTCCCAAAAGACTGCCGATGCTTCTCGACAGCCGTGATATTGACGAAATCATTCCGCAAATGGCGCAAAAGCTTATGCTTAACAGCACCGACGCCACGCCCGATATAATCGACGATATATTGCACACAATGGCGTGCAAATCGGCTGTAAGGCAGGGCGATATAAACGATATCAGCGAGCTTGAAGCGATTGCACGCACCGTTATCGAATCGAATGAAATTCGCCATTGTCCCCACGGCAGACCCGTTATGTTTTCAATGACCAAGGCAAAAATCGAAAGGCAATTTAAACGCTGTTGATTTTTTGAGGATTTTGATTATGAGTGGATTTAATAAACTGATAGTTATTTGCGGCCCTACCGCCTCGGGAAAGACATCAGCCGGCGTGAACCTTGCCAAATGCTTTGAAGCGCAGGTCGTTTCCGCCGATTCTATGCAGATTTATAAGGGCATGGATATTGCAACGGCAAAGCCTGATATACGGCAAATGCAAGGCGTTAAGCATCATTTGATAGGCTATGTGGACAGAAACGACAGTTACAGCGTGGCTGATTATTTAAACGACGCAAGGTCGGTTATAAATAAGCTTCATTCTGAAAACGTTCTCCCGATTGTCGTCGGCGGAACCGGACTTTATATCTCCTCACTGGTTGACAATATTGTTTTTGATGAGAATAAAACTGACAAGGCACTGCGCTTGTCACTGCAAAAGCAGGCGCAGGAACTGGGAAATCAGGCTATGCTTGATAAGCTTTATGAAATTGACCCGCATTGTGCCGAATCGCTTCATCCGAATAATCTAAACAGAATATTGCGTGCGCTTGAAATATATTATCAAACGGGAATTACGATGACAGAGCACAAGCGCCGCAGTAAGCTGAAAGAATCGCCATATGACTGCCTTATGCTCGGTATCGATTATGCCGACAGAAATGTTTTATACGAAAGAATAAACAAGCGTGTGGAAATTATGGTGGAATCCGGGCTTTTGCAGGAAGCAAAAAGCGCTTATGACAGTGGTTCTCTCGGTAATACCGCCGCTGCGGCGATTGGCGTAAAGGAGCTTATACCTTATTTTCAAGGCTGTATTTCGCTTGACTGTGCAATCGAAAAAATCAAAACGGAAACACGCAGATATGCCAAGCGTCAGCTGACTTGGTTTCGACGTGACAAGCGGATAAATTGGGTTATTTGCGATGAAAAAACCGATGATGAAAAAATATTGGAAAATTTCCGAAAAATTATAGCCAAAAATAATTTTTTATGATATAATGATAAAAGAGCGTTATTTGCGCTTGCGCTGACGTATTTATTTTCGCACACGTTAGATTTTTTTGTGTGCAATATTTATTTTATTTGTTTTACGGAGGTAATTTATGAACACCAAATCAACGTTGAATCTTCAGGATGTATTTTTGAATCAGGCGAGAAAAGAACATATATGCCTGACAATCTTCCTTACAAACGGATTTCAGTTTAAGGGCTATGTCAAGGGGTTTGACAGCTTTACGGTGATTCTTGACAGTGAGGGAAGGCAAAATCTTGTCTACAAGCACGCTATATCGACAATTTCGCCGGCAAAGCCGATTTCCATTCTTGACTCGGCTGAAAAGACTAATGAATACAGAAAAGAATAATGAATACAAAAACGGGTAAAATTGTAATTTTTATACTCAGCCTTTTTATAGTGCTGACGGTTTTCAGTCAAGCTGTTTTAATGTCACGTGAAGAATATGTCACCGTTGCGGCACTGCCTTGTTCTTCATCATACACAATGGCATTTGACGGCGTGTATATCCGCAATGAACAAACAATTTCCTATACCGCAAATTCGGGCGTTATAAGCTATGTTGTCGATGACGGCGGCAAGGTCGGCGTGAACACTGCGATTGCCGAAATTTATGCTTCAAACGGTAATGCCGAAGCTTCAAAAGAAATAGAAAAGCTAAATCACGAGCTTGAATTGCTTGAAAAAATCCAAAATCAGGGCACTATTGAAGCGGCACAGCCGAGCGAGGTTTCAAAAATGATAGACAAGCGCTATCAAAGCGTTATGCAATGTATTGAAACAGGCGACTTTGAAGCCCTTGAAACCGAGCGAGAGGAGCTTTTTGTCAATCTTTGCACAATGCAAATTATAACAGGTGAAATTTCAAGCTTTGATGAGCGCATAAAGCAGATTCAAGACAATATAGCGTTGCTCAACGCCTCAATGCAGCAGCCGCTGAGTACGGTATATTCCGATAAATCGGGATTTTTTGTCAGCAAGACCGATGGCTTTGAGGATTCGCTGTATATAGATATGATAGACGACCTTGGCGTTGATGATATAAATCAGATTATTGCCGCCGGCGAAACCGAAACTTTCGGCACAATCGGCAAGGTGATAAGCGGTCTTGAATGGAAAATGGTTGCGGTAATCGATAATTCCGAAAAGCTTTTCGAGATAGGAGATACGGTCAACCTAAATCTCATGCTGTCGCAGACAAAAATCGAAGCGCAGATTGAGGATATTCGTTCAACACAGGATTTCAGAACAAGCATTCTCATACTCAAATGCGATAAAATCAGCGCCGAGCTTGTTTCCCGCAGGGTCGAAAGCGTTGAAATGACAAAAGACGAAGTCTATGAGGGTATCAAAATCCCCAGAGAAACGATTAGATTTTTCGACGGCGAAAAAGGCGTTTACGTTGTTATCGGCGATACGGTCAATTTTAAAAAAATCAATATTATATTTGAACAGGATGATTATGTTATCTCCGAAGTTATGAACGATTCCGAGTATGTCGCAATGTACGATGATATCGTTTTGGAAGGGGTTGGCGGATGATGTCCGAAATTTCCGAAAATATTAAAAGAATTTCTTTTGAAATCGAAGAAGCGAAAGCCAAATATCGCAAAAGCGGCGATAAAGTCGAAATAATGGCGGTGACCAAAACCGTTGATGCACAGCGTGTTAACGAGGCAATTGCGTGCGGAATATCGCTTTTGGGCGAAAACCGTGTTCAGGAATATATTTCAAAAAGGGATTTTTACGACAAAAGCGCCGATGTTCATTTCATCGGCAAATTGCAGACAAATAAAGTGAAATATATTGTTGACAGCGTTTCGATGATTCAGTCGGTAGATTCGCTTAAGCTTGCAAGCGAAATCGACCGTTGCGCAAAAAAGCACAATACGGTTATGGATATTCTGCTTGAAGTTAATATCGGTGATGAAATTTCAAAAAGCGGATTTTCGCAAGATGGGCTTGACGATAATATTTTGGAGATAGCGAAGCTCGAAAATGTACGAATTTGCGGGCTGATGACCATCCCACCGCCAAATTGCGAAAAATTTTTATATAAAATGCAAAAACTTTTTATTGACAAAAGAGCAAAAAAGTATGATAATGTTAGTATGGATATTTTGTCAATGGGTATGTCGGGCGATTATGCGAACGCCGTTAAATACGGCTCGAATATTGTAAGGCTCGGCACGGCAATTTTCGGAAAAAGAGATTATCCGATTTAAAGTATCAAAAATAATGGCGCCAAGCGCCGGAAATGGAGAAATACCGTTATGGGAATTTTTGAAAATTTCAAGGAATGGATTGGATTTTCCGAGGAGGAAGAGGACGAAACAGCAACAGCTTCGGAAACTCCCGAGGACAGACGAAACCGTGTTGTAAATATTAACGCAACCGCACAGCTTCAGGTAATTCTTGTAAAGCCCGAGCAGTTTTCAGATACAAAGCAAATCGCCGACCACCTCAATTCCAAAAAGACGATAGTGCTTAATCTTGAATCGACAACGCCCGATGTTACCAGAAGAATTATTGATTTTCTCGGCGGCGTCGCTTACGCAAACGGCGGAAACATTAAGCCGGTTGCGAACAATACCTTTATTATTACTCCGTATAATGTCGGTTTTGTCGGTGAGGAACTCGTCGGCGAGCTTGAAAATAACGGCGTGCTGCTTTGAGCAATACAAACGGCATTCCCTTGCCGCAAGACGCAGAGCTTGTTTCTCGCATAGATGAACTTGCTCGGCGTGCGCTCTGTGAGAGTGCCCCTCAATATACCGATTTTTTCGATAAACGTCAGCTTGACGTTGCAAGGGGCGTGCTTGGGCACTTTAGCTCGATATCGGCTGTTTCATTCGGCGGATTTACAAATGCGCAAAGGCAAATGCTTTGCATTAGTCAAGAGAATGCACCGCTTAGTCATTTTCCGATTTGCTGTATAAAAGTTGAGTATAATTTGCCGAAAACGCTTTCACACAGAGATTTTCTCGGCGCACTTATGTCGCTTAGGATAAAACGCAGTAAAATCGGCGATATCTCCGTGTGTGAAAATTACGCCTATATTGCGGTATCAAATACGGTTTCAAGCGCCGTTGCAATGCAGCTTCAAAGCGTCGGCTCTTGCCGTGTGCATTGCGAAATTTGCTCTGAGTTTCCCGGTGATATCAAGACCGAGCTAACGCCGATAAGAGCGAGCGTTTCATCGCTTCGACTTGATTCCGTAATTGCCGCAGCGCTTAAAATCAGCCGACAAAATGCGCAAACGCTCATTCGTCGTTTTGGCGCAAAGCTCAATTGCCGTGATGTTTTTTCGCCTGATGCAAGGCTTTGCGAAAATGATGTTTTTTCAGTAAAAGGATATGGAAAATTTGAATTGTCCGAAATTGTCGGGCAATCGAAAAAAGGCAAAACAATAATTATTATTAACAAATACAATTAGGAGGGCTCTTAATAATGAATGCAACCGAAATCAGCAGCAAAAGGTTTGAATCTGCAAGGCTCGGATATACCTGTGAGGAAGTGGAGGATTATCTTCGCCAGGTAGCATCGGAGTTTGCCAAGCTTCAAAGCGAAAAGGAGGAGCTTGAGGGAAAAATCGGAATACTTGCCGATAAGGTGAGAGAATACAGGCAGGATGAGGAAGCCCTCAAGGACGCTTTGCTTTCCGCACAAAAAGAAAAGCGTAAAATCGTTGCCGAGGCGCAAGAGCGTGCCGACGGTATTATTGACGATGCAAAACAGAAAAACGACAAAATGGTAGAAGAAGCCAAGCGTGAGGTTGAAATCGCAAAGCTTGAAGCCGACAGAACACGCAAGGAAACTGCCGAGGAAAATGAACGTATGCTTGCCGAGGGCAAGGAAAAATATGACAAGCTTATTGCCGAGTGTGAGCAGAAGTATGCCGACCTTACCAAAAAGGCCGAGGACGCATATGAGGAAAAAACCATTGAAATCGAGCTTCAGATTGAGGAACACGAAAATGAGCTGGATAACATTCAGCATGAGGTTTCCGACTTTAAGAAAGAATTGCTTGATATGTACAAAAAGCATCTTGAGCTTATCGTGAATATGCCTGAAATCGACGATGAAGAGGATGAAGACGACGAAGACAACGAAGAAGACGTTGACGACGCCGATATTGCCGATATTGACGAAGAAACAGAGGACGATACAGCCGATTCCGCTCAAGATGAAGAACCCGAAGAAGTTTCGGCAAAGGAAGCGGAACAGCCCGAAAACGGCTTGAAATCTGAGGAAAAATCCGAGCAGACACCTGCAATGAACGATAATAACGATAATATGGGCAATGAAGAAAAGGCTTTAGATGTTGATGAAGTTTTGCATGAAAACGAAGTAATTGCCAACGCACTGCCTTTTTCATCACCCACACCCAGCAAATTCTACGGTGATTTGCAGTTCGGTGCAAACAATACCGATAAGAACTGAATAAATTCGGAAAGCGGCTTTTAATCAAGCCGTTTTCTGTGGTATATTAAATTTGAAAGGTAATATTGTTATGGCATATGATTACAATAAAACTATAAATCTCCCGAAAACCGATTTTCCGATGAGGGGCAATCTCCCTGTGAGAGAGCCTGAAACTCTCGAAAAATGGGAAAAAAACAGGGTGTATTATAAGCTTGTCGAAAAAAATGCTAAAAAGCCGAAGTTTGTTTTGCATGACGGACCTCCCTATGCCAACGGTGAGATTCATCTCGGAACGGCTCTTAACAAGATTTTGAAGGATTTTATCGTCAAGTATAAAAATATGAACGGATACTGCGCACCTTACGTTCCCGGTTGGGATACTCACGGTTTGCCGATTGAGCTTAAAGCTTTAAAGGCAATCGGCGTGGAAAACGGTGCGGTTGCGCCCGAGGTTTTGCGCAAGCACTGCCGTGAGTTTGCTCTTTCTTGCCTTGATGGGCAAAAAAAGCAATTTAAGCGACTTGGCGTTTGGGGAAATTTTGACGATCCTTATCTGACCTTAAAGCCCGAATATGAGGCAAAGCAGGTTGAAGTTTTCGGAAAAATGGCTAAAAAAGGCTATATGTATAAAGGTTTGAAGCCTGTGCATTGGTGCCCCGATTGTAAAACGGCTTTAGCAGAAGCGGAAATCGAATATGCAAACGATATTTGCTATTCTATTTATGTAAAATTTAATGTTGCCGATGATAACGGTGTTTTCGACGCTCTCTCTATCGACAAAAGCAAGATTTATTTTGTTATTTGGACAACCACTACCTGGACCTTGCCGGGAAACCTTGCAATTTGCGTAGGTCCGGAATATGAATATACCCTTGTCAAGGTGAATGATGAATATTATTGCATGGCAAGAGATCTTGTTGATGTTGCAATGAGCGCCGCAAAAATCGAAAATTATGAATGCATAGGTTCATTTAAGGGTATAGAGCTTGAAAACATCAAGACAAAGCACCCCTTTATCGATAGATTTTCGCCTGTTATCGTGGGTGACCACGTTACACTTGAAAGCGGCACGGGCTGTGTACATACAGCGCCCGGTCACGGTGTTGAAGACTTTGAGGTTTGCAAAAAATACCCCGAAATTCCGATAATCGTGCCTGTTGACGCAAGCGGCAGATTAACCGCCGAAGCAGGTCAGTTTGAGGGACTTACAACAGATGAAGCCAATAAGGCTATCGCTCAGCACATTTCCGATAACGGCAGCTTGCTTGCGATTGAAAAAATCGAGCACCAGTATCCTCATTGCTGGAGATGTAAAAATCCGATTATTTTCCGTGCGACCGAGCAGTGGTTTTGCAGTGTTAAAGATTTTAAAGACGAAACGATTAAGGCTATCGAAAATGTCAAATGGTATCCCGCTTGGGGCGAGGATCGCATAAAGAATATGGTTTCCGATAGAAGCGATTGGTGCATTTCCCGCCAGCGCACATGGGGCGTGCCTATCCCCGTTATTTACTGTAAGGACTGCGGCAAGCCGATTGTTACCGATGAAACTATCGCCGCAATTTCCGAGCTGTTCAGAAAAGAAAGCTCCGACGCTTGGTATATAAAGGATGTTAAAGAGTTTATTCCCGATACTGTGAAATGCGAATGCGGCTGCTCTGAGTTCATTAAAGAAACCGATATCTTTGATGTTTGGTTTGACAGTGGCGTTTCTCATGCGGCTGTTTTGGAAAATTATGAAGAGCTTTGCAATCCCTGCGACCTTTATCTTGAGGGCAATGATCAATACAGAGGCTGGTTTCAGTCATCATTGCTGACTTCGGTTGTATGGCAGGGTTGCGCTCCCTATAAGCAGGTTTGCACACACGGCATGGTTGTTGATGAAAAGGGCAAGTTTATGCATAAATCCGCAGGAAACGGTATTGCCCCCGAGGAAATCATCAAGCAATATGGCGGCGATGTTTTGCGCCTTTGGGTCGCTTCAAGCGATTATCACAGCGATATTAAGACATCGCACGCACTTTTCAAACAGTTAAGCGAGGCCTATAAAAAATTCAGAAATACCGCAAGGTTCATTCTCGGTAACCTTACAATGGGCGATGACAAGGTGTTTGACCCCAACTGCGACGCCGTAGACGATTCGCAATTGCTTGAAATCGACAAATGGGCACTTATGCGCCTTGATAACCTTATCGATAAGGTGAAAATTGCCTATGATGAATATGAATTTCACATTGTTTTCCATGAAATTCACAATTACTGCGTAAGAGATTTGTCGAATTTCTATCTTGATATTATTAAAGACAGGCTTTATTGCACAAGCGTTGATTCGGTTGAAAGAAGAAGCGCCCAAACCGCAATGTATCGCATTCTCAGCGGTGTTGCACGTCTTATCGCACCGATTTTGACATTTACAGCTGATGAGATTTGGAGCTTTATGCCGCACCTTGACTGTGATGACACCGAATCCGTGTTCTTTAACGATTTTCCCGAAAAGAGCGGTATTTCTTTTGATCAAAGCTTTGCCGATAAGTGGGATAATATCGTTAAAATCCGTGAAGATATTAACAAATCGCTTGAAGCTAAGCGTGCTTTAAAGCTCATCGGTGCGCCGCTTGAAGCGTGTGTAACGATTAAAAATGCCGATAAGCTTCCTGTAAAGCTTGATGAAAATGAGCTTGCCGAAATCCTTATCGTTTCAAAGGTTTGCTTTGATGATAATGCGGTGTGCGAATTTAACAGCGAAGTTTTTGAAAGCGTTGCTTATAATATCGATAAGGCAACCGGCGATAAATGTGAACGCTGCTGGAAATACAGCGAAACCGTCGGCGCCCACAGCGAGCACCCGACCTTGTGTGCACGTTGTGCAAAATATGTTTAAATTGTAAATATTATTCAGCTTGCCGCAAAATATTTGCGGTAATGCTGTTTATTGAGAGGTTTTATCTTGGTATATATTTCAATTCTGTTCGCCGCATTGATTGCATTTTTCGATCAGGTTATTAAGTTTTGGGTGATTGACAATCTTGAGTTGGGTCAAACACGTGATTTTATCGTTATCGGCGGTGAAAAGGTGCTTGGCTTGACACTGCATTTTAACGACGGCGCCGTGTTCGGTTCGTTTTCCGGAATGCGGATTTTACTGATAATTCTGCCGATTGTCATGATTGCGATTTGCCTTTATATCATGTTTAAGCGCAAAATTACTAATCCTTTTCCGATTATGCTTTTCGGTGCGATTATCGGCGGCGGACTCGGTAATCTTATCGACAGGATTTTCAGAGGCGGCGAGGTTATCGATTATTTTGACGTGCAGATATTTGATTTTGCGATTTTCAATTTCGCCGATTGTTTTATTACCGTTGGTTGCATTTTAATGGCTGTGTATTTGATATTCTTCGATAAAGAGCTGTTTGCCGAAGAAAACGGTGAAGATACTTTACCTTCGCAGGATATTGAAGTTTCTTCCGTAGCTTTTGAGGATTTTGAAAATAATGCCGACTGATGAAATTATAATTTTTGCCGGTGATACCGATTCGGATAAGCGGCTTGATGTGTTTGCGTCGGAAAATGTTGAAAACCTTTCACGCAATGCCGCAGCTATTCTTATCGAAAAAGGCAATATTAAGGTGAACGGCGGTTTAAAAGCAAAAAATTACCGTGTTAAATCGGGTGATTGTGTCGCCGTTGCGCTTTTGCAGCCGCAAGATGTCGATATCAAGCCTGAGAATATTCCGCTTGATATAGTTTTTGAAGATGAATGTTTGCTCGTTGTCAACAAGCCGAAAGGTATGGTCGTTCACCCTGCGCCGTCACATTACAGCGGAACGTTGGTTAATGCGCTGATGTATCACTGTTCAAACAGTCTTTCGGGCATAAACGGTGAAATGCGCCCGGGGATCGTTCACCGAATTGATATGAATACAAGCGGGCTTTTGGTTGTTGCCAAAAATGATGTGGCGCATTTCGGACTTGCCGAGCAAATCAAGGCGCATACCTTTACACGTGAATATGAAGCTTTGGCAGTCGGCAATTTTAAGGATTTATCGGGCACGGTCAATGCACCGATAGGTCGCCATAAAATCGACAGAAAAAAAATGTGCGTTACCGATTTGAATTCAAGAAATGCGATAACACACTATGAGGTTTTGCGGCAATTTGATAAATTTGCCCATTTGCGATTGCGCCTTGAAACCGGGCGAACGCATCAGATTAGGGTGCACATGGCGTATATCGGGCACCCGATATACGGTGATGACGTCTACGGCAAGGCTGTAAAGGGTTTGCAGGGGCAGTCGCTTCATGCACGAAAAATCGGGTTTGTGCATCCTGTAACCAAGGAATATCTTGAATTTTCGAGCGATTTGCCCGATTATTTTAAAAAATTGATAAACGCCTAAAGAGGATTTATGCAAAAAGAATTATCTAAAGTTTTGCTCATTACGGATATGGACGGTACTTTTTTGCCGAAAAATAAAGAAATTTCCGATTTTGACATGAAGCAGATCGATATGTTTCGCAAAAACGGCGGTAAATTTACAATTGCAACAGGCAGAGCTTTGCAGGCAACAAGCCGATATTTTTCCAAAGTCAAGCCTGATTTTGCCGCATTGTTGTATAACGGCGCTCTTGCTTGGGATTGTATATCCAATAAAGCGGTTTTTGCAAACTATTTACCGCCAATCGCAAGTGATTATGCATTGGAAATTCTTAATAATTTCCCGAATTGCGGCTGTGAAGTACTTTGCCTTGACAACATTTATGTGCCGCAATTTAACGAAATCGAGCGTGAACATATCGGAATATGCCAAACAAACCCTGTGTTTTGCGATTTTGACAAAATTCCGCAAAACAGAATTAAAATCCTTTTCGGTATAGAGCATGATATGCAGCAGCAACTGGCGGATTTTTGCAAAGAAAAGGGCTATTGCGGCGTCGATTTTGTGAAAAGCGAGCGTTGCTATTTTGAAATGCTGCCGAAAAATGTTTCAAAAGGCAGTGGCTTGAAAAAGCTTATTGATACATTTCAGCTTGATGGATTCACAATTTTTGCGTGCGGTGACTATGATAATGACATTGAAATGCTGAAAGCGGCTGATTTCGGGTTTGCTGTCGCAAATGCACAGCCTTCGGTTAAAGCTTCTGCCGATATTGTGTTAAAATCTTCGTGTGAAGATTGCCCTATGACGGAGATTCTCAATTTTATATATAATGAATGGGACGGAGGAAAAAATGATGAACATTAACAGAAAAAAAGAACTTGAGGCAATTGCCTGCAAAGTGAGAATGGGCGTGATTGAGGGCGTTTTCAGCGCAAAATCCGGTCACCCGGGCGGTTCGCTTTCGATATGCGACCTTTTGACCTATCTTTATTTTGAAAAGCTCAATGTTACACCGAGCAACCCCTGCGATGAAAATAGGGACAGACTTGTTCTTTCAAAGGGACATTGTGCGCCTGCGCTTTATTCTGTGCTTGCCGAAAAAGGTTATTTTGACAAATCGGAGCTGAAAAAGCTGCGTCATATCGGTGCGATGCTTCAGGGTCACCCCGATATGAAAGGCACGCCCGGCGTTGATATGTCGAGCGGCTCACTCGGACAGGGGCTTTCTTGCGCCTGCGGAATGGCACTCAACGCAAAGCTTGCCGATAAGGACTATGAGGTCTATACAATTCTCGGTGACGGTGAAATCGAAGAGGGCATGGTTTGGGAAGCCGCAATGTTTGCCGCCCACAATAAGCTTAATAATATTGTGGCGATTGTTGACAACAACGGTCTGCAAATCGACGGACCTGTAACGCAGGTTTGTTCGCCGCACCCGATTACCGATAAATTTGCCGCATTTGGTTGGCAGGTCATTACAATGGATGCTCATGATTTTGACGATATCGAGCGTGCTTTTGCAGAGGCTGAAAACAGCGAACGTCCCGTTGCGATTATTCAAAAAAGCATTAAAGGAAAAGGCGTTTCCTTTATGGAAAACAACGTTGGCTGGCACGGTGCGGCACCTAATGCCGAACAGTATGAAATTGCTATGAACGAGCTGAAAAATACCTTGAAAGAGCTGGAGGGTTAAATAATGAGCGAAATTATCAAAAAAGCAACACGTGAAAGCTACGGCGAAGCATTGGCAGAGCTTTCGGAAAAATACGATAAGCTTGTTGTGCTTGACGCCGACCTTGCCGCCGCAACCAAAACAGGCATTTTTAAGAAAAAATGTCCCGAAAGATTCTTCGACTGCGGCATTGCCGAGTGTAATATGATGGGTATTGCCGCCGGATTGGCAACCTGCGGTATGATTCCGTTTGCAAGCACATTTGCAATGTTTGCATCGGGAAGAGCCTATGAAATTGTGCGCAATTCAATCGGATATCCGCATCTTAACGTAAAAATCGGCGCAACTCATGCGGGAATTTCCGTCGGTGAGGACGGTGCAACCCACCAGTGCTGTGAGGATATCGCTCTTATGAGAACTATCCCCGGAATGA